>DASVJU010000025.1:0-9804 GCA_036385755.1 Thermoanaerobaculia bacterium
CGCCTTCGTCCTCGGGCCGCTCCGCCGCCGCGCCTCGCGAGAGCCCGTTCTCCTCGACATCGGCCCGGCGTCCGCGTTCGAGGCGTTGCGCGCGGGCGCGTCTCAGCCCGAAGAGATCCTCGTCGAACGCGCCGTCGAGGATGGCTACATGACGCGCCGGGTGAAGGAGCGCTTCGCCGTCGTACATGACGGCCGCGCCGCGTCGGGCCTCGCGGCGCTCGTCACGACGTGCAGCCACCTCGGGTGCGGGGTTTCCTGGGACCCGGGTCGCAACGCATTCCTCTGTCCGTGCCACGGCGGCGTCTACGGGAGAGATGGCGCCGTGCTGGCCGGCCCGCCGCCGAGGCCCCTCACGCGCCTGCCGCTCGTCGTGGACGGCGGGCGAGCGCGGCTCGACGCTTCGGCGCTCGACGCGTGAAGAGACTCTTCGGGTTCCTGGAGTCGCGCGCCGGCCTCGCGTCCCTCTGGCGCGCGTTCGCCGACGAGCCCGTGTCCGTGCGACGGGCCTGGCTGTTTACCTTGGGCTCCGCGGCGCTCGTCGCGCTCCTCGTCCAGTTCGCCTCGGGCTTCGCGCTCGCGCTCGCCTATGCCCCCACGCCGGATCACGCGTGGGAGAGCGTCAAGGCGATCCAGACGCGGCTGCCGGCGGGGGCTCTCGTGCGCGGCCTCCATCACTGGGGCGCGTCCGCGATGGTGCTCTTCGTCGCGCTCCACATGGCGCGCACGTTCGTCTTCGGTGCGTATCGCCGGCCGCGGGAGCTGAACTGGCTCGTGGGGCTCGCGCTCCTTCTCCTCGTGCTCGGATTCGGATTCACGGGCTACCTCCTCCCGTGGGATCAAAAGGCGTACTGGGCGACCGTGGTCGGCACGAAGGTCCCCGCGGCGCTCCCGGTCGTGGGGGCCGCGACTTCACGCCTCATGGCGGGAGGCCCCACCGTGGGCGCGGCGACGCTGACGCGCTTTTACGCGCTCCATGTCGTCCTTTTGCCGCTCGTCACCCTCGCGTTCGTGGGCGTCCACCTCCTCCTGATGCGCCGGCATGGGCACGCCGGGCCGACCGACGAGCCCGATCCACGCGAGCCGTTTTTTCCCTACCAGGCGGCCCGGGACGGCGCCGTCGGGCTGGCACTCGTGCTCGCGCTCTTCTGGCTCGCGGCGCGGCATCCGGCGCCGCTCGAACGGCTCGCGGACCCGACGGACAGCTCCTACGTACCGAGGCCCGAGTGGTATTTCCTCCCGCTCTTCCAGCTCCTGAAGTTCTTCAAGGGCCCGCTCGAGCCGATCGGCACCGCGGTCCTCCCGGGCATCTCGATCCTCCTTCTCGCTCTCGTTCCGTGGCTCGACCGCGGGACGTCCCGGCGGCCTCGCGACCGGCGGGGCGTCCTCGTGGCCGGCGGCGCGGCGGCCGTCCTGCTCCTCGGCCTCTTAACGTTCGGCGCGCTCGATTCCCCGAAAGGAAGTCCGTCGGGCCTCGACCCGGCCTCCCAGCCGCCGCCCGACGCGCGGCTTCTGGGTGGCCTCGCCGCGTACGAGAGACGCGGCTGCGCCTCGTGTCACGGGATCGACGGCCGACCGGGAGCGGACCCTCAGGTCCGGACGATCGGTCTCGCGGCGCGCGGGTACGCGCTCCTCGGCGATGCGCTGACCGCTCACGTGAAGGAGAAGAGCGTGAGGGCGAAGGCGGCCGACGAGGACGGCGAGAGCCCCGACAAGGACGTTCCGTCGCTCCTCGCGTACGTCGAGGTTCTCGGGAAAGACGGGCCGCGCCTCTCCGCGCTGCCGCCGCCGATTCGTGCAGGCGGCGCCGCGATCGACCGAGAGGACTGCCGGCAGTGCCACCAGCTCTACGGGGAGGGCGGCCGCCGCGGGCCCGTGCTCGCCCACCTTCTCGGCAAGCGCGACAAGGAATGGCTCGTCGCGCACTTCAAGGAGCCGAAGAAGCTCGTGCCGGGCTCGAAGATGCCGCCGTTCAAGTTCCTGCCCGACGCGGAGCTCTCCGCGATGTCGGACTACCTGCTCGCGCTGCCGTGACGAAGGTGAACGTCCGGATCGCCCTCGCGAACCTCCGATACCCGGCAACGCCGGAGGAATCGGTCGTCCTCGCCGAGAAGGCAATCGCCGGGGCCGGCGCTGCGGGAGCTGCGGTCGTGTGCTTCCCGGAATGCTACGTCCCGGGCTACCGCGGTCTCGGCAAGGCGCCGCCTCCCCCGGACGCGGGGTTCCTCGAGAGCGCATGGGACCGCGTCGCGGCGGCCGCCGCGACGGCGCGCATCGCCGTCGTCCTCGGGACGGAGAGGCTGGAAGGAAGCGCGCTCCTCGCGACGGCGCTCGTCGTCGGCTCGGACGGGACGCGTCTGGGCTTTCAGGACAAGGTACAGGTCGATCCGTCGGAGGACGGGATCTACACGCCTGGGGCGTCGCGCCGCGTCTTCACCGTGGGAGAGGTCACGTTCGGCGTCGTGATCTGCCACGAGGGCTGGCGATACCCCGAGACCGTCCGCTTCGCGGCGCGAAACTGCGCGCAGGTCGTCTTCCATCCCCATCTCGAGCTGGGCGGACCGGGAGCCTGCGCCCCGAAGACCTTCGCGGACCCCGCGAACTCGTTCCACGAGAAGGCGCTCCTCTGCCGCGCGGCCGAGAACACGATCTTCATCGCGTCGGTGAATTACGCGGTGGAAGGCTCGGCGACGACGTCGGCCGTCGTGAACCCCGACGGCACTCTCCTCGCGTATCAGCCATACGGAGAAGAGGGCCTGCTCGTCGCGGACCTCGACCTCTCGCTCGCCACGGGCCTCCTCGCAAAGCGCTACCGGGCCGTCTGAAGCGCGGCTGCCGCCGCCTACCTCGCCGTAAACGACTTCAGGTCGATCCGCTGGATGAGGTAGCGGCGGAACTCGTCCGGAGGCAGCGACGCAACCTGGCGCCCCGTCTTGTTCTCGATGTCGTCGAGGACCTTCTCCCAGAGGAACTCGCGGCGCGCGATCTCGTCGAGGTCGCGCACCTTGCCGAACTCCTGGACGTACTTGTTGTGGCGGCAGAGCATGCGGAACGCGTGCTCGGTGTTCGGGCGCCTCACCGGCAGGCCGAGGATGCGGACGTCGTTGCCGACGTCGTGAATCGGCTGGCCCCACTCGTTGTATCCGCCGAAGATCGTCCCGAGCTTCTCGAGCGCGTTCGCGAGCTTGGGCTCTCCGCCCCTTTCGAGCGCCGCCTTCACGATCGGAAGCGTGATGTTGCGGAAGAGCGTGGGGTCGGCGAGGTGCACGTCGATGCCGATCTCCTCGCGCGTGATGCGGGCGATGTCGTCGGACCGGATGCGGTTGTCCGTCGCGAGGTGGATCCGCTCGCCGATCGACTCCGGAACCGTGAGAGCGGCGAGGATGCCTTCGACGACGCGATCCACGGGCACGAGGTTCAGCTCGGCCGAAGCGTCTCCGGGAAAGCTCGAGGCGATCGCGCCGATGAGCCAGGCCTTCCCGCGGCCCACAGCATCCGCCTGCAGCGCGTCCATCGCTTCCTTGCTGCGCCCGAAGGCGTTGATGGGCGCGTTCACGACCTTCGTGTCGCCCCGGTTGTTGCCGGTCTTGCTGTGGCCGATGACGATCGAGGGGAGGAGCTGCGACACGCGGAGGCCCTTGTCGACGAGCGTGTAATCCGTCTCGAGCGACGCCATCGCCTTCGTGAGCTCGTAGAAGTTGTTGTAGAAGTTCCGGGGGAACACGAGCTCGTTTTCCTGCGCGGTCGTCTTCTTCTTCCGCCCGTGGATGTAGGACGTCTCGATGGCGACGTGCTGGATGAACTTCGAGCCCTTGCCTTCCTGGATCCCGAGGGCAAACTGGAGGGCGTTGCGCGCCCCCTGCACGTTTGCGCGGAAGGAGTTCTCGTACGCGTCGTCGAAGGACACGCTCGCGGCACAGTGGACGACGTGCGTGAGCGTCTTTCGGAGGCGCGCCATCTCCCGCGGCGCGATTCCGAGATCCGGCTTCTCGATGTCTCCGCCGACGAAGACGAACTTCCTCGCCTTTGCCCCCGTGATGTGAAGGCGCTTCAGGAGAAGGGCTCCTCGCTGCGCGGGCGACAGGACCCTGACGACTTCCTTCGTCTTCGGATCGCGGACCTTTTCGGGCCGCACGACGGAAACGAGGCGTTCGATGCGGCGGTCGTTCGCGGCCTGCGCGAGAAGCTCCTTGCCCAGGAATCCGGTCGCGCCCGTCAGGAGCACGTGCAGCCGCGGGCTCCGGCCGCGCGCCTTCAGGAGCGTGCGTCCGTCGCGCTGCAGCTTCTCGATGCGCGCCTTGACCTCCTTCTCGGAGAGGTGCGTGGCTTCGCGGAACTTGAAGAAGACGTTCCGGTCGGTGACGCCGATCAGGCTCTTGGCGCCCTTTTCGATCGCCTTGCTTCCCGTGGCGGAGCCGAGCGCTTCGGCGAGCTTGATCCCGAGGAGGTTCACCTTCCTGAGACCGTCCTTGACGGCATTCTCGTTTCCGGTCCACTGGATCAGCCGGCTCGCGAGGTACTGCGCGGAGACGTCGATGGGGTTCTTGTCCCTGTGGGCGTGAACGAGCAATTCGTCGGGATCGATGGGCCGGAGGATTTCCTTGCCGGTCGCGAGGCTCACCTTCGCGATGTAGCGCGAGGGAGAGCTCTCCCACAGCATCTCGCCCTTCGGGTTCATCGTCGGCGAGAGTTCCTGGGAGGGGGCGTCCAAGGCCCCGCGCTCGGGCGGGGCCGTCCTGGCACTGACCATGGGGTCCTCCGAAAATCGGAGCGCCATTGTAGTCCCGGGGCGCGTTAACCCAGGGCCGCGATGAAGTCGTCCGCCGCGAGAGCGACGGCGAGCGCGGCGTCGTTGCCGGCTTCGAGATAAAGCGTCGCCGACGGATCGGTGATGCGCGCGAGCGCGCCGGCGCGAACCTCCTTGACGTGGTCTCCATCGTACGCGGCGAAGCGCCCCGAGAAGACGGCGAACGCGCGGACGCCGCGGAAGACCCATCGAGCGCCCGGAGGCGGGCCGAGCCGGAGCACGGCGAGCCCGGCCTCCGGCAGACGCGCGAGCACGCGGAGGCCGGTGATTCCGGGAAAAGCCGCGCCCGCGACACCGTCGCGCCCGATGTGACGGTGGGGCAGGAGAGGGGTTCTGGAGATTTCTTCGAATGAGTAAGAGGGAGAGAAGAGAAGGACATCGCCGGGAGAGGGGGGCGGCAGCGCGGCCGCAGCGGGCGAGGCGGTCGCGCCGCCTCCACCGGAGCCGCCGCGAGAGAGCACGAGCAGAGCCGCCGTGCCGCCCATCCCTTCTTCCCCCTCTAAGAAGAATCCACCGCAACCCTCGCCGAGCCGCAACAGGCTTTGAGAGGGAATTGCGTCAAACGCGTAAACCATCACGCCCGGCGCGTGCGCCGTGCGCGGCGGGGGCGGCACCGGGCCGCGCCTCTCGTCGCCCTCCGGTATGTCTCTCGCAACCGCCGGCGGCTCCGCGAGCTTCTTTCTCCCGAAGAGCCCCTTCACGTTCACGGCGCGACTCTAGCGCGGCCGTGCCCCGAGGAGCGCGCGGAGGCGCTGCGCGCCCGCACGGCTGACGGGAAGGCGGGCCTCGTCGATCAGGACGGCCTTGAAGGCGCCTGTCGCCGAGCCTTCGACGCGAAGGAGGCGGTCGACGTTGAGGAGATAGGACCGATGAATTCTCACGAAGCGTTCCTTTGGGAGCGCATCCTCGAGGCTCGCGAGCGTCTGCTTCTTGATGTGATTCCGGCCGCCCGAGAAGAGCAGAACGTAGTCGTCCTCGGCCTTCACGTAGTCGATCTTTTCGACAGGCAGGACCGTCACCGTGACGCCATCCTTCACGACGACGCGCGTCAGCGGTGCGCCGCGCGGCCCGAGGGCCAACGCGGGCGGCACGCCGCCCGCCGCGAGCCGGGTGCGCGCCCTTTCGAGCGCCCGGTCGAAGCGCGCCTGGTCGAACGGCTTGAGGAGGTAGTCCACGGCGTTCGCATCGAACGCCTTCAGCGCGTACTGGTCGTAGGCGGTGACGAAGATGACCGCCGGCCGGCCCGCGGCGTCTCGGTCGATCAACTCGAGCACTTCGAGCCCGTCGAGCTGCGGCATCTGGACGTCGAGGAAGAGGATGTCGGGCTTCGTTTCGGCGACGGCCCGGACGGCCTCGAAGCCGTTCGCGCACTCGGCGAGGACCCGGATGTCCGGATGGGCGGCGAGAAGCTGGCGCACGAGGGAACGCGCGAGCGCCTCGTCGTCGACGAGCACGGCCCCGAGGAGAGGTGGTGGCACGGCCCGATCGTAGCGCCGCGGCCCGCGAGGCGAGACGTCACGGCCCCGCGGGCAGGTCGATCTCGACGCGGAAGCGGCCGTTCGAGAGGCCGGCGCCGACGTGCCCGGCGTCGCCCCAGCACGCGGCCACGCGGCGTTTCACGTTCGCGAGTCCGATTCCCGCACCGGCGGGCCTCTCCGATCCGGCGTCTGCAGGATTCTCGACCACGATCGAAATGCGGTCTCCCCGGCGCTTCGTCACGAGAGTGAGAATCCCGCCCTCGAGGCGCGCCCCGATCCCGTGCTTGACGGCATTCTCGACGAGGGGCTGCAGGAGGAGCGGCGGGACGGCCACGTCGGATGCGGACTCGTCCAGGTCCTCGGTGACCGTGAGCCGGTCGCCGAAGCGCACGCGCTCGACCGCGAGATAGCGATGCGCGAGAGCGAGCTCCTCGCGGAGCGAGATCGAGGAGCGCTCCGACATGCCGAGCGTCGTCCTCAGGAAATCGGAGAGGAGCGCGCACATCGAGCGCGCTTCCTCCGGACGACCGGCGACGAGCGCCGCGATCGAGTTCAGGCTGTTGAAGAGAAAATGCGGGTTGAGCCTTTCCCTGAGGGCCTGAAGCTCGGCCTCCTTGGCCAGCGTCCGGAGCTCCGCCGCGCGGCGCTCCTGGGCGCGCGCGGCCTCCGCGGCTTCGAGCACGTAGTGCATCGCGAGGACGAGCAGGTAGAGGAGGACGCCGAGCAGAAAGACCACGGGGCCGGCGTGGGCGAGCCGGTCGGGCAGGGTCTCGAACACGGGGAGGAGCGCGAGCCCCCACGCCAGCGTCGTGCCTGAGAGAAGCCAGAGCGAGGCGGCTACGAGCGAGGCGACCGCGAGCGCGGACGCGGTCGCGAGGAGCCGGGCCGAGTCGACGGGAAAGGCCCGGCACAGATACCAGGACGAGAGGCACAGAAACGCATAGAGGAGCCCGAGCGGAGCCGCGAGGGCGGCCGCCTCGAGGAGAGAGAGTCCCCCCGCGAGCATGAGAAGTCCGCCGAGAATCGCGGTCAGCGGAATCCAGCCGAGAAGGTAGACGCCCAGGCGTCCCGACTGCGTGAAGAAGGGGTGCATCGCGCGCCCCTAGTTCTTGATGCCGAGGCCGCCAAAGAGGATGAAGCCGGTGACGAGGAGATCTTTTCGAGGCCTTGCCGGATCGACCGGGAGGCGGCGGCTCTTGTCGTCCGTGCCGCCGAAGATCGGGACGACCTTCAGGATCACGTTCCAGTCTTCGGGCACGCGGAGCTCGCCTCCGCCGCAGAAGCAGAAGACGTCGATCACCGCGTGATCCCCCGCCATCTTCGATTCACGGAGGTCCAGGTTGAACCCGCCGAAAACGGCGTTCGCTTGCCCGCCCTGGAAGTTGGGGGAGTTGATGCGGCGCTCGCCGCCGCCGAAGACCGCCCACTCGTTCAGGGTGCCGCCGGGGTTCGAGGACGCATCCCACGAGCGGGCGCCCGGGCGCTGCGCGAAGACGATCCGGAGTCCGATGAAGACGAGGATGAGCGGGAAGAGATAGCTGAGCCGGAAATGAATGAGGCCGAACGTGCGGAGGAACAGGAGCGCGCCGAGGGCGATCAAGACGGTCCCCGCGAAGAATGACCGTGCCGCGAGCTTCGTGACGCCGACGGCGACGAGGATGAGCGGCCAGAACTTCCAGAATTCCCTGATCTCGATGATGCCGAAATTGTCGAGAGTGAAGAGCAGGCCGGCGCCGATGAGCGAAACGCCGATGACGAGCCGGGACATCGTGTCGGGACGGGGGCTGGTGTCCCGGGTTCTCTTGAGCTCTGTGCTGTCCATGGCAATTCTCCCGAGGACAAGATACGGCGAGAGGGTGCGCCCGGCCCGGCCTTTTCGGCGAATCGACCTCCAGGGGCGGCGAGCGGGCCTGAGCCCCGCCCGCCGGCCGCCGTCAGCGCACGCCGGGGGCCGAAGCCGCAGCGGCTGCCGGCCGGGGCGCAGCCGCAGGCTCATACCCGAGGTTCGGCGACAGCCAGCGCTCGACGTCGGCGACGGGCATTCCCTTGCGCCGGGCGTAGTCCTCGACCTGATCGCGTGAGAGGCGGCCGACGCCGAAGTAGTGCGCCTCGGGAGAGGCGAAGTAGAACCCGCTGACGGAGCTCGCGGGCGCCATGGCGAAGCTCTCGGTGAGTGAGATTCCCGCGTTCGCCCCGGCATCGAGAAGCGTGAAGAGCGTGTGCTTCTCGGTGTGGTCCGGGCACGCGGGATAACCGGGGGCCGGCCGGATGCCGCGGTAACGCTCGTGGAGGAGGTCGTCCGCCGTGAGGCTCTCGCTTCGGCCGTAGCGCCAATCCGCGCGCGCGCGCTGGTGCAGCATCTCGGCGAAGGCCTCGGCGAGCCGGTCGGCGAGCGCCTTCACGAGGATCGAGGAATAGTCGTCGTGGTCCTTCTCGAACGCCCGGCAGAGCGCGTCGACGCCGATACCGGCGGTCACGGCGAAGGCACCGAGGAAGTCGGGCCGCCCGCTCTCCAAAGGCGCCACGAAGTCGGCGAGAGCCTCGAGGGGCTGCCCCTCCGGCTTTTCCATCTGCTGGCGCAGCGTGTGGAGAGTCGCGAGCGGCCGCGCCCGGGCACCGTCCGAAAAGAGGCGGATGTCGTCGCCGTCCGCGTTCGCCGGGAAGAACCCGTAGACGCCGCGCGCCGTGAGAAGGCGCTCGTTCACGATCCGGTCGAGGAGAGCCTTCGCGTCCGCGAAGAGTTCGTTTGCCTTCTCGCCAACGACGGGATCCTCCAGGATCTGCGGATAGCGCCCGCGCAGCTCCCACGCGTGGAAGAACGGCGACCAGTCGATGAAAGGCACGAGCTCCTTGAGCGGCACGTCGTGGAGGACGCGTGCGCCCGTGAAGAGGGGAATGGGGAGGTCCGCGCCCGCCCAGTCGAAGCGCGGCTTGCGGGCGCGGGCGGCGGCGAGAGTCACGAGAGGTTTCGCCGTTCGCTTGGCGTGCTCGGCGACGAGAAGGATCTGTTTCTTCCGGTTCGCGTCGGCGACAGAGGCCGCGTCGGCGCCGAGGAGGCCGCTGACCGCGCCGACGGCGCGCGACGCGTCGAGCACGTGGACGACGGGCGGCCGGTAGGCCGGCGCGATCTTCACGGCGGTGTGGACGGGACTCGTCGTCGCTCCCCCGATCAGAAGAGGCACCGAGAAGCCCTCACGCTCCATCTCCCGGGCCACGTGGACCATCTCGTCGAGGGACGGCGTGATGAGCCCGGAAAGCCCGATCACGTGCGCCCCGTGCTCTCTCGCGGCCGCGAGGATGCGGTCCGCGCGTACCATGACGCCGAGATCGATGACGTTGTACCCGTTGCACTGGAGAACGACGCCCACGATGTTCTTCCCTATGTCGTGCACGTCGCCCTTCACGGTCGCGAGGAGCACCGTGACACGCGAGGAGGCGGCGCCCGGCTTCTTCTCCGCTTCGAGGTAGGGCTGCAGGTACGCGACGGCCTTCTTCATGACGCGCGCGCTCTTGACGACCTGC
>DASVJU010000026.1:0-10628 GCA_036385755.1 Thermoanaerobaculia bacterium
GATTTCTCGGCGGGGTCGTGAGTCCAGTCGTAGAGCTCCGGCCTCGGCGCCTCGATGAACTGGTACCGACGGTCCGTCAGCGAGGCGAGATCGCTCCAGCCGAAGTGAAGGCGCGGGTAGAGCGTCTCGGCATAGAGGCGCCGTTCGGCGCCCGGCCGGGCTGCGAAGGAAAGAACCGGCTCGCCGGCCAGAAGGAAAGGGACCTTCTCTCCGAGAAGTGCGGCCACCGTGGGGAAGACGTCGACGAGCCCCACGGGAGAGCCGACTCTATCGCCGGCTCTCGCGCCTCCCGGCAGCTTGACGAACAGCGGGACACGGAGCACCTCGCGGTAAAGGAAGATCCCGTGCTCGTCCTCACCGTGGTCGCCGAGCCCTTCACCGTGATCGGAGAGAAAGACGATGATCGCCTTGTCGTAGATCAGCTTCGATTTCAGGAAACCGAGAAATCGTCCGACGATGGCGTCGGCGGCCGCGATCTCCCCGTCATAGGGTCTGTGCGCATACCGACTCTTGAAGGGCTCCGGAGGCGCATAGGGACTGTGCGGCTCGTAGAGGTGGAGAAACGCGAAGAGCGGCTTCTCCGGCGGCTGCTCGCCGATCCACCGCTCCAGCAGCTCCTCGGTGACCGCGCCGCTCCGCTGGACCTGCCCGAGCGCCTCCAACGGAGCGCGCATCTCGACGTCGTCACGGTACGCGTCGAACCCCTCGGCGATTCCGGTCGCATGGTCGAGGACGAACGCGGAGACCGCGCCTCCGGTCGAATAGCCGCGATGCTTGAGGAATGTCGCGAGCGTGGTCGTCTTCGGCGAGAGCCGGTAGCCGACGTTGTCCCTCACTCCGTGCTCATAGGGAAGCAGGCCGGTGAAGAGAGACGTGTGGGCCGGCAGCGTCAACGGGACCGGGGAGAGCGCGTTGTCGAACGCGACGGAGTCCCTCTGCAGCGCGTCCAGGTTCGGAGTGTCCACCTCGTGGTATCCGTATGCGGGCAGATGGTCGGCGCGGAGCGTGTCGACCGACACGAGGATCACCGGAGCGCGGGGGAAGACTCGAGGCCTCGCGCAGCCGCCCGAGCACGCGAGCGCGACCAGGAGCGAAGGCAATCCGCGTGCGAGGGCCCGGGCCTTCACTTGAGCGTTTCGAGAATCGCCTTCACTGTGCCGGCTTCCTTGCCCGAAGGCTCGAGCTCCAGGTACTTCAGGAAGTCGGCCTTTGCCTCGGCCGCACGCTTCCCCTGAGTGCGCGTCAGGCCCCGGAAGTAGTAGGCGTCGGCGACGTCCGCCTTCTTCGCGATCGCCTTCGAGAAGTAGTCCTCCGCCGCCGGGAGGTTGCTCTTGTTGAACATGATGATGCCCATGTTGAGGTACATCGAGTCGGTGAACTTCTCCTCCGGCACGCGGGAGAGCGCATCCTTGGCGGCGTCAAGGTGTCCTCTCTCGAGTTCGATTCCCGCGACCGTCAGGCGCGCGTTGAGGTTCTCCGGCTCCTTCTCGATCACCTGCCGCGCGTAATAGAGGGCTTCGTCCGGCTTGTCGTCTCCCTCGAAGGCGAGTGCGATCCTCATCAGGAGCGCGGTGTTGTCGGGGAGCTCCGGGAGCGCCTTCAGATAGTGCTCACGTGCCGCCGCGTAATCCTTCCTTTCCAGCGCCGCGTTCCCGGCCTCGAGCGCGGCGGCGGCATCCGTCGAGATCTTTCTGCCGCCGACGAGGATTTCTTCGCGGGCTTGAACCTGCGCGACTTCAGGCTCGAGCCGGATTTCGACGCTGGGGTTCCGCGTCGTCTCGCTCAGGCTGACGCTGATCTTCTTCGTCTGGTAACCCGCCGCCCCGATGTCCACGTTCCAGGAGCCGCCTGCAAGTCCGAGGATCGCCCAGTGTCCCTTCTTGTCGGTCTGCAGATCCGGTCCTCCGTGGCTGCTCCGACCCCAGCGGAGGGAGACCTTTGCGCCCTCGATGGGATCTCCCTTCTCGCTCTTCACGTTGCCCTCGACGCGTGCGTTTCCTCCGCGCCATTCCTGCGCGCTCACGAGGGGAGCGTGAAGCAGGGCGACTGCGGCCACGGCCAACACCTTTGCCCGGATTCTCATCTTCGACCTCGGAACCGACGGCAGTCCACGGGCGCGGAGTATACGGCTGGCATCCCGGCGGATTCGGCCGCCCGCTCGAGGAGTTACGGCTTCAGGAACCGGGCAAACCAGGCGGAATAGCGCTCCAGGCGGTCTCGCTGGTAGGAGAGAGGGCCAATCTCGTGATGCTGGTCCGGGTAAATCACGAGGCTTGTTTCGATGCCCAGGCTGCGCAGCGCCTGATACATCTGCTCGGCGCCGGCGACGGGGACGTTGAAATCCCGCGTGCCTCCCATGAAGAGCGTGGGCGTCTTGATGCGGTCGGCATGGAAGAACGGATACGAGAGCCGGATCCAGAGGTCCGCGGACTTCCAGGGCGGGCCGAGCTCGGACTCGTACTGCAGGACGTACTCGTCGGTGCCGTACATCGCGAGCTGGAGAGACGACGACGCGCCGCTCACCGCTGCCTTGAATCGGGAGTCCCGCGCGATGACGTAGTTCGTGAGAATGCCGCCGTAGCTCCAGCCGCCGATGCCGAGGCGGTCGGGATCGACGACGCCCATGCGTACAGCCTCGTCCGCGGCGCCGAGCAGGTCCTGGACTTCCTTGTTCCCCCAGTCCGCGAAGATCGCCTTCTGGTACGCGGATCCCCTGCCGGATCCGCCCCGGTAGTTGACCGCGAGGACCACGAAGCCGCGGGCGGCGAGGAAATGGCGCTCGAAGCGGAAGCCGTGCTCGTCCTGCATGTTGGGTCCGCCGTGGATCCAGAGGATCGCGGGATACTTCCTGCCCGTCTCGAAGTCCGGGGGCTTTGCGAGCAGGCCGTGGACCTCGGTGCCGTCCGTGCTCCGGCTCGAGAAATCCTCGACGGTCCCGAGGCGGACCTCCCGCAGCCACTCGTTGTGGGCCGAGAGCGCGCGCAGGACGCCGCCGTGAAGCGCCGCCACTTCGAGAGGATCGTTCGCGGTGCCGGCGAGGAGGGCGAAGTCGCCGTCTTTCCGCGCCGCGAGATCGTCGACGATCCGTCGCCCGCTCGTGAGCTTCTCCACGGGGCCGCCGGACAGGGCCACGCGGCCGACGTATTTGGCGCGGTCGTCCTGAACGAGGAAGGCGAGGCTCGTACTGTCCCGGCTCCAGACCAGCGGGCCGTAGACCCTCCGGTCCAGCGCCTCCGTCAGGACGCGCGCGGCGCCTCCCGTCGAAGGCACCACGGCGAGCTTGTTCTGGTTGTAGGCCGTGTACTTCGTCTCGTCCCCGCGCAGAAAGGCGATCCACTTCCCGTCGGGGCTCCAGGAGGGCTTGCCTCCGTCCGGACCTCCGTGGGACGTGAGTTGGCGCGCTTCCGCCCCCGCCCTGGCCTCCACGACGAAGACGGCCGACTCGTCGTTCCGATCCGGGTCCGGCGTCCGGTTGCTCACGAAGGCGATGCGGGCGCCGTCGGGAGACCACGCCGGCGCCTCCTCGGAGAAGCGGCCCGTCGTGAGGGGCTCGACTTTCCCCGAGGCGACGTCCAGGAGCAGAAGATGGCTACGGCGCGCTCCCAGGTAACCGTCGCTGTCCTTCTTGAACCCGTAGCGGTCGACGACGACTGGCGGCCTGGTCTTGCGTTTCCAGCCTTCCTTCAGCTCCGGCTCCTCGTCGGGATCGGGATCCTCGACCTCGAGGACCATCTTCTTGCCGTCGGGCGACCAGGACATGACCGACACGCCGCCCGGGATGCTCGTGATCCGCTGGGCTTCCCCACCCGCGCGATCCAGAAGCCACACCTGGGGTCCCTTTTTGATTTCCTTTTCTTCACCGCGGGAGGCGAGAAACGCCAGTTGATTGCCAACAGGGCTCCAACGTGGTTTGCTCGCGCTCGCGGGTCCCCACGTGAGGCGAATCCTCCGGACCCCGTCCCAACTCACCATCCAGAGATCCCGTTGCTGGCGGTCTTCTTCCGCGTCGAGGCCCGCCACCGTGTACGCGACCCAGTCGCCCTCCGGCGAAACCTGGACGTCCGACACGGTGCGGAGTCTGGCGAGGTCCTCCACGGCGAGCGGCCGGGTTCCCGCCTGCGCGACGCACGGAAGCGCGAGCAGGACGATCCACAGGCGTCGGAGGACGGGGCGGGCGAGCGGGAAGCGTCGGAAGGAGCGCAGCGGCGCCGAGGATACACTCGCGGTCAGGTGACCGGTTGACCGCACACACGGAGAGTCCCCACGGGGACGTCCTCGCCGCGACTCGCGCCCTGCTCGTGGACCTCTGCGCGATCTCCTCGGAGAGCGGCAACGCGGACGGATTGCGGCGCGTCGCGGCGCGGCTCTCGTCCGAACTCGAACGCCACGGCCTTGCCGTCGAGATCGCCGAGGAGCGCGACGCGCACGGCGAGGTGCAGCCGGTCCTCCTCGCGCGCGGCCCGGGAGCTGCCGACGGGCACGTCCTCCTCGTGGGTCACATGGACACCGTCCTTCCGGCCTGCGAGCCAAAGCTCGAGTCCGACAGGCTCCTCGCCACCGGCGCTCTCGACATGAAGGGCGGCCTCGCAATGCTGGTAGGGGCTCTCGACCTCCTCGCCGCCACCGGTCGCAAGCCGCCGGCGGACATCCTCATCGTGGCGGTCCCCGACGAGGAATCCGAGGGTGCGATCTCGACCTCGGCCATGCGCCGCTGGAGTGAGCGGGCGCGGCTCGTGCTCGTCCTCGAGCCGGGCCGCGCGTGCGCGGGCGGCGAGACGCTCGTCACGGGCCGGCGCGGGCTCACGGAGTGGAAGCTGGAGGCCACCGGGAAGGCGGCGCACTCCGGCCTCGCCTACTGGGACGGCAAGTCCGCGCTCGCCGCGGTGGCCGACTGGGCCGCGCGCGCGCAGAAGCTCTCCGTGGCCGGGCCCGGCCGCACGGTAAACGTCGCCCGCCTCGTCGGCGGCGACGCCGGTTTCGTGAACGAGCTCGGCGCGAACGCAGGCCTCCTCGGCACGGCGCGCCAGCTCAACGTCGTCTCCGACCGCGCCGTCGCCGAGGGCGAATTCCGGTACCTGACAGCCGCCGAGGGCGTGGTCGCCGGCGAGGAACTCGCGCTTCTCGCCGGGCGCGTCGCTTCCGAGCACGGCGTGACGATGCGTTTCGCGACGGGAGCGACGGTGCCACCCGTGAGCCCGCAAGGCCCCGGGGCGGATCTCGCGCGCCGCGCCGTCGCGCTCGCGGCGGCCCGCGGGTTCCATCTCGAGCTCGAGGAGGACCGCGGCGGGATCTCGTTTCCGAACTTCCTTGCGGATCCCGGCAGTATCCCCGTCGTCGACGGTCTCGGGCCGGTCGGCGAGGGAATGCACACGCGCGACGAGTGGCTCGACCTCGGGTCGCTCGAGCGCCGTTCCATCCTTCTCGCGGACTTCCTCGCGACCTTCTGATCGGATGCCGATGACCGATCCCGCGCCGCCCGAACGCCGGATCCGGATGCCCCACACGCTCGTGATCGTGGGGAGCCTCATCGTCCTCGTCCTCGTCCTGTCGTGGCTCGTGCCGTCGGGCGTGTACCAGACCGTCGACAAGGGCGGCCGGCAGGTGACGATTCCCGGCACGTACCAGCGCGTGGCGAAGGTCGTTCTCGGGCCGCAGTGGCTCGTGATCGCCCCGATCCGCGGCTTCCTCGACGGGTCGCTCATCATCGCCTTTCTCCTCCTGATCGGCGGCTCTTTCAACGTGATCCAGACGACGGGGATCGTCGAGCAGGGCATCCGGAAGATCACGTCGGCGCTCGCCGGGAGGCCGCATCTCGAGAGGCTGATGATCCCGGTTCTCATGACGGTCTTCTCCCTCGCGGGCTCGGTCTTCGGGATGGCCGAGGAGGTCATCCCGTTCGTCCTCATCTGCGTGCCGCTCGCGCTCTCCCTCGGCTACGACTCGATCGTCGGCGTCTCGATCCCGTTCCTGGGCGCGGCCTCGGGGTTCGCGGCCGCGTTCTTCAACCCGTTCACAGTCGGCCTCGCGCAGGGGCTCGTCGGGTTGCCGCTCTACTCCGGCCTCGGCTACCGGGTGATCACGTGGTTCGTCTGCACGGGCGTGATCGTCGGGTGGGTGATGGTCTACGCCGCGCGCGTCAAGCGCCGGCCGGAGTCGAGCCCCGTTTACGAGCTGGACCGCGCCCGCGAACGCGCCGGGTTCGACGCGAGCGCCCCGCCCGAGCCGTGGACCGTCCGGCGCCTCCTCGTCATCGTCCTCTTCCTCGCCGGCATGGTCGCGCTCGTGTGGGGAATCCTCCAGGCGCACTGGTTCATCGAGGAGATCGGTGCGCTGTTCCTCGCCATGGGGCTCCTGATGGGAGCCGTCGCGGGCCTCAAGCCCGGCGAGATTGCGACGAGTTTCGTCGCGGGCGCGAAGGACATGGTCAACGTCACGCTCATCATCGCGTGCGGCCGGGCGCTTCTCATCATCGCCCGCGAGGCGCGGGTCCTCGACACGATCCTCTACGTCAGCTCGGGGCTCATCTCCGCGCTGCCGGCTGTCGTGGCCGCACAGGTGATGTTTGTCGTCCAGTCGGTCATCAACTTCTTCATCCACTCCGGGACGGCGCAGGCCGCGCTCACGATGCCGATCATGGCGCCGCTCGCCGACCTCGTCGGGCTCACGCGGCAGACGATGGTCTACGCGTACCAGCTCTGCGAGCTGATCAACCCGATCCTCCCGACTTCCGCCGTCACGATGGGCGTTCTCGGGATGGCGAAGATCCCGTGGGAGACGTGGGCGCGCTGGTTCCTGCCGCTGATGCTGACACTGTGCGTCCTCGCATTCCTGCTGCTCGTCCCGCCCGTTCTGATGCACTGGGGGCCGTTCTAGATGAGAGATCTCACCCTTCGTTTTCTCTCCGTCGCGCCGCTCCTCGTCGCAGGAGCCCTATGGGCGGCGGAGCCGGGCATCCTGCCGGAAGATCACCGCACGCTCGCGAAGACGACCTCGTACGCGCAGATGGAGACATTTCTCCGCTCCGTCGACGGTAGGAGCCCGGTCACGGTGTCCGTGGAGGGCCGGACCGCGCAGGGTCGCGCGGTCTACCTCGTCCATCTCTCGACCGCGGCTCCCGGGGCCACGCCCGCGCGGAAGGTCCTCTTCTACGCGCAGCAGCACGGCGACGAGCTCTCGGGGAAGGATGCGCTTCTCTTCCTGATTCGCGACATCGCGCGGCGTCCGTCGCTCCTGCCGCCGGACGTGGACCTCTGGATCCTGCCGATGGTGAATCCCGACGGGGCAGAGGCCGGGACGCGCCACAACGCGGCCGGCGCGGACCTCAACCGCGACCACATGGCGCTCGAGCAGCCCGAGACGCAGGCGCTCCACCGCATCGTCCGGCGCGTGCGACCGCACCTGGCCGTGGACTCGCACGAGTTCTCGCGCGACCCGAAATCGTGGCTTGCGAAGGGCTGGCGGAAGTGGCCCGACATCACGATGGACGGCCTGAACAACCCGCTCTTCGACCGCGGCGTCGTCGCCGCGGCGCGGCGATGGGTGGACGAGTCCGCGGGCGTCGAGGCGCAGGCCGGGCATCCGTTCCTGCGGTACTGGGTGGGTGAGGCACCGCCGGACGGTGAGCAGCGTCACTCGGCCCCGGACGTCGACAGCGCCGTCAACGCGGTCGGAATGTACGGCGGCCTCTCGTTCATCATCGAGGC
Source organism: Thermoanaerobaculia bacterium (assembly GCA_036385755.1). Classification (GTDB taxonomy): domain Bacteria; phylum Acidobacteriota; class Thermoanaerobaculia; order UBA5066; family UBA5066; genus Fen-183. The sequence continues at coordinate 7,704 of DASVJU010000026.1, forward strand.
GGCCGCGTACGAAGGCGCCGCTCCGCCGGGTGACCTCGGCAACCGCGTGGACGCGTACCTCGTCCTCTACCGGCGCTTCCTCTCCGGCGGCACCCGCCACGCCGAGGACCTCGCGGCGATCGAGCGCGCCCGGGCGCGGGCCCTCCCCGCGTTTCTCCCCGCCCACTACCTCTGGGTCAACCCGGGCCCGACGGTGACGGAGTTCCCCGTCGTCGAGATCGCGAGCGGGCGTGTCGTGAAGATCCCGACGCCGAACATGATGACCGAGATGGCCGTCAAGTCCTCCGTTCCGACGCCGCTCGGCTACGCCGTCGTCCCGGCGGCCGCGGAGGTGTTTCGGTCGCTCCTCGAAAAGCACGGGATTCCCTTCGAGACGGTCGCCGCGCCCCGCACCGTGACCGTAGAGTCGGCAACGCTCGTCCGCGTCGAGGACGACTTCGACGAGGTCTACAGCCGCTACGGGGGCCGCCAGATCGTCCGTCGTGGCGAGGCGCGTAGGGCGGAGCTCGCGGCCGGCAGCCTCTTCGTTGCCCTCGACGGCGAGGCCGCCGTCCGCGCCGCGCTCGTTCTCGAGCCGTCTGCGCTCTATGGCCTCTACCAGTACCCGCGCTTCCGCGCGCTCGCCGGGAAGGACGGCCTCCTGCCGGTCCTGCGCGTCGTGGCCAAGAAGGGCGCGCCATGACGGAAAACTCCGCCGCGCTCGCCGCGCTCCTCGCGGAGAAAGTGCCTCCGGTCGACCACGTCGACCTCTTTCTCGTGCGGCTGCCGTTCGTCAGCCCGTTCGCGATCTCGACGGCTGTCTGGACCACGAAGGACGCGCTTCTCCTCCGGCTCTCGGCCGGCGGCCTGACGGCGTGGGGCGAATGTGTGGCCGATCCGGACCCGTTCTATGCGTACGAGACGACGACGACCGCCCGGCACGTCCTCAAGGACTTCCTCCTCCCACTCCTGGATCCGGGCGCCCCGCTCGGCGAGCTCGAGCGCAGGATGCGCCATGTGCGCGGCCACGAGATGGCGCGCGCCACGCTCGAGAACGCCGTCCTCGACCTGATCGCGAAGCGGAAGGGGATCCCGCTCCACGCGCTCCTCGACGGGCCGCGCAAGAAAGTCCCGTCGGGCATCAGCATCGGGATCCAGGAATCGCCCGCCGCCCTCGTCGCGGCCGTGGAGGAAGCGGTCGGGAAGAAGTACCACCGGGTCAAGATGAAGATCCAGAAGGGCAAGGACGTCGACTGGGTCCGCGCCGTGCGCGAGAGGTTCCCCGCGCTCCCGCTCATGGTGGACGCGAACGGCGACTACCGGCTCACCGACGCGCCGCACCTCGCAAGGCTGGACGCATTCGATCTCATGATGATCGAGCAGCCCCTCTCGTACCACGACTTCTACCAGCACGCGATCCTGCAAGAATCCCTGAAGACCCCGCTCTGTCTCGACGAGTCAATCCACTCCCTCGACGACGCAGCCGCGGCCATCGCGCTCGGTGGCTGCCGCATCCTGAACCTGAAGCAGGGCCGCGTCGGGGGCCTCCTCGAGTCGATGCGCATCCTGGACCACGCGTCGGCGCACGGCATCCCGGTCTGGTCGGGAGGGATGGACGAGACCGGCATCGGGCGCGCGGTCAACATCCACCTGCAGACCCTGCCCGGCTTCACGCTGCCGGGGGACACCTCCGAGACGAGCCGCTACTTCCACGAGGACGTTGTCGAGCCCCCGGTCATCCTCGACGAGGAAGGGTTCATCGAAGTGCCGGCGGGACCGGGCATCGGCGTGACCGTCATCGAGGAGAGGCTCGCTCGGCTGGCGCTTTCCGAAGAAAGACTCCTCTGAAGGAAGAAGGATGAACCGACCGTCCCCGTCGATCGTCGCCGCCCTTTGCGGCCTCTTCGCCGCAACCGCCTTTGCGCAGACGCCCGATCCGGCCGCCGATTTCGTCCGCGCCGCGAAGGTCGAACCGCTGCCGCCGCCCGTCGCCGCGGCCGTGGCGGCGCTGCGAACGCCGGCGCTCGCGGCGCACGTCGGGTTCCTCGCCTCACTGGCTTTGGAAGGACGCGGCCTCGGCGCGCGCGGGCTCGACGCGGCAGCTGAGTACGCCGCGGCCCACCTCGCGCTCGCCGGGATCCCGCCCCTCGCGGAAAAGACCTACTTCCAGGACGTTCCCCTCCGCGAGATCACGGGCGGAACGGGCACACTGGAGATCGAGAGCCGCCGCGGGGAGTCGGTGGACCGCCGGACGTTCGTCTCGGGGACGGACTGCCTGATCCCGCAGGTCCCGGCGCGGAGCTTCACGGCGGGCGTCATCTTCGCGGGCTACGGCATCCGCGAGACGTCGCCCGCGCGCGACGACTATCGCGGTCTCGACGTGAAGGGAAAGATCGTCGTCCTCCTCGGCGGGGCGCCGGGCGGCGCCGCGTGGCGCACGCCGGACCTCGTGGAGCGGTGGGCCGCGGAGAAGTTCGACGATCGGTATGTCGCGAAGCAGGATCTCGCCCGAAGCCTGGGAGCGATCGCGATCCTCGCGGTCGAAGGCGACGACTGGGGCACGCGGATCCTGCCGGCGAACAGGCCCGACGAGAAGACATACTGGCGGCTCGACGACGACGGTCTCGACGACGAGGGGCTTCTTCTCGCCCGCGTCTCGCCCAGCGTCGGCGCGGCGCTGCTGGGCGCGTCCGGTCCCGGCGCTCCGCGGGCGCTGCCGGGCGTGACGGTCACGCTCCGCACGAGCGGGAGAGAACGGGCGTTCGTGAGCCGGAACGTCGTCGGGGTCCTTGCGGGGTCGGATCCGAAGCTCGCGGGCGAGGCGATCGTCCTCGGGGCGCACCTCGACCACCTCGGCGTCATGGACGACGCCATCCATCCGGGCGCCGACGACAACGCGTCCGGCGTCGCCGCGCTCCTCGAGATCGCGCGGGCCTTCACGGCCTC
>DASVJU010000027.1:0-2084 GCA_036385755.1 Thermoanaerobaculia bacterium
GTCGCCATGGTCGTCGCGTGGACGACCTTCACTCTCGTCTTCGGTCTCGCCTCCGGCACGGCCGAGGCTGCGAAGAAGAAGAAAAGAAGGACCCCCGAGCCCACGCCCGTTCCGCGGCCCGCGGACCCGTACCGCGTCACGATCCCGACGGCCGACGGCGTCGCCCTCGCCGCCTCATGGAGACCCGTCGAAGGCAACGCGAAAGCGTCCGGCGTCCTCCTCATCCACGACTTCTCGCGCGAGAGGCGCGAGTGGGAGCCGTTCGCCGAGGAGCTCCACGGCCTCGGCTTCGCGACTCTTTCCTTCGACCTTCGCGCCCACGGCGAGTCGACGAAGAAGGCCGGCGCGACGATCACGATCTCTCCGCGCCTCCTCGGCGACCCGGCCGGCTTTCCGCGCGACGTGGCGGCCGCCGCCGCATGGCTCCGGACGAAGTCGCCGAAGACGGCAGCCGTCGGGCTCTCGGTCGGCGGCTACCTCGCGCTCCTCGCCTCGTCGCGGGGCCAGGTGGACGCCGCCGTCGCCCTCTCCGTCAACGAGCCGCGCGTCGTGTCACTCGCGGGCGGAGCTCCCGTGACGCCGCGCGGCGCGCTCGTCCTCGCGTGCACCCAGGACCCCGGCCGCGCGGACTCCGCGAAGAAGCTTCTTGCGGCGTCCGCCGAGCCGAAGCGCATGCTCCTTTTCCCCGGCGGCTCTCACAACCTCGCGGTGCTCCGCGAGCATCCCGAGGCGAAGGCCGCGGCGTTCGCGTGGCTTGCCGAGCGCCTCGGCGCTCCGGCGCCGCCCGCGCCGGCGGCGTCCGCCCCGCCGGCTCCCGCGCCGCCCGCAACCGCACCGAAGTAAGCTCTCGCGCCATGAAGACGGTCGTCTTCGACATCGAGACGGTGTCGTTCCCGTGGCTCGAGCTCGATGCGCTCCAGCGCGGAAGGCTTACGCGATGGGCCGAAGATCACGAAGATTTTCTTAGAAGGAAAGAGGGCGGGGCGCTGTCTCCCTACATGGGAAAGGTCATCGTGATCGCCATGATGAACCCCGAGTCGGGAAAGGGTGGCGTCTGGCACGAGGCCCCGGAGCGGAGCGATGCGAAATCCGCCGACGGACTCTTCGACATCGTCGGGTGCTCCGAAAAGGAAATGCTGGCGGAGTTCTGGGAAAAGCTCTCTAGTTACGGCCGCTTCGTCTCCTTCAACGGACGCGCCTTCGACGGACCGTTCCTTTCGGTACGGAGCGCGGTTCATGGCCTCTCACCCTCCAAGAATCTCTCCGGCTATCGATATTCGATCGAATCGCACGTCGATCTCCTCGAGGTCCTTACTTTTCACGGAACCGTGTCCCGAGACCAGGCGCCCTCGCTTCACTCCGCCTGTGTCGCGTTCGGCATTCCGTCGCCCAAGACCGCCGAGATGCACGGCTACGCCGTCGGGGACGCTTATCGCGAAGGCCGCCTCGGCGAGGTGGCCGACTACTGCCGCCGCGACGTCGAGGCGACGGCCGCGCTGTACCGTCGCCTCGAGCCGACCCTGCTTCCGCTCTTCAGGAAGTAGCGCGATCGGTTACCGCCAGCAGCCTTCGACCCAGACGCCGTCGTAGTCGTAGTGGGCAGGAACCCAGACGGCGCCGGGAAAGGGCGGAAAGACCCAGCCGAGGTCGCCCACGAAAAAATAGCCGGGCCCCGGGCGGTAGGAGTAGAAGCGGCTACCGGCGAAAACGCGGAAGGGGCTGACGTAGCCGCGGCCGTAGAACGCTGCCGCCGGACGGGAGAACGACCGCCCGCGGAACGCGTTTCCGCGAAACTCCCGGCCACGGAACTCTTCGCGTTCGTGCCCGCGGAATTCCTGTCCCCGGAAATCGCGGCGTTCGTTCCCGCGGAGCTCCCTTCGCGGCGATTCGGAGCCGCGGCCGCGGCTCCAGGCCTGGGCGGATGCCTTCGGAGCCACTACCATCAGGGCCGCGAGGGCCGCGGCGGACAGCGTCAGGTTGCGCATCTTGTTGTTCATGATCGGCCTCTCTTTCTGCCCTGGGCTTCTCGCCCCGGACATCCAGAGAGTTGCAAGGCCGTGCCAGCCGCAACCGCGTGATCTCCC
>DASVJU010000028.1:0-3501 GCA_036385755.1 Thermoanaerobaculia bacterium
GATCCCCGTGTTGCCCGCCGTCGGCTCGATGATGGTCCCTCCGGGTTTCAGGAAACCCTTCTCTTCCGCGTCGCGGATCATTCCGACGCCGATGCGGTCCTTCACGGAGCCGCCGGGGTTCAGGAACTCGCACTTGGCGAGGATCTCGGCCGTCCCGTTCCCGGCGAAACGCGCGAGCCGGACCATCGGCGTCGAACCGACGAGATCCAGCGCGGAATCGGCGACGAAGAGCGGACGGGCAGCGAGAACGCTCATTTCGGAAAGGACTCTAGCAGCGCGCGGGGCGCGCTGAAATCCGGGGGGAAAGATCCCTGATCTTTCCCCCCGTCCCCCCTATCGTGCCGGACGCCGTTCGCGGTAGCAGTCGCGGCAGTAGACGGGCTTGCCGTTCGTGGGATTGAACGGCACCTGCGTCGTCTTGCCGCACGCGTCGCACGTCACGTTGTAGAGCTGCCGCGCGCCGCCGTCACCGAATCCGCCGGTCTTGCGCTTGTCGCGGCAGTTCTTGCAGCGCTTGGGCTCGTTCGAGAAGCCCTTCTGCGCGTAGAACTCCTGCTCGTTCGCCGTGAACGTGAAAGGGGTGCTGCAGTCGATACAGGGAATGGTCTTGTCCGTATACATCAGAGCTCCAGAGAAGGTTTCCGATTCGAAATCGGAGAACCATGGGGAAATCGCGGGCGCAGCTCCGGAGGGAGCGGCGACCGCCGGGTTGGGGTGAGGGAAACCTTTACCGGCTCCGGGACTTCGGGAGGCTTCGGTGGGGTCGTTTCCCGTATGTGACCCCTGGGGTTGGAAATAGGGGAGAACCTCCTTGAACAAGACCTTGACCAGAACCGCCCGGCCATGAACCTCAAGGCCGGCGAAGACGTCGGGGAATGGACCACCGAACTCTCCGAGAGTTAATTCATCAATGAGAAACAAGAACGCCAGCAAAAGCAAGAGAAAAGATGGAGAGACTGTTTCTCACCCGAGCCGCACGCCGTCCGTGAGGCGCGTCCGGCCCGCATGAACCACCGCCTCGAGAAGGGCGGGGCCTCGCAGCCTGTTCACGGTCTCGCGGGTTTCCGCATCCCTCAGCTCGATCGACTCGATGCGAAGGCCCGGCTCCATTTCGAGCGCCATCCTCACCGCGGCGAGGATCTTCCCGGCCTTCCTCTCTCCCAGCGCGTGGACGAGATGGCCCGCGAGAAGGGCGCGAAAAAGACCCGGCGCGGCCCGGCGTTCCTCTTCGGAGAGGCCGGCGTTCGCCGGCGAAACCGCAAGCCCGTCGCTTTCGCGCAGGGTCTCTTCACGAGGGGTTTCGCGGGCCATTCTCTATTTCTTCGAGCCGCGCGGGACGTAGATCTGCGTCCCCCGGAACGGGCGCGTGATCTGCGTAATGAGGTCTTCGAGGTCGCCCTTCTTCTCCACGAAATCGATGTCGTTCGTCTCCACCACGAGGAGCGGGCAGTCCCGGAAGTGGTAGAAGAAGTAGTTGTAGGCCTCGACGAGGGACTTCAGGTACTCGGGCGCGATCGCCTTTTCGTACGTCCGTCCGCGCTTCCTGATGCGCGCCACGCACGTCTCGACGCTCGCGGTCAGGTGCACGACGAGGTCGGGCCGCGGGACGTTCGCGGCGAGCGTGGCGTAGAGCTTGTCGTAGAGCGCGATCTCGGGGTCGTTCAGCGTGAGGTACGCGAAGATCTTGTCCTTCGCGAACGTGTAGTCCGCGATGACGAGGTTCCTGAAGAGGTCGATCTGGGCGATCTCCTGCTGCTGGCGGTAGCGCGACAGCAGGAAGAACATCTGCGCCTGGAACGCGGCGCCCTTCTTTCCCGCGTAGAAGTCCGCGAGAAACGGGTTTGTAACGTCCTCCAATATTTGCGTACCGCTGAAACGTTTCGCGAGGAGTCCCACGAGCGCGGTCTTCCCGACGCCGATCGGGCCTTCGATCGCGATGTGGCGAAGCGGGAATTCCTTCGGGGTGGGCGCCGGCACGACGCGGCGAGTTTAGCGCCTGAGGAGGACGTCGAGAGCGCCGCAGAGGAAGACGGCCACGGACAGCCAGCCGTTCGCGGTGAAGAACGCACGATTCACGTGCGAGAGGTCTTTCGGGGACACGAGGACATGCTGCCTGACGAGGAAGATCCCCGCGAGGACGACGCCCGCGCCGAAGAGCGGCCCGCCTCCCGAAAGGACGAAGACGCCGTAGAGGAGCGCGAGCGAGACCGCGTGGAAGACCGTCGAGAGATCGAGCGCGCGGCGGGCCCCGAGGCGCGCCGGCAGCGAGAAGAGGCCCTGCGCGCGGTCGAACGCCTCGTCCTGCAGGCTGTAGATCACGTCGAAGCCCGCCACCCAGAAGAGGACCGCAAGGCCGAGCACGACCGGAGTCGCCGCGAACCGGCCCGTCACCGCGATCCACGCTCCGACGGGCGCGATCGCGAGGCCCAGCCCGAGGACGAGGTGCGAAAGCGTCGTGATGCGCTTCGTGTACGAGTAGCCGAGGACGACGAGGAGCGCGACGGGCGCAAGAGCGAGGCACAGCGGGTTGAGCCGCCACGCCGCGAGGACGAAGACGGCCGTGGCAAGCAAACAAAAAGCCGACGCGGAGCCCACCGATATGCGGCCGGCCGGAATGTCGCGCGTCTTCGTGCGCGGGTTCGACGCGTCGATCGTGCGGTCGGCGATGCGGTTGAAGGCCATCGCGGCCGATCGCGCGCCGACCATCGCGACGAGGATCCAAAGGAGCTTTCCGGCGTTCGGCACGCCGCCCGCGGCGAGCACCGCGGAGAGAAGCGCGAACGGTAGCGCGAAGATCGTGTGCGAGAAGGTGACGAGGGAGAGAAACCTCTTCACGCTCCGCCCTTCCAGCGGAAGTCGTCCGTGTCGACGCGAATGTCGAAGAGGTCCGCGACCCGGAGAAGGTACGCGTCGAGCATCTCCTCCGCCGTGCGCGCCGCGTAGAACGCCGGAACGGGGGGCGCGACGATCGCGCCGGCGCGCGTCACGAGCGCGATGTTCTCGGCGTGGATCAGGGAAAGCGGCGTCTCGCGAAGGCCGAGGACGAGCCGGCGCCGCTCCTTCAGGCACACGTCGGCCGCGCGCTGCAGGAGGCCGCGCGACGTGCCATGCGCGATCGCCGCGAGGGAGCCCGCCGAACACGGCAGGACGGCCATCCCGCGCGTCCTGAACGAGCCCGACGAGATCGGGGCGTCTACCGCGTTTTCGGGATAGAGCGCGACCTTCGAGCGCGTCGCCTGATCGAGGCCCGCGGCGTCCACGAGCGCCGGGGCGGAGAAAATGCCCGCGTCGATCTCCGTGCGCGCCACGAGGAGCGCGCGCGGCGAGACGACGACGTGGAGGCAGTGAACGTCCGGGGAACCGGCGAAGAGCGAGAGGGCGCGCAGGCCGAGGCGCGCGCCGCTCGCACCGGAAATGCCGAGGACGAGATGAGAGGAGGGATTCAAGAAGTCTCCTGCGGGCTCGATTGTCCTACGGCGGAGGCGGCGGCCGGGGATCGGG
>DASVJU010000029.1:0-55120 GCA_036385755.1 Thermoanaerobaculia bacterium
GCGAGGTCCGCCGCGAGGTCGAGCCCGCTCTTGCCGGGCATCTTGAGGTCGGTCACGACGAGGGCCACCGAGGGATCCTCGATCGCCCGTTCGAGGGCGGCGTCCGCGTCGGCGAACTCCTCCACGCGGCGGCCGTCGGTCTGAAGCGTCAGGGCCATGGCTCTCCGGCTGCCCGCGTCGTCGTCGACGACGAGGATGAGCGGCGCCTCCGAGCTCGAGAGCGCGCTCAAGAAGAGGCTCCGAGCGCCCGGTCGAGGTCGTCCTCGGTCCACACGGCGACGCCCAGGGACTTCGCCTTGTCGAGCTTGCTCCCCGGCTCCTCGCCGGCGATGACTGCCGTCGTCTTCTTCGACACGCTTCCACTCACCTTTCCACCCGCCGACTCGATGGCGGCCGCCGCTTCATCTCGTGAGCGCCGCGGCAGCGTTCCCGTGAGGACATAGACGCCGCCGGACAGGACTCCCCCGGCGCCCGGCACGGCCGCGCGCTCCGTCATACGGACGCCGGCCTGCCGGAGTTTCACGAGGAGCTTGCGGTTCGGCGGGTGGGCGAACCACTCGAGGATCCCGCGAGCGGTCTCGGGCCCGATCTCGGGGACGGACGTGAGTAGATCCTCGCCCGCCTCGAGGAGCGCGTCCATCGAGAGGAAACGTCGCGCGAGGAGCTTCGCGGTCTTCTCGCCGACCTGCCGGATCCCGAGCCCGAACAGGAGGCGGGCGAGGCCGGCGTCCTTCGAGCGCTCGATCTCGGCGATCACGTTCGCGGCGGATTTCTCGCCCCAGCGCTCCAGCGGCGCGAGCTCGGCCGCCGTCAGGTCGAAAAGCGAGGCGACGTCCCTGACGAGGCCCGCCTCGCGCAACTGCTCGATCCGCTCGTCGCCAAGCCCCTCGACGTCCATCGCGCGGCGCGTCACGAAGTGCCGGAGCGACTCCGCGACCTGCGCCGGACAGCCCGGGTTCACGCAGCGCACCGCGACCTCGCCCTCGCGCTGGACGACCCTCTCGCCGCAGGCCGGACAGCGCGCCGGCATCGCGAAGGCTTTCGCGTCCTTCGGCCGCTCCTCGACGAGGACGCGCGTGACCTTCGGGATCACGTCGCCGCCTTTCTCCACGGCGACGGTATCGCCGACGCGGACGTCCTTGCGCGCGAGGTCCTCCATGTTGTGAAGCGTCGCGCGGCGAACGGTCGACCCTGCGAGGAAAACGGGCGTGAATTCCGCGACGGGAGTCAGGACTCCCGTCCGCCCGACCTGCACGACGATGCCGGTCACGACGGTCGTCGCCTCCTCGGGCGGGTACTTGTAGGCGATCGCCCAGCGCGGGAACTTCGCGGTCTGCCCGAGGCGCTTCTGGTCCACGAGCGCGTCCACCTTCACGACCACGCCGTCCGTTTCGAACGGCAGGTCGTGGCGCTTCGTCTTCCAGGTGTCGAGGAACGCGAGGATCCCCTCCACATCGGAAACGACGGCGCGATGCGGATTGACGGGGAAAGAGATTTCTTCGAGTGCAGCGAGGCTGGCGCTCTGGGTGACCGGCTCGCCATCGCCCTGCCAGCGCGCGATCGAGTAGAGAAATGCCGAAAGTCTGCGCTTTGCGGTGATCCGGGCATCGAGAAGGCGCAACGATCCGGCGGCCGCGTTTCGCGGGTTCGCGAAGAGTGGCTCCCCTGCTTCCTCGCGCCCCGCATTTAATCGCGCGAAAGATGCCTTTGAAAAATAGACTTCACCCCGCACTTCGAGAAGGGCCGGTATCTTCACCTTCGAAGAAATCTTCCGCGCCGCGCCAGCGGCGTGCAGGACCGTCGGAATCGCGTGGATCGTGCGAACGTTCGGGGTCACGTCCTCACCTGTCGTCCCGTCCCCCCGCGTCGCCGCGCGAACGAGCCGGCCGTCCTCGTAGACGAGCGACACGGAGAGGCCGTCGATCTTCAACTCGCAGACGAAGGCGGGCGTCCGCCCGAGGCGGTCGAGGACGCGGTCGGCCCACGCCTGCAGCTCGTCCGGCGCGTACGCGTTCTCGAGCGAGAGGAGCGGGATCTCGTGCCGCACGTTCGGGAGCTCGCCCACCGGCGTGCCTCCGACGCGCTGCGTCGGCGAATCCGGCGTGACGAGCTCGGGATGAGCCTCCTCGAGAGAGATCAGCTCCCTGACGAGCCCATCGTATTCCGCGTCGGCGAGCTCGGGCCGGTCCTCCACGTAATAGAGGCGCGCGTGCCTCCCGATTTCGTTCCGGAGCTCGGCCGCTCGCGCCGCCGGGGTTCTCGTCTTCGCCACGGGACCGATTCTAGGCGGCGGGCGTCCTGGCGCGCCTGTTAGCATGCGCCGTCGTGATTCGCCTGTTCGCCGCGCGGCCGGCCGCTCTCGTCGGGCTCGCCTCCCTCTTCGCTGCGGCGCGTCTCGACGCCGGCCCGCGCGTCCCGGCCGTGGCGTCCTACACGATCGAGGCGCACGTGAGCGCGGAGCACGGCATCACCGGGAAGGAAACCGTGCGGTTCACGAACCGTACGCATTTCTCGTTCGACGACCTCAGGCTCCACCTCTACCTGAACGCCTGGAAGAACGATCGCTCGACGTGGCTCACCGAGCAGGCGCGCGGCGCCGGGCGGCGCGACCGAGGCATGCGCGCGAAGGACGCCTCTCGATGGGGATGGTCGGAAATCCACCGCGTTTCCCTCGAGGACGGCACCGACCTGACCTCCGCGCTGAAGTATGTCTCGCCCGACGACGGGAATCCGGACGACCGGACGCTCGTTTCCGTCGCTCTGCCGAGGCCCGTCGCGCCCGGCGAGACGCTCGTTTTCCGCGTCGACTGGGAAGGAAAGTTTCCCCGCGCGATCGCGCGCACCGGCTGGAAGGACGACTACCTGCTCGGCGCGCAGTGGTTCCCGAAGCTCGGCGTGGCGACCGACAGCGGCTGGAACGCGCACCAGTTCCATGCCGCGACCGAGTTCTTCGCCGACTTCGGCGACTACGACGTCACGCTCACGCTTCCGAAGGCCGTGAAGGGCCGCGTCGGCGCGACGGGCGTCCTCAAGGACGAGGCCGATTTCCCGGGCGATCTCGTGCGCGTGCACTTCGCCGCCGAGGACGTGCACGACTTCGCGTTCACGGCCTGCCCGCGGTTCGAGGTCGTACGCGACACGTTCAGCTCTCCGGGCCTTCCGAACGTCGACATCGTGCTCCTCCTCCAGCCGGACCACCGGCCCGTCCGGGACCGTTACCTCAAGGCCGTGAAGGCGGGGCTCGCGGATTACGGCAAGCGCTACCTGCCCTATCCCTACCCCGTCGTCACGGTCGTGGACCCGCCCTGGGGCAGCCACACCGATGGCATGGAGTACCCGACGCTCTTCGTGGGTGGCGCCCGCGAGCTCGCGCCCGCGGCCGCCCATTCGCCCGAAAGCGTGACGGTCCACGAGTTCGGGCATCAGGTGTTCTACGGAATGCTCGCCTCCAACGAGTTCGAGGAGGCACACCTCGACGAGGGCTTCAACACCTATGCAACGCTCCGCACCCTGAAGTCGGCCTTCGGCGATCCCTCGCTCGTGGTCCGTTTCTTCGGCCTCCCCGTCGTTTTCCCGTCTGTCGTCCTCCCGTATCCCGAGGCCGCGAACGAGCGCTACCACCGCTGGGCGCAGTCCTCGCGGTCCGACGCGACGGACGTGCCGAGCTTCCGCCAGCTCGACGGCGGCGCCGTGCGCGTGAACGCCTACAACCGGACGAGCCTCCTCCTGGCCTCCGCCGAACGCACCTTCGGCGCGGAGACATGGGCGAAGGTCATGAAAACGTACGCGACCCGCTGGGCGTTCAAACACCCGACGTCGGCCGACTTCGTCGCGGTGGTCCGCGAGGTCGCGGGCGACGCGCCCGCGAACGCCGTCGCCGGAATCTGGAGCACGGCAGGCCCCGTCGACTACGCCGTCACGTCGGCCTCCACGCGCCGCTCTCGCGGTCCGAACGGGTATACGGGCGAAGGCGAGGCCCGCACTCTCGCGACACCGAAGGACGAGGCGGGCGGATGGGAGTCGCTGGCCGTCGTGCAGCGGCTCGGCGAAGCGACGTGGCCGGTCGAAGTCGAGTTCCGGTTCGAGGGCGGCGCGCGGCTGCGCCGCCCGTGGACCTCGGACTCGCGCTGGATCCGCTACCGCATCACGGGGCCGAAACTCGTCGCGGTGGAGATCGATCCGGACCACCAGTGCCTCCTCGACGCGAACCCGCTCAACAACGGACGCCTCACCGGCGAGGCGCCGGCCGCGTCGCGCCGCTGGGAGGCGCGCCTCCGCTTCTGGGCGCAGAACGCCCTCGAGTTCTTCGCTCTCCTCGGCGTCGCGGGGCTCTCGTGAGGCGCGATTCGGTCCTCGTCCTGGCGACGCGCGGGCTCGCCTCGGCGCTCGGAACCTGGAAGGCGATCCTGCTCTTCCTCGTCCTGAACGCGCTTCTCGCGGCCGCCTTCCTGCATCCGCTCGCGTCCGCGCTCCACGAGACGCTCGACAAGAACCCGTGGGCCGAGCGGCTCGCCGCGGGCGACACGGACCTCCACACGTTCTTCACGTCGTTCGCGCGCACCCGGCCCGACGTCCTCGGCGACCTCGAGAAGTGGGACGAGGCCGTCACCGGCGAGCGCGGCGAGCGCGGTCCCTCCGGGAAGGCGACGCCGCTTTCGGGTTTCTTCGGCACGACCGGCCTCTCGGGTTCCGCGGTTGCCTACGCGGCGCTCGCCGCCGTCCTCGCCGCCCTCTTCTCCGGCGGATTCGCCGGGCGATTCGGCGCCGAGCGCGACCGGACGAGCCTCGCGGCGTTCGGAGCGGACGCCGCGCGATTCGCGGTCCCGTCCCTCCTGTTCGGCGCGCTGTCTCTGGCGGGGATCCTCGCGGCCTATCGCTGGGTCTACGCGGCGGCGGGGACGCTCTACGAGCCGGACGAGCTGCGGTACGAATGGGAGGCCACGGGGCTCGTCCTCCTGCGCCTCGGGGCGTTCCTTCTCGTGGCAGGTATTCTCCGGCTCGTCGTCACGTACGCGCGCGCGGCGATGGGACAGGGCGCGACGAACCCCTTCGCGGCCCTCATGAGCGGCTTCGGATTCGTCCTCGCCCGGCCCGCGCGCACGCTCGCGATCGAGATCTTCTTCGGCGTTCTCGGCATCCTTCCGCTCCTCGTCTGGGCATTTCTCGGCCCCGTCTGGAATGGCGGCGATTTCGCCGATTTCGCCCTGATTCTCGCCGGCCAGCAGCTCGTCGTCATCCTTCGGATTCTGACGCGCGCGGGCCACCTCGGCGCGGCCTCGGCCTATCTGAAGCGCTCGAGAGAGCCGGTGTCGCCGGCGGCGGCCCCCCCGCTCCGGGTGGCGCCGGAGCCCTCGGCCGCCCGGCCCACCGAAACACCTGTCGCCGTGACCGCGCCGTGATGCCCCTGCGCCTTCGCTCCCGGACGCCCGATTCGTGGGCAGCGCATGTCACGGCGAAGGAAAACCTCCCGGCCCTCGTCGCCGATCACGCCGTCTGCGAGTTGCAGGCCTCGGTCTACGCCCTGTCGCTCGTCGGCACGTATCCACGGAACGCGCCGCTCGTCGACCGGCTCTCCGCGCTCGCGGCCGAGGAACTGCGCCACTTTCGCAGGGTCTCGCGCGAGGCGCGCCGCCTCGGGGCGCCGATGAAGACCACCAGGCGCAACTTCTACGTCGCCGAGCTTCGCGCGGCCTGCCGCCGGGAGCGGGAGCCCGAGAAGGGCCTCGACCTCCTCCTCGTCGCCGCTCTCATCGAGGCGCGCAGCCACGAGCGTTTCACGCTCCTCCTCGGCCACGTGCCTGACGCGCGCCTCTCGAAGATCTACGCCGATCTCGCCGAAGCCGAGGCCCGGCACGGCCCGATCTACCTCGACCTCGCGATCACCCATGCCGGCGAGGACGCGACGAAAAAGCGGCTCGACGAGCTTCTCGACGTCGAGGCCCGCGCCATCTCTCTCCCGTCGAAGACCGAGATCGCGGTTCACGGGGCGGCATAGGGGCGTGGCCTCGCGCCTTCTCCCCGCGGCTCTCGCCCTCCTCGTCCTGGGCGCGCACTTCCTGCGTGCGGGACAGCTCGCGCTGGTGTCCGTGACCCTGGCCGTCGCCCTTCTCCTCTTCGTGCGGCGTCCGTGGGCGGCGCGGGCCGTGGAGGGCGCTCTCGCTCTCGGGGCAGTCGAGTGGCTGCGCACGCTTGCTCTTCTCGCGGGCGAGCGCCGCGCGGCCGGCGCGCCGACCCTCCGCATGACGCTGATTCTCACGAGCGTCGCCCTCGCGACGGCCCTCTCTCTCCTCGCCTTTCGCTCGCGCGCCGTGAAGGAGCATTTCCGCCTGATCTGAAGGCACGGCCCCCCGCTCAGGCGAAGAGGACGCTGCGCATCGAGAGAGACCCGAGGTCGAAGCCCGTGAGCGGGAAGCTCGCCGTGTCCCTTCCGTCCGAGGCGCCGAAGGCATAGAGGATCGGGAGCCAGTGCTCGGCCGTCCGGTGCGCGCGCCGGCCGTCCGGCGTGTCGAGGGCGCCGACGAGCCACGGCTCGTCACGCGCCTCGAGGGCCCGCGCGACCTCGGCGTCGAAGCGCGCGGCCCAGTCGGGTGTCGACGGGTCGCCGCGCCGCATCCGGGAGAACGCGTCCCTGAGGTCGTGCGTGAGATTGCCGCTTGCGAGAACGAGCACGCCCTCGTCGCGCAGTGGCGCGAGCGCGCGCCCGGCCGCGAGATGTTCGGCGGCGCTCGCGCGGACATCCAGCGACAGCTGCACCACGGGGACGTCCGCGCCCGGGTACATCCGGTGGAGGACGGACCACGTCCCGTGGTCGAGGCCGCGGCCGTCCGCCGCGGACCCTCCCGCGAGCTCCGCCGCTCGCTGCGCGAGCGCCTTGTCGCCACGCACGGCATACCGCATCGCGTAGAGCTCGGGCGGGAACCCGCCGAAGTCGTGGATCGTCGACGGCGGGTCGTCGAGAGTCGTGAACGTGCCGTCCGACTCCCAGTGCGCCGACACCGCGAGGATCGCGCGGGGGCGCGGGACGAGGCGCGCGAGCGCCGCGTGGCCGCGGCTGAAGGCGTTGTCCTCGAGCGCGTTCATGGGCGAACCGTGACCGACGAAGAGAACGGGCTGGCGGGTCATCGTGAGCCTCCGTGAGCTTCCTACCGTGCCAGGCGGACGGGGCCTGCCGGCGCGGCATGGGTCCAGCGCGACGACGGAAACCCCGCGAAAAGCACGGTCCCGTCTGCCGAGTAGCGGACCATGTACGTGAACGGGTCGACCTCGTGGGAGAGGTAGCCGAAGCGTACATCCCGGACGAGGACCTCCACGTTGCGGCCCTGCGTCTCCTCGCGCGCGGCCGGAAACCGGGCGAAGCGGCCGAACACGCCGGCCATTCCGCTGTCCAGGGCGCGCTCGGCGAACGGGCCGTTTGTCTTCTCGATCACGCGGGGCGCGAGGTCGTCGCGCGAACGGTAGACGCCGCCCATGGAACGGACGAGATTCAGGAGACCTCTCCGGAACCCCGTGCGCGCGAGCTCCTCGGCACCCGGCGCGCGCACCCCCTCCCGGCCGCGCTTGCCGAGATCCACGAACGCGGCCGTCACGGCAGACCCGTCATCCGAGAGGAGGAGCCAGCGGTTCGGCGATCCCGGCTGGGGAATGGCGGCTCGCCGCGCCGTCCCCGTCGCAAGAGCTTCCGCGAGGCGGAGCGCCTCTCCGTGGCAGACCGCACACAGTCCCACATACGCCGTCGCCGCGAGAAGGCCAGCGCGCGCCGCGGTTCGCGAGCGCGAGAGCGAGCGTCTCGCGACGACGCCGACACCGACGAGGCCGAGCGCGAGGAGCCCCGAAAGCACGAGATCGACGATGAACGTCCAGTCGAGCGTATACCGCGTCCACGACAGCGGCGACAGGAACATCGTGCCCCAGGACGTGATCCAGTCGAGGAGGATGTGCGAGACGAGGCTCAGCGCGACCACCGAGCCGAGACGCTGCAGCGCGATCCGGCGGGCCGCGGATCCTGGCGGGCCGAGCTCCGGGGAAAGCCGCAGGGCCGCGACCGCCGTGAGCGCCACGATCCAGACCGGCAGCGTGACGAAGGAATGCGTCAACGCGCGGTGCTGCGTGATGTAGAACTCGGCGGAGAACGGCGACACGAACACGTCGGCGTCGGGGAACATGGCCGCGAAGAACCCGGCCCACGCCTCGCGCCTGGCGAGCGTGCGGTCGAGATCCTCGTTTCCCGTGGTCGGGAGGGATCGGGCGAGAAGGGCGCCCGCGAGGCCGTGCGTCAGCGTGTCCATGGACGCGCGACTTTAACCCGCACACCCTTCCGCTATCCTCCGGGCGGTGAGGCCGCTCTTCCCTCTCACGCTCGCGGCCCTGGCGCTCGCGGGCCCGCTCTACGGGCAGGACGTACCCGCTCCCGACCCGGACGCTCCTCCGCGCGTGAAGCAGAACGTCGCCGTCGTGGCGACGCGTCTCGACGCGCCGCCGGCCTCCGCGACCGTCCGCGTCGTCACGCGCGAGGAGATCGCCGCGATGCCGGGAGTCCGCGCCCTGCCCGACGTGCTCATGACGATCGCCGGAATCGACGTGAGGCGGCGGGGCCTGAACGGCACCCAGGCCGACGTCGGCATCCGGGGCGCGGATTTCAACGGCACCCTCCTCCTCGTCGACGGCCAGCCCGCGACGGATTCAGAGAGCGGCCATCTCTCGGCGGACTTCGACGTGCCGCTCTACGCCGTCGAGCGGATCGAGGTCCTGTCGGGCGGGGGCTCTTCGTTGTGGGGTTCGAGCGCCGTCGGCGGCGTCGTGAACATCGTGACGCGCGGAGCCGACCTGGGCCGCTCGAACATGCAGTGGGAGACGCGCTACGGGCACGGCAGCAACTCTCTCGACGCCGGCGGAGTCCGCGCGGCGACGCGCGTCAGCGAGTCCGTCTCGGCGGCCGTCGACTGGTCCCGGACGGAGACCTCGGGTTTTCGCGACGACACCGAATCTGCGTCCTCGCTCCTGCGGGTCTCCGGGCGCTGGGACTCGGGCCTCGGCCCCGTGACGCTCGGCCTCGGCTACGCGAGCCGGAGCTACGGTGCGTATGGCGCCTACGGGTCGGCCTATCCGAACCAGCAGGAATCGACGCGGACGCGCACAGCCACCCTTTCCTCCACGCTGACCCTCGGCGGATGGACGCTGATGCCGTCCGCGTTCGTGCGCGCCCACCACGACGACTTCGTTCTCGAGAGGACCGATCCGGCCTTCTACGAGAACCTCCACGACACTCTTACCGGGCTGTTCCGGGCTGCTGCGCGGCACGCACTCTTCGGGGGCTCTCTCGCGTTCGGCGTCGAAGCCGGCCGCGAGACGATCACGTCCACGAATCTCGGGAATCACGGCCGGAACCACGGCGCGGTCTTCGCCGAGTTGGCGCATGGCTGGGGCGCCGCTCAGGCGTCCGGCGGACTCCGCGCCGGACTGCGCGCCGACGCCTACGAGGGCTACGGGTCGCGTCTGTCTCCCTACGCCGGCGTTTCCCGCGAGGTGCTGCCACGCCTGACGCTTCGCGCCTCTTACGGCACGAGCTTTCGCGTCCCGTCGTTCACGGAGCTCGACTACACGGACCCTCAGAACGTCGGCAATCCGGACCTACGCCCGGAGAACGCCTGGAACGTCGAAGCGGGCGCTTCGATCGAGGCCGGGGCCGTTACCTTCGACGCGGCGTGGTTCCACCGGAACGCAACCGACCTCATCGACTTCGTGCGCTCGTCTGGGAGCGAGCCCTGGCGCGCCCGAAACGTGCGCAAGGCCGTCACGGACGGCATCGAGGCCTCCCTCGGCTGGTCGCGGGAGCGGCCCGTGTTCCTGACGATGTTTCGCGTACAAGCGGCGTACACATTTGCCGACCTCGCGAGCCTCTCGGCGGCGGCCGGCGGCGCGACCGAAGGGAAGTACGTGCTCGACCCCCTGCACGCGAAATGGGACGTCGCCGCGGGGATTGCGCTCCCCTTCCAGCTCGGCGCCACGTCGCGACTCTCGTACCTGTCCCGCCCGAGCTTCGAAGACGGCGTCTGGCTGGTCTCGGCACGGCTCGCCTGGCAGGCCTTCCAGGGACGCATCCTCGAGTTATTCGTGGACGGCGAGAACCTCGGCAACGTGCGCTACGAAGAGGTTCCGGGTGTCCCGCTGCCGCGCAGGACCTTCTTCGGCGGGTTCAATCTGACGTGGTGACGCGGTAAACTCGCGTCGCGAGCTGCTCCTTCAGGCCACATTAATGCCGACGATTCTTCTCCTCGACGGCGCCCGGAGGCGCCTGCCCGAAGAGCCGACCTGGCTCGGGCGGAGCGAATGGTCGCTTCGGGAGGCCGCCACGGCGGACGAGGCCCTGCGTGCAGTCGCCGCCCATCCACCGACTCTCGTCATCGTCGACTTCGAGCGGAACCCCGAAACCGCGCTCGAGGCCGTTCGCGCTCTCCGCGCCGATCCCGCGGGCCGCGATGTTCCTCTCCTCGTCCTGGCGCCGCCGCACCGCGCCGACGAGGCCCTCCGCGCCGGCGCCGGCCACGTCTTCACGGCCGACGCGCCGCCGGAGGCGGTCCTGGCCGAGGTCGGGCGAATCCTCAACCTGCTCGAGCGCGCCGCGCCGCGCGTGAGCGTCGACGCTCCCGTGGCGTTCTGGCGGGACGGCCGGCCCACGGAAGGACGCCTGACCGACATCTCCTCGTCGGGGTTCTTCACGGCCACGAGCGAGCCTCAACCCGTCGGCGCGCGCCTCGAAATCAGCTTCAGGCTCCCCCACGACCGAACGGGGAAGACCGTGACGGGCGAAGTGATCGTCGTGAGGCACACGGACTCCCCGGAGCCCGGCTTCGGCGCCCGCTTTTTCCGCCTTCCGCAGAACGCGAGCCGCCTCATCGAGGCGTTTCTCGACCCGCGCGCGCGCCGGGGCGGTTTCTGGACCTAGCGAACCGACAGGTCGTAGAGGCGAATGCCCACGCGGTCGGCGTAGTCGTGGATGCGCGGCTCCCGATAGAACTCGCCGAAATGAACGGCGACGAGGCCTGCGTTCGCGATGAGCTTGAAGCAGTTCCAGCACGGCGAAGCCGTCGTATAGATCTCGCCCCCCTCGATCCGGACGCCGTTCAGCGCCGCCTGCAGAATCGCATTCGCCTCGGCGTGGACGGTCGCGATGCAGTGACCGTCCTCCATGAGGCACCCCACCTCGTCGCAGTGCGGCAGGCCCCGGAGTGATCCGTTGTATCCCGTGGAGAGGAGCCGCTTGTCGCGCACGACAACCGCGCCGACGTGCTTGCGCGGACACGTCGCCCGGCTCGCCACCTCCCCGGCGATATTCATGAAATAGCGATGCCAGTCGACGCGCTCGGTCACGAGGCCGAAATGATACAGGTCCGCTACCAGCCGACCGGCTTCCCCTTGTTCTGCTCGTCCAGCCACTTCTGGAGGGGCGCGAAGTAGTCGCGAATCGCGGTCGCGTCCATCTGCTTCTGTCCCGTCAGGGCCTGGAGGGCCTCGGGCCAGGGGCGGCTCGCGCCGAGGGACAGGGTCGCGTTCAGCCGGTTGCCGGCCTCCTTGTTCCCGTAGATCGAGCAGCGGTTCAGCGGGCTCTTGCAGCCGGCCGTCGCGGCGAGCGCGCGGTGGAACTGGAACTGCAGGATGTCCGCGAGGAAATAGCGCATGTAGGGCACGTTGCCGGCGACGTGGAACTTCGCGCCCGGGTCGAAGTCCTGTTCGCTCCGCGGGGTGGGCGGCGCGATGCCCTGATACTTCTTCCGGAGCTCCCACCACGCTTCGTTGTACTTCTCCGGCGGGATCTGGCCCGAGAACACCTTCCAGCGCCATTCGTCGATCACGAGCCCGAAGGGAAGGAAGGCGATTTTCTCGAGCGCCTTGTCGAGGAGCAGGCCGATGTCCTTCGTCGTGTCGGGCGCCTTGTCGAGGAGTCCGAGCTTCACGAGGTACTCGGGCGTGACCGAGAGCGCGATCGTGTCGCCGACGGCCTCGTGGAAGCCGTCGTTCGCGCTGTCGCGGAAGAGGAAGGGCTGCTGGTTGTACGCGCGCTGGTAGAAGTTGTGCCCCAGCTCGTGATGGATCGTGTTGAAGTCCTCGGCCGTGATGTCGATGCACATCTTGATGCGCAGGTCGTTGTCCGCGTCCACGTCCCAGGCGCTCGCATGGCACACGACGTCCCGGTCCCGCGGCTTCACGAAGAGCGAGCGCTTCCAGAACGTCTCCGGCAGCGGCGCGAACCCGAGCGACGTGAAGAATCCCTCGCCGTACTTCACCATCTGCTGGTCGTCCGTCTTCCGGCTCTTCAGGATCTGCGTCAGGTCGTATCCGGGGTCGGCGCCCGCGGGCGCGACGAGCGGGTAGATGTTCCCCCACTCCTGCGCCCACATGTTGCCGAGGAGATGCGCGGGGATCGGACCCGTCGCGGGCACGCGGTCGCCGTACTTCTCGCGCAGCTTCGTCCGCACGTACGCGTGGAGCGAGAGGTAAAGCGGCCTCACCTGCTCCCAGATGCGGTCCAGCTCCTTTGCGAACGCGTCCGGCGGCATGTCGTACTTCGAGCGCCACATGGCGCCGGTGTCCGCGAAACCCAGTTCGCGGGCGCCCTTGTTCGCGAGCGCGACGTACGTGACGAAGTCCTTTCGCATCGGCCGCGAGACGGAGTGCCATCCCGTCCACGCGTCGAGGAGCTCGTCGTAGTTGCGGCTCGTCGCCAGGACCTTCGAGAGGTCGCCGAGGTCGCGGCATTCCTCTTTGCCGTCCTTGCCCGGCCGGCAGGACTTGCCCTTCCCGTAGAGGCCCTCCATCGACGACGCGATGCGCGTCAGCTGCTCGCTGTCCTTCGGGTCGGCGGGCGTCGCGAGCGTGAGAGAGTTCTTCAGGAGCTTCATCTTGCGGGCGAGCTCCTCCGGCAGCGCGAGAGAGTCGAACCGCACGGACTGCTTCGCCAGCTCGACGCCCGCGTTGATCGCGCGCTCGTCCGCCTTCGCCGCGAGGATTTCCGTGTCCTCGGTGATGAAATTGATCTTGACCCAGTCGGCGCGCCCCGCGTCGACGGAGAGATCGAGCATGCGCTTTTCGGCATTCCGGATGAAGGCCTGCGCCTCCGCAACGGTGGGCGGGGGCGCCGGCTGCGCGGCGGCGAAATTCGCGAAGAGGGAGAAGAAGGCGGCGACCGCGGCGAACCGGCTGAAGCGTTTCATGGGCCGATCGTAGCAAGGTCGCGCCCTTCGTCGCGCTCTGCGATGCCCGAAGAATCCGGAGAATCCAAAGTCCAGCCCGACTCAGTAAGATCCCCCGGATGGACGGATACCGCGTCGTCGTGACGGGATTGGGAGCCGTGACCTCCCTCGGGAACGACCTCGCGTCGACCTGGGAGGGCCTCGTCTCGGGCCGCTCGGGCATCGGGCCGATCACGCTCTTCGACGCGTCTCTCTTCCGGACGCAGCTCGCCGCGGAGGTCAAGGAGCTGCCCACGGGCATCGACGCGCGCCTCCGGCGCCGGCTCTCGCGGACGGACGTCATCGGCCTGACGGCGGCGGCGGAGGCGCTTGCCGACGCCGGTCTCGACCTCGACCGCGAGGATCCGTCGCGCATCGGCGTCGTCCTCGGCGGAGGCGTGTCGGGCCTCCTCGACAGCGAAAATTACTTCCGCGATCTTCTCGCCAGAGGGGCGCACCGCGCGCGGCCCACGAAAGTGCTCAACCATCCGCCGGATCAGACGACCGACCGCATCGCCCAGCGCTGGGGATTCCTCGGGCCGCGCTCGACGATCACGACGGCGTGCTCGTCTTCCGCCACGTCGCTCGGTTACGCCGCCGATCTCATCCGCCACGGCTTCTGCGACGTCGTCGTGACCGGAGGAGCCGACACGTTCGCCCGCCTCACGCACGGCGGCTTCAACGCGCTGCGCTCCGTCGACCCCGAGCCCTGTCGCCCGTTCGACCGGCGCCGCAAGGGGCTCACGATCGGCGAGGCGGCCGGACTCCTCATCTTCGAGGACGAGGCTCATGCGCGGCGGCGCGGCGCACGCCTTCGCGGCCGCTTCCTGGGCTACGGCGTGACGTCCGACGCGCACCACATGACGCAGCCCGAGCCCACCGGCGAGGCAGGGGCCCGCACGATCGAGGCTTGCCTTCGGGCTTCCGGCCTCAATCCCGAGGACGTCGACTACGTGAACGCGCACGGCACCGCCACGCCGCAGAACGACTCGGCGGAGACCGCCGCCATCAAGAGAGCCCTCGGAAAGCGCGCGCGGGAGATCCCGCTTTCCTCGATCAAGTCGATGCTCGGCCACTGTCTCTGCGCGGCGGGTGCCATCGAGGCCGTCGCGACCGTGCTTACGATCGAGACCGGGCTCATTCCTCCGACGATCCGCCTCGAGGAGCCCGATCCCGAGTGCGACCTCGACTGCGTGCCGCTCGTGGCCCGCGAGGCTCGCGTGAAGACCGCCCTCTCGAACTCGTTCGCGTTCGGGGGGAACTCGACGGTCGTGGCGTTCGGGTCCGCATGAAGGCGCCCGTGATCACGGGAGCGGCCGCGGTCACCGCGCTCGGCCGCACCCTCGCGGAGACCCGCGCCGCGCTCGCCGCCGGGCGCTCGGCCATCGCCCCCGTGGAAGAAGAAGGCGCGCCGAAGGCCGCCGACCGTTCGCCGGCCGCGCGCATCGGTTCCTTCACGACGGAACCGGAGCTCGCGAAGGGCAAGGCCCGCAGGCTCGACCGCGGCAGCCAATACGCCGTCGTCGCCGTCAGGCAGGTCTTAGCCGACGCTCTCTACGCGATCGCCGGACGCGAGGAGCGAACCGGAATCCTGCTCGGCACCGGATCGGCCGGCGTCGGCCCGCTGACCGAGTTCGAGCGCCAGATGGCCGTCGAGTCACCCGATGCCGCGTCGCCGTTCCTCTTCCCGAACACGGTCGCGAACGCGCCCGCCTCGCAGGCCGCGATCGAGGTGGGAGTCAAGGGTCCGAACGTGACGATCATTCAGAAGGACCCCGCGGCGCTGAACGCGCTCTTCTACGGCCGGATGCTCCTCGCGGACGGCCGCGCCGACGCCCTTCTCGTGGGCGCGGCCGACGAGTGGAACCTCGTCTATCACCGCGCGTACGAGAGCGTGCGCGCGACGCGCACCGCGAGGCGGCCCGGGTTCGTCCTCGGCGAGGGAGCGGCCGTCGTTCTCGTCGAGGACGAGGCTGCCGCCCGCGCGCGCGGCGCCCGGATCGACGCGCGGGTCGCGGGGCTCTCGTCCCGGGGAGCGGCCGTCTCCCCGCACAAGCGACGCGCCGACCCCGCAGTTCTCGCCGCGGCGATCCGGGATGCGCTCGCCGAGGCGCATCTCGCACCCGAGGGAATCGGCCTCATCCACCTCTCGCGGAATGGATCACCCTTCACGGACGCCGCCGAGGACGCCGCGCTTGCCGACGTCTTCGGCACCCGACTCCCACGCACGGCGGCCGTCAAGGACGCGCTCGGTGAGAACCCCGCGATCGGCGCGATCCAGCTCGCCCTCGCCGCCGCCGAGTTGCGCGCGAATCCCGGAATCGGCGCCATCCTCCTCGACGCCTTCGGCGCCGGGGGCAACGTCCTGGCGGCGGTTCTCACGGCACCATGACGGCACGCACCTTCACGACCTCCTTCGAGGTGCGCTTCCCCGAAGTCGACTCCTACGGCGTCGTCTGGCACGGACACTACGTGCTGTACTTCGAAGTGGCGCGCAACGCGCTTTGCGCGGCATTCGGCCTCACGCCCGCCGAGGCCCTCGCGCATGGCTACAAGGTGCCCATCACGAAGGTCGAGATGAGCCTCAAGAGGCCCGCGAAGCTCGACGATCGGCTGGAGGTGTCGGCGGTCCTCGCGCCGGCCGAGACCGCGAAGCTCGTGATGACCTACGAAATCCGGTGCCTGCCCGAAAAGACGCTGCTCGTGACGGGGTCGACCGAGCAGGTGATCCTGAGCCCCGCGGGCGAGCTCCTGCTCACGCTCCCTCTGCCCGTGAAGACGCTCGTGGCGCGCGTCCTCGCCTTCCAGCGCGGAGACGCGGAGCCGGATCCGTCGAAGATCCTCCCGCCGCGTTGAGCGGGCGCCCCGCCGGGCGCCCGCTCGCGCTCTCGAGTCAGTTGGCCGCGAGACAGGACTCCGCGCAGCCGCAACCGGGAACCTCGTTCGAGGTTTCTTCGGCGGCGCCCGGCGCCGCGGGAGCGCTCGTGAGCGACGAAGCCCGGGTCCCGGCGGCTGGCGGGTTCGCGCCGGCCCAGCCGAACGGGGTCGCCACGAGCATAAAGACGACGGTGAGCGCTGCGATCAGCCAAATGCGGTCGTGGCGGCGGTCCTGGGAGCTCAGGGTTTCGTTCATCTTGTCCTCCTTCGGGTCTCTCGCGTTGAACCCGGGAGGAAGGTAGTTCCGGGAGCGGCGGGCCCGTCAGAGCATCACCATGCGTTTTTTCACGCCGTACGTGCGCCCTGTCACGAAATGAGGCCGAGACGCAACGCTTTCGAGACCGCCTCCGAGCTCGAATGGACGTGGAGCTTTTCGTAGACGCTCCGGACGTAGTTGCGAACGGTGTTCACGCTCACGACCATCCGGTCCGCAGCCGCCTGGTAGCCGTGCCCCTCGGAGAGGAGGCCGAGGAGTTTCGTCTCCTGCGCGGTCAGGTGGGAATCCTCTACCGGCGGGGGCGTCTTGCGGAAGAGATCCACGACCTTCCGGGCGATCTCGGGCGACATGGGCGATCCCCCGTCTTTCGCCTCGCGCAGGGCCTCGAGGAGCCGGGCCGGGGGCGTGTTCTTCAGGAGGTAGCCGCAGGCCCCGTTGCAGATGCTCTCGAAGATGCGCGCCCGCTCCGCGAGGACGGTGAGCATGAGAACTTCGACGGCCGGGTGTCTTTCGCGGACGAGACGGACACCCTCCGTTCCCGAAAGGCCGGGGAGCTGGATGTCCATGAGGAGGACGTCCGGCACGTCCGCCGGGAGCGCGGCGAGCGCATCCTCGACCGAGGGCCACGCCCCCACGCAGTGGAAGCCGGGGCTGCCGTCGATCAGGACCCGCAGACCCTCGCGGACGAGGTCGTCGTCCTCGACGAGGCCGACGAGCAGCGGCGCGGGGGCGCCGGTGGGCCACATCAATCGCCCGACCATTTCACGGGGAGGACGAGGACGAGGCGCGTGCCCCTCCCGGGCTTCGACTCGACCACGAGACTTCCACCCAGGCGCTTCGCCCGCACCTTCATGTTGAGGAGGCCGCGCCCCCGCCGGAGACTCGAGTCGAGGTCGCGGGCGGGCCCTGAGTCGAACCCGCGTCCGTCATCGGCCACCTCGAGCGTGACCGAGCCGCCGAGGAGGTCGAGCCGGAGCGCCGCGCTGCCGGCGCCGGAGTGCCGCGCAACGTTCGTGACCGCCTCCTTGAAGACGAGGAACAGCTCGCGCCGTGTCTCGGGCGCCAGCCTCGCCCCAGGCTCAGCTGGCGCGTCGAAGGTCCACGTGATCCCTTTCCCGTCGAGGACATCCGTCGCAAACGTCCGGATGCGCGCGACGACGTTGCGGAGGTCGTCCTGGCGGGGATCGATCGACCACACCGCGTCGCTCATCGAGCCGACCAGGGACCGCGCCGTCTCCGCGATCTCGGCGAGCAGCGCGTCCGCCTCCCCCGCCGGGATCTTCCGGCGCGCGACCTCGCTCAGGATCGAGATCCGCGACAGGCTCGAACCGATGTCGTCGTGCAGATCGGCCGCAATGCGGGCGCGCACGCGCTCGAGCGCGAGGACGCGGTCGCCGCGGACGCGCGCCGCGACGAAGGCGCCCGCCGCGAGGATCGCCGCGGCAACGGCGAGGAACCAGGCCGTTCCCGACAAAGTGCGGGAATCGTACCGTGCCGGTCAGCCCTTCGGAAACGTCGCCACGGCGCGTGTCGGTTCGCCGGGAGACGAGGAAAGCGCCAGCGTCCCGCCGTGCGCCCTCACGATGCGCTCGGCGATCGGAAGACCCAGGCCCGTTCCGGCGGGCTTCGTCGACACGAAGAGCTTGAAGAGGTCGGCCGTCTTCGCGGCCGGCACGCCGGGCCCGCGGTCGGCGACCGTGAGGCGCCAGAAGCTTCCGGCATCTTCGACGCGCGCCTCCACTTCGCGCGCCGCGGCGCCCTCCGTTTCGACGGCGTCTAGCGCGTTGCCGACGAGATTGAGAACCACCTGGCGCACGCGTGCCGGGTCCAGTCGCGCGGGGGCGCCCCCCGGTTGCGGCGCGAACGTGAGCCGTATGTGGCGCCGCCCGGCCTCGGGCTGGAGGAACGCGACGGCCTCGCCGGCGGCGTCGTTCAGGTCGGCGGGAACGGGACTGAGAGGAGACGGGCGCGCGTACGAGAGGAAGTCCGTGAGGAGTCGCGCGAGACGGCTCGTCTCCACGCGCGCGGCCTGCGCGAGATCCGAGGCCGACACGGCGCCAGCGCGGCTCGCGGCCGCGCCGCCGTGCGCGAGCTGCTCCTCGAGAAGCTCCAGATTCAGACCCATGGCGTTCAATGGATTCCGGATCTCGTGCGCGAGCCCCGCGGCCACCTCGCCCAGCTCGGCGCGGCGCTCGGCCTCGACGCGGGCCGCCTCGACGCGCCGCGTGCGCTGATAGAGAAGGATGACGGCCGCGGAGGCCGCGAGGATGCCGAGGAAGGATACGACCGCCGCGGCGAACGTCCGAAGGTACAGCTCCCGGCGCAGCTTCTCGACCCGTTCGGCCAGGACGCGCCGCGAGACGCCGAAGCGCAGCACGGCGAAGTCTCCGACGTTGACTTCCATGTTGAACGGATCCTGCTCGGGGGCCTCGAGCGTGGAAATGCGGGCGTTCGTCCCGGGCTCCGCCGGCTTCACGTCGAGAACCTTCGGACCCTCGGCGCCGGGCTGGGCCTTGCGGTCGGGAACGGTGAGCGTGCCCCGATACGCGTAGAGGACTTCCTTTCTCGCGCTGTCGAGGACCTCGACTTCCGTCAGGATCTGCCGCTCGGAAAGCCCGGAGGTGACGAGCCGGTCGATCTCCGTCTGCTTGAGCTTCAGGACGTACGGGTCGCCCGCCGAGCGCTCCGCGATGCCACGCGCGAGACGCTCGGCGTCGAGCCTCGTGTGGAGGATCGCGTCGTTGACGACGTCCTTCGAGAGCGCCTTGAAGAGGAGGTGCCCGAAGAGGAGGACCGAGCCCGCCGTCAGGAGACCGAGGATCACGAGGACGAGAGTGATCGAGCGCCGGAAGGAGGCGGCTTCGGGATCGGACACGGGAGCAGTGTAACGGCCCGGCCGCTCCTTCAGTCCTGCCGCTTGAGGTAGCGGAAGTCCTTGATGTCGTACTCCTTCATCTTCGCGATGAGGCTCCCGCGGGAAATGTTCAGGAGTCGCGCGCCGAGGGACTGGTTGCCGCGCACCTTGCGCATGACGCGCTCGATGACCTGGCGCTCCACCTTTTCGACGATCTCCTTGAGGTCGTCGCTCTCCTTGAGCGCGAGCTCGACGTGCTCGCCCGAGAATTTCTGGTCGAGGTCCGCCAGGGTGATGGGCCCGGCGCCGACCTGCGCGGCCAGCCGGCGGACCTCGTTCTCGAGCTCGCGCACGTTGCCGGGATACTGATAGTTCAGGAGAGCGTTCATCGCCTCGACGTCGAAGTGTTCCGCGACCGGGCCGCCGTGGCGCGCCGCGAGCGCGTCGAGGAGGGCCGGAAGGTCTTCCTTGCGGTCCTTGAGCGGGGGGATGCGCAGCGTGAGGGCTGAAATGCGGAAGTAGAGATCGTCGCGGAAGGCGCCGTCCTCGACCGCCCGCGTCAGGGGGCGGGAGGTCGTGCCGATGACGCGCACGTCGACCGGAACGGTACGTCCGCCCGGCGCCGTGACCTCGCGTGCTTCGAGGAGGCGAAACAGAAGCGCCTGGGTCGGCGCGGGCAGGTCGCCCACCTCTTCCACGAGAAGCGTGCCCCCGTCGGCTTCGAACAGGCGGCCCGCGCGACGACGGCGGTCGCTGGCCGCCGGAACGCCGAGCAGATCCTCTTCGAGCGCCTGGGCGCTCGCCGCCGTGGCAGACACGCGAACCAGCGGCCGCCCGCGCCGCGGCGAAAGGGCGTGAAGTGTCTCGGCCACGAGCGTCTTTCCGCTGCCGACGTCACCCACCAGAAGGATGGGAGCCCGAGCCGACGCGACCCGCGACAATGAAGCCTTCAGGTTCGACAGCGGCAGGGAGCCGCCGACGAGCTGGGCGAGTGGATCATCCAGCGAGACACCGGAGGACGCGGGCGCGGACGAGACCCCGCGCTCGCCGAACGCCCCCTCGCTCCTTTCGCCGTGCACGAAACCGACGGCGGACGCGGCGTGGGCGATGAAGTCGAGGAGGACGGGATCGGCCACGGTCTCGGCCGGCACGAGGAGGAGGCCCACCGGATCGCCGCCCGGCCGCGGCACCGGAAAGACCCGCAGGCGGTTGCCCGCTTCGAACGCCTCCCAGGACGAGGTCTTCCCGCGCGCCTCCGCGAGCGTCCGGGCCGACAGGCGCGGAAGAGTCCCCTTCCAGAGCGCGGCGATCGCCTCGCCTTCGTTTGGAGGAAGCAGCGAGACGAAAGCGAGACTGTGTACCGGCGTCGCGGACGCAATGTAGGCCGCGATCTCCTGGAGCAGATCCTCGAAGGGAACCGGCCGGTGGAGGCACTCGAAGAAACCGGACCAGGGGTCCGAAGCCGGACGCTCCTCGGGGCGGAGGCCCGGGACCACGACGGGCCGCGCCGCGACCGCGACCGATGCAGAGGCCCCGGACGGAGCGGCAACGGGGCCGGGAGCAAGGGGCGCGAGCGCCGCCGCGGCGAGCGACAAGGCATCGCGCCCGCGAGGGGGCGGAGCCGCCATCCGGTGGGGGTTCGGCGCCGGGCCGTTCAGCAGCGTGATCGTGGCTTCGCCGATGGTGATCCGGTCCCCCGCCGCGAGGGCGGCCGTCTTGACGATCGAGCCGTTCAGGGTGACGTCGGATCCTGGCGCGCTGCCGAGGACCTCGAGACGCAGCTCTTCGCCCGTCACCGAAATCCGCGCGTGCCGGCCGAGAACACCGCGAGCGCGCACAACGAGGTCATTTCCCGTCGAAGCGCCGATGTGGATGACATCCCGATGGACCTTGCGGACTTCCGATTCGCCGCCGGTCTTGCGGACTTCAAAGCTCAACATGGAACGGATCCTCCGCCGGTGGGAGACAGATTCCTGAACGGACATGAGCCTATCACGCACGTCGCGGGCTGTCCGCCCGGCGTCACCACAAATTGAACGACGACGGGCCGCCTACCCGGGGCGCATACAATGAGAACGAGGGCTGAGCGCCACGCATGCCGGTTTCCCCGCTCGACGGCCCCCCCTTCCGGGGGCGCCACACCACGACGCTGACGCGCATCGTCGGCAGCGTGCGTTCGGTCCTCGACCCGGACTCCGTGGAGATGGAGTATCTCTTCGAGCCTTCGGGGCAGCGCTTTCGATGGCGAGCGGTCCGCAGCCGTGTGTTCACGGCGGGCGCCGTGCGCCCGGCCCGGCGGCGGCCCGGGCCGGCGGAGGCCCTCGCTGTGGAGTTTCACGTGACCGGGCTCCTTCACGGGACGCTCACGATGGTCCGCGGACCGCGCCGGCCCTGGACGGAGCCCGAGATCCTGCGCTTCGAGGTTCTCCGGCCGCTCCTCGCCCAGCTCCTCGAGAGCGCGGCCGCAGCGGAGATTCACGCCGCCGCGCGGCGCAGGCTCGAGAGTGCCGCAGAGGCCGCGTCCACGCCCATTCTCCTCATCACGCCATCGGGCTCCGTGCTCTACGCGAACCGCGCCGCCGCAGCGCTCCTTTCGGCGCGCGCCCCGCTCGTCGTCCTCCCGGAAGACGGCCGCGAGACCTCGCTCGCGGCATGGATCTCGCGCCTCGGTGCGACGGCCGCCGCGGGCGAGAAGCTGCGCGCGACCCTCGCCGACGGCCGCGCGCTCGAGGCCTCGGTCGCACGCTTCGCCGACGACGAGCAGGACGACGTGGCGGTTCTCACGCTGAGGGTCCAGTCCGCGCTCTCCCACGAGGACGTGAAGGAAAGGCTCGCGACGCGCGGCGTGTCGGGCCGCGAGGCCGAAGTCGTCGGCGCCGTGCTCGAGGGCCTTCGAAACGCCGAGATCGCGGGCCGCCTCTTCATCACGGAATGGACCGTGAAGGACCACCTCAAGCACGTCTTCTCGAAGCTCGGCGTGAGCTCGCGATCGGGCCTTCTGAAGGCTCTCGATGCGGCGCCCCGATCGGCCCCGAAACCCCATCCGGTGGAGTCCACGGGGAGGCGACACCTCAAAATGTAGTGGTAGGCCGCCATGCTCACGTGGTAGGTTGCGGCCCGAAAAAAGCATCGCGCCCCCCGCGAAAAGGCGTTCATGTTCCGACTGAAAAAACTCGAGATCCAGGGGTTCAAGTCGTTCGTGGAGCGCACGTCGGTCACGCTGCCGTCGCGCATCACCGCGATCGTCGGCCCCAACGGCTCGGGCAAGTCGAACATCTGCGATGCGGTCCAGTGGGTGCTCGGCGAGCAGTCGGCGCGCAGCCTGCGCGGCACGACGATGGAGGACGTCATCTTCAACGGGGCCGCGCACCGGCGCCCGCTCGGGATGGCGGAAGTCGCCATCACGCTCGAGTCGCGCGGCGGCGACCAGTGGGCCGACAGCGGCGGCGAACTCGTCCTCACACGGCGCGTGACGCGTGACGGGGAGAGCGATTACATCGTCAACGGAAAAAAGTCGCGCCTCAAGGACGTGCAGGAGATCCTGACCGGCACGGGTCTCGGCGTGCGGGCGTATTCGATCATCGAGCAGCAGAAGATCGACCTCATCCTCTCCACCAAGCCCCAGGACCGCCGCCGGCTCATCGAGGAGGCGGCGGGCGTCTCGAAGTACAAACTCCGCAAGCGCCAGGCCGAAGTGAAGCTCGAGGAGACGCGCGGGAATCTCCTGCGCCTCACGGACATCGTGTCGGAGATCGACCGCACCTGCTCCTCGCTGAAACGCCAGGCCTCGCGTGCCGCGCGCTGGAAGGAACAGGCCGACGTTCTCGCGGCGCAGAAGAAGAGGCTCGCGCGCCTCCGCGCAGATCGTCTCACCGCCGGCTTCGCCGGGGGCGAAGCGGCTCTCGCGGCGGCGACCGACGCGGAGGGCGCGGCTCTCGCGGAACTCTCTCGTCTCGAGGCCGGCCTCCTGGAGGCGCGCCGCATCGCCGATGAGGACGAGCATGCGGTCCGCGAGGCGGGCGATGCCCTCGCCCGCGCGCGCGAAACTGTATTCGCGGCCGTCGCCGCCGTCGCGGCCGCCGGGCGCGACGGCGAGGAGGCCGCCGCGAGGCAGGAGCTCCTCGAGGCGCAACGCCGCGAGTCGGAAGCGGATCACGGCCGGTACGTCGAAGAGGCCGGCCGCACGGAGAAGGCCCGTGAAGAGGCGGATGCCGCGCTCGCCGAGGCCTCCGCCGCGGTCGCCGCCGCGTCCCGGGCCCTCGCCGAAGTCTCCACACGAGAAGCCGACGTGACGGGACGGCGCGAGGCGTCGCGCCGCGACCTTCTCGCCGCCGGGGGACGCTCGGCCGAAGCCACGAACCGCGAACGCGAGGCCGCTCTCCTCGTCGACCGCCTCGGATTCGCGCTCGCGAAGCTCGAGGAACGCCGGACGCGCGCCACGGCGCTCGTCGACGAGCGTCAGGAGGCGTCCGCCGAAGCCGGCGCGCTTCTCGCGACGGCTTCTCTCGGCCTCGAGTCCGCGCGCCGGCATCTCGAAGAGGCGAGTCATGGCCGCCGCGCCGCCGAAGACCGCCTCGCGACGCTCAAGGCCCTCCGCGAGGCTCACCTCGCGGCGCTCCATGCCGTCGACGTCCGCGCCGCCGCGCTCGAGACGACCCTCGCCGCGCGGGAGGCTGGAGGCGAATCCGCGCGCCGCGCGCTCGAGGCCGCCGGCCTCGCACCACCCGGAGTTCTCGCGGATCACTTCGACGCCGCGGCGGGCTTCGAGAAGGCCCTCGACGCCGCGCTCGGCGCCGCCCTCGAGGCGCCCGTCCTCGAGACCCGCGCCGCACTCGACGCCGCCCTGGCGTCCGTGCGCGAGAAGAAGCTCGGCGCCGCGCGCTTCGTGCACCCGCTCCCGGAGACGCCGTTTCCGCTGAAGCCGAAGGACCCGCGCGTCCTCGGGATCGCGCGCGAGCTGCTCACCGCGAAGTCCGCCGGGGCGCCGTCTTCCGCGCTGCCCGATGCCGTCGTCGTCGCGAACGTGGACGACGCCCTCGCGCTCGCGGCCCTTCACCCCGAGCGCACGCTCGTGACGACGGACGGCGTCGTCGTGCGCGGCGCCGTCGTCGAAGCCGCCGGCACCGAGGTCCCGGGCGAGGGCCTCTTCACCGTCCGGCGCGACCTGAAGAACCTCGCGGGCGAGCGCGAGGGCATCGCCGCGAAGCGCGCCGAAGCGGAGGCCGAGATCGGCTCCCTCGCCGAGCAGGTCGGCACGTTCGCCGCGACTCTCGACGCGGCCCTCGCGAGGAGCCGCGCGGCCGAGCGCGCACACTCCGAAGCCGAGGCGAAGACCGCGGCCGCCCGCACCGAAGAAGAGCGTGCGGTCAGGGAGGAGCGCGTCCTCGGCGAGGAAGACAACGCGCTCAGGCAGGATCTCGCGAAGGCCGGCGAGAGCCGCGCCGAGGCCCAGCGCCTCGCCGCCCAGCGTCAGGCCGAGATGGCGACCGTGGAACGGACGCTGTCGGAGCTCGAGACGGCTCTCGACGGCGCGCGCGCGGCGCGTCTCGCGTCCGCGGAAGCCGACGCCGTCGCGCGCAACGCGCGGGACGTGCTGGTGGAGCGCGCCTCCTCCCTCGCCTCCGCATCGGCGGCGGCGGAGGGACGCGCCCGGGATGCGGCCCGCCGGGTCGCCGAGCTCGCCGACGCGCTCGTCGAGGTCGGGGACCGGCGCCGCCTGGCCCTCACGGCCGGGGAAGCCGCGCGCACCGCGCAGGCCTCCGCCGCGGTCGACGCGGCCGAGGCGGAGCGCCTCCGGACCGCGGCCGACGAGGCGGCCGACGCGCGCCGCGGGGCGCGTGTCGCCACCGAGGCCGAGGCAACCGCCTCGCGCGAGACTCTCGACGCCCTGCGGCGGACGCGGTTCGAGGCCGAGCTCGGCCTCGAACGTCACAAGGCCGACCAGGATCACCTCATGGAGCAGTGCCGGAACGAGTTCGGCTGCCTGCCAGGCGAGCTGCCCGTTCTCGAGCGCAGCGAAACCGAGCGGGAAATGAACGATGGGGACCTCGAGAGCGAATTGGCCAATGACGTGACGACGCGCTCTCTCGCGCTCGAGAGGCTCGGCCCCGTCAACCACGCCGCGCTCGAAGAATACGAGATCGAGAGCAAGCGTTTCGAGGAGCTGTCGGGACAGAAGGCCGACCTCGATGCGTCGCTCGCTCAGATTCTCGAGACGATCAAGACGATCAACCTCACGTCCTCGGAGCGCTTCCAGGAGGCGTTCGCCGCCGTGAACTTCAACTTCGGCCAGGTGTTCCAGCGCCTCTTCCACGGCGGCACGGCCTCGATGCATCTGCTGGACGAGGGCGATCCGCTCGACTCGGGTCTCGAGATCATGGCGCAGCCCCCCGGCAAGCGGAACCAGACGATCGGCCTCCTCTCGGGCGGCGAGAAGGCGCTCACGGCCGTCGCGCTCCTCGTCGCGATCTTCAAGTACAAGCCGTCGCCGTTCTGCATCCTCGACGAGGTGGACGCCCCGCTCGACGAAGCGAACATCGACCGCTTCACGTCGCTCCTCGTGGAGCTGTCCGAAGAGACGCAGTTCGTCCTCATCACGCACAACAAGAGGACGATGGAGACCGCGCAGGCCCTCTACGGCGTGACCCAGGAAGAGCCAGGGGTTTCGAAGCTCGTCAGCGTCCGGTTCGACTAGCGCCCGGCCGGACTCTCGAAGGCCGTCAGGATCGGCCGCCGGCCGGTCCCCTCACGCCCCGATCTCTTCCCGGGAGAGGTCTCGTCCTTCTCCTTCGGCGGGAGCGGCGTGATGAGCTCGTGCATCAGGAAAAACGCGATGATCATGAACCCGACGAGGTACCAGAGCTGGAAGAACAGCTGATTCGAGCCGTTCCGGTAGAAGCCGATCCCGAAAACCGGTAGCGTCGAGTACGCGCACAGCGCGACGAGAAAGAGCAGCACCGCCTTGTGGCCCTTGTGGGAGGTCGCGTCGCTCATCGTTCCGCCTCCTGTCTGAACTGAGACTCTGTCTGAGTTCTTGACCGTGATGTTAACGCAACGCGAGGCGCACGAGCGGCTTGAACTGAGACTCTGTTCCCTTATAGTAACCGTCCAGCGAGGGGACGAAATGCACCATTGGCCTTTTTCCTGGTTGACGACCGTGGACGTCTCGCGGGACGGGTACCGGGCGGAAGCCCTGTTCTGGTACACGACGCTCATGTGCGTCATCGCCTTTACGCTCGTCACGTTCGCGCTCGTGTACTCCTCGTGGAAATACCGCGCGCGGCCGGGCGTCAAGGCGCTGTACACCCACGGCACCGACCGCAAGAGCTTCCTCGTCACAGGTATCCTCGCCGCCCTCGTCTTCGTGACGATCGACATGAATCTCGTGAGGGTCTCTCAGGCCGACGTCAAGGAATACACGTACAACTGGCCCGTGTCGCCCGACACCGTGAAGATCGAGGTCATGCCGCAGCAGTGGGCGTGGAACATAAGGTACGCGGGGCCCGACGGCGTCTTCAACACCGCCGACGACGTCGTCACGCTGAACGAGATGCGCGTGCCGGTCGGACGGCCGGTGATGCTGAACCTGAAGGCGAAGGACGTCATCCACAGCTTCTACATCCCGAACTTCCGCCTGAAACAAGACGCGAACCCCGGCTACGTGACGCGCACCTGGTTTCAGGCCGTCCAGCCGGGCAATTTCGAGATCGCCTGCTCGCAGATGTGCGGCTGGGCGCACTACCAGATGAAGGGCGATCTCATCGTGCAGCCGGAGGCCGACTTCGCGCGCTGGATGAAGGAGGCCGAAGGCGACGCGAAACGACGGTTCGACCCGGCCGACAAGGAACAACTCTGGGGCTGGGAGTGGGTGCAGTAGAGATGGGAGATATGGGAGACATGGGAGACATGGTTGACGCAGCTCTGACCAAACCGGTCCGGCACGTTCACGTCGGGCCCGACTTCCACGCCGAACAACACATCCACCCGGAGCCGACCTCGTTCCTCGCGAAGTACATCTTCTCGTTCGACCACAAGGTCATCGCGAAGCAATTCCTCTGGTACGGCCTCTTCTTCCTCGCCATGGGCGGCCTCATGGCGATGATGATCCGCTGGCAGATCGCGTATCCCGGCACCGCATTCCCCGTGCTCGGCCAGCTCATGTGGCCGCAGAGCGGCGGCGTGATGCCGCCGCAGTCCTACGCGGCCTTCTTCACGATGCACGGCACCCTCATGATCTTCTTCGCGATCACGCCAATCCTCATCGGCGCGTTCGGGAACCTGCTCATCCCCCTCATGATCGGCGCGCGGGACATGGCGTTCCCCACGCTGAACCTCATGTCGTTCTGGACGAACGTCCTTGCCGGCCTCTGCATGGTGGTCTCGTTCTTCGTCCCGATGGGCGCGGCCGCCGGGGGCTGGCAGTCGTATCCGACGCTCTCGACGCTCGTGGGCTCGCCCGGACACGGCCAGACCCTCTGGGTCCTCGGCATCTTCCTGACCGGAAGCGCCTCGATCATGGGCGCCGTCAACTACATCACGACGGTCGTGCGCCTGCGCGCTCCCGGGATGGGCTATTTCCAGATGCCGCTCTCCGTTTGGGGCATCTGGCTCACGGCGATCCTCAACGCCCTCTTCGTCCCGGTTCTCGCGGCGGGCGTCCTCCTGCTCTTCCTCGACCGCGTCTTCGGCAGCCACTTCTTCCTCGCCGGCGCCGCGATCACGAAGGGCGGCGGCGATCCGGTCCTCTACCAGCACCTCTTCTGGATCTTCGGCCACCCCGAGGTCTACATCCTCATCCTGCCCGCCTGGGGCATCGTGTCCGACCTCCTGTCGTTCTTCTCGCGCAAACCCGCGTTCGGCTACAAGGCGACGGCGCTCTCGATGAGCGTCATCACGCTGCTCTCCATGGTCGTGTACGGGCACCACATGTTCGTCGTCGGCATGAGCCCTCTTCTCTCGCAGGGGTTCATGACGCTCACGATGCTCATCTCGATCCCGTCCGCCGTGTTCTTCCTGAACTGGCTCGGGACGATGTGGCGGGGCTCCATCCGCTTCGCGACGCCCATGCTCTTCGCGGTCGGCGTCGTGTTCGTGTTCGGCCTCGGAGGCCTCACGGGCCTCCACCTCGGCGCGATCTCGTCCGACATCTACCTTCACGACTCGTACTTCGTGATCGGCCACTTCCACCTCACGATGGCGGCCTCGGTGCTGCTCGGCGCGTTCGCGGCGATCTACTTCTGGTTCCCGAAGATGTTCGGGAAGATGATGAACGAGACGCTCGGCAAGTGGCACTTCTGGCTCACGATCGTTCCGATCACCGTCGTCTTCTGCGGAATGCTCGTCGTGGGCTATGCCGGGATGCAGCGCCGGCTCTACAACTACCAGGCCTACGAGTTCCTCAAGCACCTTCACCCGATCAACGTGTGGATGACGCGCGCGGCGCTTCTCCTCGGCGCCTCGCAGTTCCTCTTCGTCGCCAATTTCCTCTCGAGCCTGATCTCGGGGAAGAAGGCCTCGGAAAACCCCTGGGAGGTCGGCACGCTCGAGTGGACGATTCCGTCCCCGCCGCCCCACCACAACTACGACGAGATCCCCGTCGTGCTCCACGGCCCGCACGAATTCAACAATCCCGCCGTCACTGGCAAGGACTGGCTCGCCCAGGACGAGCCGATCGGCGACGAGCCCGCCGCGTTGGGAGCCGTCGGAAATTGACGTCTCTCGCCCACGGCGTCCAGCGCCTCCCTCTCCCGGAGGAATCCCGGCGAACCTCGTTCGTCGGGATGGTGATGGCGCTCGCGTCGTGGACGATGCTCTTCGTCGCGCTCTTCTTTTCGTATGCCGTCCTGAGGCTGAACGCCGCGACGTGGCCCCCGGACGGCCTCGCGCCCCTGCCGAAGGCGCTCCCGTTCCTGAACACGCTCGTTCTTCTCGCGTCCAGCCTGCTCCTTCACCGCGGCACGCGCCCCGAATCGGAAGAGAAGCCCGGTACGCTCCGGCGCGCCATCCTCGGGACGATGGCGCTCGGCGGCCTTTTCCTGGCGCTGCAGCTCGCCGTGTGGATCCCGCTCTGGCAGAGCGGATTTCGCATCGACAACACGGGGCCTTACGGGTCGATTTTCTATGGCCTCACCGTGTTCCATGCGCTCCACGTCCTCGCGGGACTCCTCGCGCTCGCTCTTCTCCTGCCCGGCGCCTTCTCGGGGCGCCATACCTCGGGCCGCTCGAGCTCCGTGCGCCTTTCGGCCATGTTCTGGCATTTCGTCGACGTCGTCTGGGTCGTCATGTTCGTCGCCGTCTATCTCGTTTGAGATCGGAAGAGAGAGAGAAAGACTTCTATGAAGGTCGGACGGAAGAAAAACGATGGAAGGGCTTCGCGGTTGTCGGCGACGACGGCGGTCGCGGTGACGGCGGCAATGGCCGCGGTCCTGGCGGGCGGCGCCGGATGCTCCGGCCCGGGCCGGACCTTCACCAAGACGATGACGCTCGGGGGGAAGAAGGTCTCGGCGCGCCGGCTGAACAACGGCGAGCACCTCTTCGTCACGTACTGCTCCGCGTGCCATGGCATGAAAGGCGACGGCAAAGGCCCGGCCTCGATCGGCCTCCGCCCGCCGCCGCGCAACTTCACACAGGGCCAGTTCAAGTTCGCGGCCGTGGCCAGCGGACAGCTTCCGAACGACGAGGATTTTCTCCGCATCATCCAGAAGGGCCTCCACGGCAGCGCCATGCTTCCCTGGAACGACGTCCCCGAGCGCGAGATCATGGACATCGTCCAGTACATCAAGACGCTCTCGCCGAAGTGGGCCGACAAGACGCCCGGCGAGCCGATCGTCCCCGGCCCGGATCCGTGGGGCGCCGAACGAAACGCCGTGGCGATTACGCGCGGGATGAAGGTCTACCACGGGATGGCACAGTGCCTCTCGTGCCACCCGGCGTACGAGACGAAGGAGGCGATCAACGCGGCGAGCCTGGAGCTGTCCAAACGCGAAGCGACGCTGCGTCCGGACGCGTACCACTCCGAGATGAAGGACAGCGACTACGGCTACAAGCTGATGCCCCCGGACTTCACGCGCGACCACGTCCGGTCGGGCGACGCGCTCGAGGACATCTACCGCACGATCGCCTCCGGCATCGGCGGCACGGCCATGCCCACGTGGAAGGGCGCGCTTCCCGACGACGACATCTGGGCGATGGCCTACTACGTGCGCTCCCTCATCGAGATCAAGGGCAAGCCCGAGGCCGACACGCGGCGGGAGAAGCTGGTCGCTGCGAAATGACGGCTTCTCTCGTTTCTGGCAGCGTCACCGCGCCTTTCCCCCAACGCGTGGCCGCGCGGCTGACCGGGAGCCCGTGGTTCTGGGCCCTTCTCGTAGGGGCGGCGTTCACGTTGCCGCTCGTTCGCTCGGTCCGCCGGGCGCTGCCGCCCGCGCCGCCCGTCCTCGGCACGTTCCCCGCGTTCGCCCTCGTCGATCAGGCCGGGAAGCCCTTCGTCGACGCCGATCTGCGCGGGCACCTCGTCATCCTCGAGTTCACGTCGGCCGAGGCCTTCGCCTCCGGCGGCTCCCCTCTCGCGAAGATGCAGCGGCGCGTGCGCAACACCGGCGAAGCGGTCCATCTCGTGAGCTTCGTCGATGCTGCCGGCGTGTCGACTCTCTCTTCCCTCGCGAAAAACGCTGGGGCCGGTGCGTGGCGCTGGACGCTCGCGGGCGGAGACGTCAAGACTTTGGAGGCCGCCACGCTGAAAGCTCTTCAGGCGCCCGAAGGCGGCACCCTCGCGGGCCGGCTCCTCCTGCTCGACGGCCGGGGCCGCATGCGCCGGCTCACCGCAGCGTCTCCGGACGAGATCGACCTTATGATGCGCGACACCGGACTCCTCGTGAACATGGAAGGACTGTGAATGAGCGCTCGCTCTGAAGCTACGTACGCTCCGGCACCGGCTCCGCACGCGGACCCCACCTTCGGCACCGCGACGACGGGCAAGGTGGGGATGTGGATTTTCCTCGTCACCGACGCGATGACCTTCGGCGGCCTGCTCCTCGCCTACGGCATCCTCCGCGCGGGCAACAAGGAATGGCCCGCGCCGACGAGCGTCCTCGGCATCCCGTTCACGGCCGTCATGACGTTCGTCCTCATCGTCAGCTCGCTCACGATGGTTCTGGGGCTCGACGAGGCGAAGAAGGGCAACCGGCTGGGCACGGTGAAGTGGCTCCTCGCGACGGCCGGAGGCGGGATCTTCTTCCTGTGCGGCCAGGTCTACGAGTACCGCCACCTCATCCACGAGGGCTTCACGCTGCCCTCCGGGAACTTCCCGGCGACGTTCTACGTCATCACGAGCTTCCACGGCGCGCACGTCTTCACGGGCGTCTGCTACCTGATCCTGACCGCCTTCGGCGTGTGGCGCGGCAAGCACCTCGAAAACGGAGCGAACTTCGTCGAGATCACGGGGCTCTTCTGGCACTTCGTCGACCTCGTCTGGATCCTCGTCTTCACGCTCGTCTACCTCATCCCGTGAAGAGGACCGCATGACCGAACACGCCGTCGCCGTCCACGCCGCTCCCGAGATGCAAACGCCGCATGCCGACCACCGGCGTGACTACTTCCGGATCTTCTGGGTGCTCCTCGCCCTCACGATCCTCGAGGTCGGCGTCTCGTACACGAAGATCGACAAGCGGATCATCTCGGCCGTCATGATCGCGCTCGCGCTCTCGAAGGCCTCGTTCGTCGGCCTCTACTACATGCACCTGAAATACGAGAAGCGCTCGCTCCTGTGGCTCGCGTTCCTGCCGCTCCCGCTCGCGGGGTTCTACGCCGTGTTCCTCATGCTCGACGCCTTCAACCTCCTCAGGGGCGTGCCGGTTCCCTGGGCGCACCTCTGAGCCTGCGATGAAGCCTCCCCTTCGCGCCGCGCTCGCCATGCTCGCCACAGCCGCCGCGCTCCTCGCGCAGGAAGCGATGGCGTGCCCGTCGTGCGCGGGATCCGCATCGCCGAAGGACCCGAACATCTGGCCGCTCGTCGGCCTCTTCATGCTCGTGCCCTGGATCCTCGCGGCAGCCGTGACGATCCTCGTCCGGCGCGAGTCGACGTCGTTCTTCGGCGTCAAGAGAAGCGCGCACGCCCCGCTCGCCGACGTCCTCGCCTTCTCGAAGACGCGCGGGTCCCGGCCCTTTTGACGCGCGAGGACGACAGGCCCCGGGAGGGCACCTCACGATCCCGGCCCGTGACCGAGACCGGGAGGTCCAGGTCCACGAGGAGCGTGAGGTTCGTCACGGGGAGACGATGCCTCGTTCCTGGCGTTACCATGCGCTGTGCAGCCCGTCGACGAACGCGGCCGGATGGTGGAGAAACTCCTCGGCGGCCGCTATGAGGTGTTCGGATTCCTGGGACGCGGTGGATTTGCCTCCGTCTACCAGGTGAGAAGCGCGAGTCTCCAGCGCTTCGAGGCTCTCAAGGTTCTGCACGAGTCGCACGGAGAAGACTCCGACTTCGTGCAGCGCTTCCGTCAGGAAGCGCGCGTGGCGGCCTCGCTCGAGCATCCGAGCATCGTCAAAGTCTACGATTTCGGCCACGTCGAAGGGATGCTCTGGTATTCGATGCAGTTCGTGGAAGGGCCCTCGCTCAGCGCCGAGATCAAGGCGCGCGGCAGGTTCGACGAGGAGGCGGCGGCGCGGATCATGGTTCCGCTCCTCGACGCGCTCGACTACAGCCATGCGCGCGGCGTCATCCACCGCGACATCAAGCCCGACAACGTTCTCCTCGACAAGCGCGGACGGCCGTTCCTGATGGATTTCGGCATCGCGAAGATCGGCGAGAGCCTCGTGAAGACGCAGACCGGCTTCATCCTCGGCTCCCCGGCCTATCTGTCTCCCGAGCAGCTCCGCGGCCAGCCACTGGACGGGCGCACGGACGTCTATTCGCTCGGAGTCACGCTGTACCAGATGCTCGCCGGGATCATTCCGTACCGCACGGAAAACATGTCGGCCCTCGCGCGGCGCCTCACCGAGGACGCGCCGCGTCTCTCCGGGCGGCGCGAGGACATCCATCCCGAGCTGGAGCGCATCGTCCACCGCTCTCTCGAAAGGGATCGGGACGCGCGCTACGCGAACGCCGCCGAAATGCGGGACGACCTCGAGGCGTTCCTCGCGGAAGTCCACCCCAAGTCGACGCGCGCACGCGCGGCTTCCAGCGAGAGCTCGGCCCAGCCGGCGCGGCCCGAGCCGGCGCGGCCCAAGCCGGAGCCGCTCCCGGCCCGCAGGCCCGACCCACCCCTGATCCGCCCTCTCGCCCCGCCGGCGGTCCGCCCGCCCGACCCGCTCCCGGCCGCCCTCGCCCCCGCTCCGAAAAGTCGCCCGGCCTGGCTTTGGCCGGCTACCTTCGCGCTCGTCGTCACCGTCCTCGCCGCCCTCGCGGGTGGCTGGCTCCTGACGCGCGCGCCGGCACCGAGCCCCATTCCCGCGCCGGCCGCGACGCCCGCTCCGACACCGGCTCCGACACTTGCTCCCGCTCCCGCGAACGTCTCCACGAACGCCCTCGCAGTTCCGACCGCGCCGGCTCCCATGGCCGTCCCCACGCCCGTACCCGCGGCACAGCCGCCGGCTCTTCCGGCCCCTACCCGCGTCCGCCGCGAGGCTCCGGCGCGCGCCGCCGCGCTCGCGAAAACGCTCCCGCCGCCGGACGCCATCCGCCGCGCCAAGACACCCCCGGACGTCGCCGAGGAGGCGACGATCTCGCTTACCCCCGCGCAGGAACGCGAATGCGGCGGCAAGGTCGTCGGCGTCTCCGTCGTCGTCGCCGAGGACGGCAGCCTCAGGAGCAGGCACGTGATCTCCTCCGCGTCCGCCGCCTGCGACGCGATCGCCCTCGAGGCGGTCACCCGCAACCGCTACAAGGCGGCGCTGGACGAGAGAGGGCGACCCATCGAAGGCCGCTTCCTCCTTTCGATTCGTTTCTGAACGAACCCGGGATCCGTCGGATAATGCCAACAACAAATTCAGAAGGGAGCCCGTCCATGATGAAGTTCACCCGCCTCGCGCTGCCGCTCGCCATCGCCGCACTCCTCGCGGGCTGCACGCACGGCGTCGAGATGAAGATGGCCATCGACGTCCTTTCGGAGCCCGAGAAGGCCACCGTGACCTACAAAGGCAAGAACATCGGCGAGACGCCTCAATCCCTCAACGTGAAGACGTTCGAGGACGTCAGCTCGATCATGGCGACGAGCGCCGATCTCGAGGTCGTCGAGAAGCGCATCCGGATCGTGTCGCCCGACCAGGCGCAGGTCATCTTCCGCATGGGCAAAGGCGGCATCTCTCCGGTCGCGAAAAAGCTCGGCATGACGCGCGTCCTCGTCTTCGAATACGCCGAGAAGGTCTGCTTCGACTCGGGAAAGTCCGATCTCAAGCCGGACGCGCTGCCCGTCCTCGCCAAGCAGGCCGAGATCCTGAATCAGTATTTTCCGAAGGCCGTCGCCTACGTCTGCGGCTACACGGACGCGACCGGGAGCGACGCCTTCAACGACAAGCTCTCGCTGCAGCGCGCCGAAGCCGTGCGGAACCTCCTCGTGAACCAGAACGTGGACGCGGCGCGCCTCAAGACTCAGGGCTTCGGCAAGCAGTTCGAGGTGGCGCCCAACACCACGGCCGAGGGCCGCGCGCTGAACCGCCGGACGGAGGTCATCCTTCCGGACTAGGGTTGTCCTTCGGGCGGGGCGTCGAGAGCGTCGGCCGGCGGCAGGAAGAACCTCCCCGGCGCCTCTTTCAGCGCTTTCCACACCGCGTAGACGAGCCGCCGGAGGTCCCGGCTCGTCAGGCCGCACGCGCGCGCGGCGACCGTGAACGCGAGGGCGAAGCTCACCGTGAAGTTCATGAGCGCGATCGCCGCGACACCCGCGAGCGCCCACAGGAACGGGGGCTTCAGGAACGCGTCGAGCGGAAACGTCACGGCTGCGAGCGCAAGGGCCCCCGACGACAGCGTCACGTGCCGGACCTCGAGGGGAAGCCCGAAAAAAGACGCGACCGCGGGCGTCATGCCGAGAAAGAAGCCGAGCGAGACGTTGCTCCCGAATCCGCTGACGTTCCTCTGAAACCTGTGCGCGATGCGCGCGCGCCGGTCCGGGCCGAAAAACCGCCCGAACGCCGCGCTACGTTGAAGCGCCTCCGGGAGCCGGTTGTAGTTCGACCAGTTCTCCAGCCAGCCGCCGATGACGCTCGACAGCCACAGGTAGAACCCCGTGAGGGCGGCGAAGACGATCGTTCCCGAGCGGAAGGGGTGGAGCGTGTCCACCGCGTGGTGCACTTCCTCGTCCGTGAAGTACGCGTGACCGGAAACGGCCCTCCAGAGCAGGCCCAGGAGCACCGCGACGGGAAAGACCAACCCGATGTTTCCCGCGAT
The DNA here is from genome assembly GCA_036385755.1 of Thermoanaerobaculia bacterium. Lineage (GTDB taxonomy): Bacteria > Acidobacteriota > Thermoanaerobaculia > UBA5066 > UBA5066 > Fen-183. Next base: position 35,616 of record DASVJU010000029.1, read on the forward strand.
CGCGGCGAGCTGCGAGCGCGTCGTCCGCGCGAGGAGGTCGACGAGCGTGTCCCGGTGGGTTCCGCGCGCCTCGAGCGCCGATGCGAGCGTCGCGGCCGTGGCGGCGGGTTGCTTCGTCGCGACCGTGAAGTGCAGGGCCTGGATGAGGAGAAAGCTCGCCGCGTAGTTCACGGACGCCGCGAAACCGCTGAAGAACGGCGCGAAAGGAAGCGTGAGCAGGACGTACTTCACGACCGTGGTCCCGGCCATGACCGCGCCCCCGCCCGCCGCCGACCCCCACATCTGCCGGTATTCCGCGCGGGACCCCGTGATGTAGTGCTCGCCTGTCGCGCCCGCGCTCTCGATGATCTTCCGCGAGAGGAGCCGCGTGTTCGCACGCACGAGCCCGTGCACGCCGCTCTCCCGCGCGCCCTGACGCACGAGGGTCGCGAGGAACGCGCGCCCGTCGGGCGGTGCGCCCGGCCCGGGCGCGAGGAACTCGAAAAGGCTTTCCAGGCGGTCCAACGCGCGTCCGAGAAGATCGATCCGGAAAACGAGGTCCATGCTCGTTCCGAACGTCTCGAGATGGCTGGTCACGACGCCGAGCATGTCCCGACAGGCGGCGATGTCCGCTCGGGCCTCGCCGCAGAGGTGGGAGAGCGCGACCGCTGATGCCGTGCGGCTCCGCGAGGCCTCGGTCACCCGGCCCACGCTTCGCGGGAGCCGGAGAAACGGCGACGCCCCGACGGTTCCGTCGTTGGCGCGCGCACGCACGTCCGGGCCGAGACCGAGCCCGCCCACGCGGACCGCGAGGAGATCCGCCGCGTCCGCGACATCGCCGTGCCGCGCGCCCCAGGGAGTCTCCCCCGTCCGGAACACGACCGCGAAGAGGGCGGCGACGTCGCCGGCGGGAAGGCTTTCCAGCCAGTCCGCGTCCACTTCGTCGGGAAGGAGGCGCGCGACGACCTCCCGGAGATGGTGGTCGTTCGGAACGGACGGCAGGATCTTGCTCGCGAGGCGGTCGGCAAGCTCTCCCAGGAAGTTGTGCCGCGCCCCCAGTCCCGTCTCGGCGAAGAGCTCGACCGCCGACGTCGCGCCGAGGAGCGCGCGCAGTCGCGCCGCCAACGCCGCCGCGAGAAGAGGCCGGCCTTCGAGAACTTCCCGGAAGAAGGCGAGTCGCAGGGCGGCTGCCCCGCCGGGCCCCGGTTTCTTCAACCAGGCGAGGATCGGCTCGAGCCACTCGCCGAGGGCGCCGGCGTCGTCCGCGTCCACCGGCGCGACGAGAAGCGCCTCGAGCGCGACGCTGGCTCGACGCGTGCGAGGCGAAAGCGCGGCGGCGGGCGTCGCGTTTGCCGTCATGCCCGGCGAGCTTAACCCGTCGACCTCGACTCGGGCTTCCCCTGTCGAACGACGGAATCGATCGCGATCCCTCGACCTGGAATACGATCTGCGGGAGAGGAGATCTCGTGAAAACGTTCCTCGCGCTCTCGCTGCTCTCCATGCTGATCGCCGCATCCGCTCGCGCAGACGACACCGCAGGACGCGAGGCGCTGTTGAAGACGGATCGTGATTTCGCTGCGGCGGCGCAGACGCGCGGCGTCGAGGCGTGGGTCGAGAACTGGGCCGGGAACGGCGTTCATCCGGACGGTTCCACGGGTGTCGCCGTCGGGAAGGACGGAATCCGCAAGCAGATGGGCCCTCAGTACGCGACGCCCGGATTCTCGCTTACGTGGTCGCCCTCGCGCGCGGAAATCTCGAGGGGCGGGAACGTCGGGACGACCTGGGGCCGGTACAAGGCCACGGGCATCAAAGACGGCAAGAAGGTCGTCAGGGCCGGCGACTACGTCACCGTTTGGCAGAAAGAAGAAGACGGTTCCTGGAAGGTCGCGTTCGACACCGGTGACCGCGACCCGGAGCCTCGACCGAAGCCGTAAACGCCGTACGCTCTTCCGCCTTCTAGCGGCCGTCCCGCGAGCGCCTGACGAGAAGCAGAGCGAAAACCACCAGCACGACGACCAAGGCAGGAACGAGCCAGTACGATCCCATCCCGCCCATTCCCATCCAACCTCCGTCGTGCATCAGGTCCGCCCTTCTCGTTTGCCTTCTCCGCCGCCGGCGGGGACGTACTGCGAAGGATTCTTGTCGAACTTCGCTTTGCAAGACGCGGAGCAGAACGCGTAGTTCTTTCCCTCGTGCGTGCTTTTCAGCGGGGCGTTTTCGTCGACGGTCATGCCGCAAACAGGATCTTTCGCCATTTCGGGGCCTCCTCGAGCAAGCGGTGTCTTAGGGCACCTCCGTCAGGCCACGCAACTCCCCTGCCATAGAAGCCGTGGCCGGGGAATTGCAGTCCTCTCGTACGAAAAGGCCCAACCATGAAATCTGCTCCCGATAGGACGTTCACGCCATCGAAAGGACTCCTGCTCGTCGGGCTGCTGTGGGCGACGATGCCGGGTTCGCTGCACGCCCAGATGGACCCCTACTTCACCGCGATCAACTACCCGGTTGAAAAACACTCTCTCATGGTGATGGCCTTGCCGGATCTTCAGGTTGCGCGATACGGCAACGATTTCGCCACCGGGATGCTCATGGTCCAGTACGGAATTACCTCTCGATGGACGGTCGGCGTCATGGCCGAGGGCCAGAAGATCTCCGGTATGCCCGCGACCTACGGCGGCATTCGGTTCAACACGTACTTCCATCTGTTCCGAGACGACCGGTTCCTGAACCTGACCCTGTACGGTGAGTACGAGGATCTCAATGGGGCGGCGCTGTACAAAATGGAAGTCGCCGGCTTCGGCCCCGAAGACCTGACCGAACCGTTGTCGCTCGCACGCGGAACCTCCGTCCGCACGTTCGAACAGCGCCTGATCGTTTATCACGACTGGGGCCGGCTCAATGCGACCTTCAACTTCATCAGGGAAACCGCTCTCCAGGAGCCGCACGGAAGCGACTACGGCTACGCCCTGGGTGTCTTCTTCAAGCCGTCATGGATGGGTGACTCGATGGCAGGGATGGCCGACATGGCGGCGCCACCGGCGCTTTCGATGAGCCGCCTCGGCTACGGCCTGGAGATGATCGGAGCGCTGGGAGACAACGAGCGGTTCGGTGTTTACTGGAGTTCCCAGCAGCATTACCTCGGTCCGGTCTTCACGTACGACCTCTCTTCCCGCTTGTCGGTGCGCCTCGAGCCCGCGGTGGGACTTTCCAACGTCAGCGACCCCTTCATGCTGCGCATGGGTGTGGCGTTCATGTTCGGTTCTCATCAGTGAGCCGAGGGGACGAGCGACCCCGCGCCAGTTCATCATCCCCATGCCGCACCCGCCGTTCATCATGTTCCCCATCACGACGTAGCCGTCGTTCGTCGCATTGTCGTTGACGACCGCGGAAAATCAACACGAGCAGAACCGGGACCACGAGCCATTGCGCGAGCGGGGCCAGTCCGATTCCGAAGACGCGGGGCATGGATTCGGCGTAGTGCCACGAGAGTGTCACCTGCGTGTTGAACCACTCACTCCAGACCGTGTACGCGAAGCCAATGGAGACGAAGAGGATGGTGGGCCCGCAGCGGCTTTCGTGGAGCCACTGTCTCGACCGGAGGGCGAGCGACGTGACCCCGAACGCAAAGAAAAGAATCAGCGTGTCGCCAGCGGCGCAATGCAGCCGGGTTCGGAGCAGATAGCCGAACTCCCTACCGTGGTCAGAATAGAGGGGCGACTGAAGAAACTCCCAGGCCGCGTTCAGGCCAAAGGCCAGACCCGCTACGGAAAGCTCCGGGAACCTTCGCAACAAGACGGGCAACACTACAAGTCGGTGCGCCGAAGCCTCAGCGCATTGGTGATGACGGAGACCGAGCTCAGGCTCATCGCGGCGCTCGCGATGATCGGAGACAGGAGGAGGCCGAAGAACGGGTAGAGGACGCCGGCCGCCAGCGGAACGCCGAGTGAATTGTAAAGAAACGCGAAAAAGAGGTTCTGCCGGATGTTCCGGATCGTCGCGCGGCTCAGCCGTCGCGCGCGCAGGAGGCCGGCGAGATCGCCTCCGACGAGCGTCACGCCCGCGCTCTGGATGGCGACGTCGGTCCCCGTCCCCATCGCGATGCCCACGTCGGCCGCGGCCAGCGCGGGCGCGTCATTGATGCCGTCTCCCGCCATCGCGACGATCCGGCCCTCGCTCTTCAGCCGCGCCACGACCTCGGCCTTGCCCGCCGGAAGCACACCCGCCTCGACGCTGTCGATGCCGAGCTCTTTGGCGACCGCCTCGGCCGTGGCCTTCGCGTCGCCCGTGAGCATCACGACACGAATCTCGAGGTCATGCATTGCGGCGATGGCGGCGCGCGTGGAAGGCCTGATCGGATCCGCGGCGCCGAGGAACCCTGCGGGCTTCCCGTCCACGGCAACGAAGAGGATCGTCTGGCCCTTCGCGCGCGCAGCGTCGGCCTCTGCGATTAGCCCAGGAGAGAAGGGAGAAGAAAGAGAAGAAAGATTTGCTTCGAACAGGGAAAGAGAGCCAACCGCAACCTGATGCCCCTCGACGAGCGCCTGCGCGCCCCTGCCCGGAAACGCGCGAAACTCACTCGGAGGCGCCAGCTGCAGATGGCGCTCCATCGCCAACTTGACGACCGCCGCTGCGAGGGGGTGCTCACTCCCCCTTTCTAAGCAAGCTGCGAAGCGAACAAGCGCATCCTCCTGCAGGCCTGGCGCGGGTCTTACCAAAGAGATTTTCGGCTTCCCTTCCGTCAGCGTACCCGTCTTGTCCACGACGAGCGTATCCACCTTTTCGAGCCGCTCGAGCGCAGCCGCGTCCTTGAAAAGAACCCCCGCCGCCGCGCCGCGACCCATCGCGACCATGATGGACATCGGAGTCGCGAGGCCCAGCGCGCATGGGCACGCGATGATGAGAACGGCGACGGCGTTCACGAGCGCGTGGACGAAACGCGGTTCGGGCCCGACGAGCGCCCAGATCGCGAAGGTGAGCGCCGCGACGAGAATCACGACGGGGACGAAGACGGCGGCGACCCGGTCCGCGAGGCGCTGGATTGGCGCGCGGCTCCGCTGGGCGTCGGACACCATGCGGACGATCTGCGCGAGGACGGTGTCGCCGCCCACCTTCAGGGCCTCGATGACGAGAGCGCCGTTCCCGTTCACAGTCGCGCCCGTCACGGCATCGCCGGCCTTCTTGGCGACCGGAACCGGCTCGCCCGTAATCATGGATTCGTCGACCGCGCTCGTCCCCTCGAGAACGCGCCCGTCGACGGGAACGCGCTCACCCGGGCGCACGCGCACGCGGTCCCCGATCTTAAGGCGCTCGATCGGAACGTCTTCGTCGGTTCCGTCCGCGTGTACGAGCCGCGCGGTCTTCGGAGCCAGGCCAAGGAGCGCCCGGATCGCACCGCCGGTGCGGTTCCGCGCGACGAGCTCGAGAACCTGACCCAGGAGCACGAGCGTCGTGATGACGGCCGCCGCCTCGAAGTAGACGTCGTGGACAGGGGAATGAGACGAAGAGGGAGAAGGAGAAGAAAGGAAAGATTTGCTTAGAAAGGGAATAAGGGACCCGATCGTTCTCCCTAGGCTGTAGAGGTATGCCGCGCCTGTCCCGAGCGCGATCAGCGTGAACATGTTCAGGTTGCGCGTCTTGACCGACGTCCATCCGCGCTGGAAGAACGGCCAACCGCACCACAGCACCACGGGCGTCGCGAGAAGCAATTGCGCGAGAAGGCCGAGACGCGGCGGGATCCCGTCGATGAGCCGGGGCGCGACCATCGCGCTCATTTCGAAGAAAAGCAGCGGTACGGTGAGAACGACGGCGACTCGCAGCCGGCGCTTCATGTCGACGAGCTCGGGATTCGGCGCGTCGTCCAGTGACACGGTCTTCGGCTCGAGCGCCATCCCGCAGATCGGGCAAGCGCCCGGAGAGGGCCGGACGATCTCGGGGTCCATCGGGCACGTGTACTCGATGCCGGCGCCGGTGGGCGCCGTGAACGGCTTGGGGGGCGCCGACGCCATCGGCTCGAACACGCCGCCCGAGCTCGCGGCAAGATATTTCTCGGGTTCCCGCCGGAATTTCTCGAGGCAGCCAGCGCTGCAGAAGAAGTAGTCCTTTCCGTCGTGAGCGGCCGAGTGCTTCGTCTTGATCGGGTCGACGTTCATGCCGCAGACGAGGTCCTTCACGGTCCCGGGCGGTGACGAGGAAGGGAGCGTTGGAAGGGTCAACATTTCTTCACTGTCCTTTCGGGTTCAAGCGGTGGCTTCGGCGGCGGCGAGAGGCGGTGTCTGCCCTCCCGGCAGCTCGCGCTCCTTCCAGAGGATGTAGACGGCCGGGTAGACCAGAAGCTCGAGCGCGAACGAGGTCACGAGGCCGCCGACCATCGGCGCGGCGATGCGCTTCATGAGGTCGGCGCCGGCGCCGGTCGCCCACATGATCGGAAGGAGACCGAAGAACGCCGCGCAGACGGTCATCGCCTTCGGTCGCACGCGCTTGACCGCTCCGTGGATGATCGACTCGACGAGGTCGGCGCGATTCCGAAGCAGCCCCTTCGCCTTCGCCTCCGCGTGCGCGAGATCGAGAAACAGGAGCATGAAGATGCCGGTCTCGGCGTCGAGCCCCATGAGCGCGATCATCCCGACCCAGACGGCGATGGACAGGTTGTAGCCGAGAAGGTACAGGAACCACACGGCGCCGATGATCGAGAACGGCACGGCGAGGAGGACGATCATCGTCTTCATCGCCGACTTCGTGTTCGCGTACATGAGAAGCCAGATGAGGACGAGCGTGACCGGGATGACGACCTTGAGGCGCTCCTTGACGCGGATCATGTTCTCGTACTGCCCGCTCCACTGAAGCGTGTACCCCGGCGGCAGCTTGACGCTCGCGGCGACGGCCGTCTTCGCCTTCTCGACGTAGCCGCCCACGTCTTCCTTCGAAGTGTCGAAGTCCACGTACACGTAGCCCGACAGGAGGCCGTTTTCGTTCCGGATCATGGCCGGGCCGCGCACCTGGTGAATCGTGGCAAGCTGTCCGAGGGGAACCTGCGCGCCGGCCGCGGTCGGGACGAGAACGCGGGCGAGCCGGTCGAGATCCTCGCGCAGCTCACGCGAGTAACGCACGTTGACCGAGTAGCGCTCCCGGCCCTTGATGATCGTCGTGACCGTCTCGCCCCCGATCGCCGTCATGATGACGGCGTTCGCGTCGTCCACGGTGAGACCGTAGCGGGCGAGCGCGTCGCGGTTCAGGTCGAAGTCGATGAAATAGCCGCCGGCCACCCGCTCGGCGAAGGCGGAACGAGTTCCCGGGACGTCTTTCACGGCCGCCTCGACCTCCCCGCCGACCCGCTCGATCTCCTTCAGGTCCGCGCCGAAGACCTTGATTCCGATGGGCGTCCGGATTCCCGTCGACAGCATGTCGATTCGCGCCTTGATGGGCATCGTCCACGCGTTCGTCGTCCCGGGGATCTTCAGCGCCCGGTCCATCTCGTCCACGAGCTCGTCGTGGGAGATGTGGTCGCCCCAGACGTGCCGGAAGACTCCGGCCAGCCATTCGGGCGACCAGGAGGAATACCAACGCGCCTTCTTCCGCCACTCGGTCTCGGGCTTGAGGATGACCGTCGTCTCCATCATCGAGAACGGCGCCGGGTCCGTGGACGTCTCCGCGCGGCCGGCCTTGCCGAAGACGCGCTCGACCTCCGGAAACCCCTTCAGGACGCGGTCCTGCACCTGCAGCAGCCGTTCCGCTTCTGTCACGGAAATTCCCGGCAGGGTCGTCGGCATGTAGAGGATCGAGCCCTCGTAGAGAGGCGGCATGAACTCGGACCCGAGCTTCAGAAAGACCGGGACCGTCGCGAGCATCGCGAGGAGGGCGATCGCGATCGTCTTCTTCGGATGCCGGAGCACGGCCCGGCACGGCCGCTCGTAGAGCCGGTGGATGACGACGCTGATCGGATGTTTCTCTTCGGCGTAGTACTTCCCCCCGGTCACCTGATTGACCACCCAGGCCAGCCACTTCGGGCGGAACGAGAAGCCGTCCATCCGCGCGAACAGCATCCGGATCGCCGGATCGAGCGTGATGGCGAGGAACGCCGCAATAGCCATCGCGAGGTTCTTCGAGAACGCGAGCGGCTTGAAGAGGCGCCCCTCCTGGTCCACGAGCGTGAAGACCGGGAGGAACGCGACGGCGATGACGAGGAGCGAGAAGAACACGGACGGGCCGACTTCCATGAGCGCCTCGAGCCGGACCTTGTGGAAGTCCCCGGGCCGGCCGCCGTCGTTCCATTGCTGCAGCTTGTGGTACGCGTTCTCGACCTCCACGATCGCGCCATCCACGAGGATGCCGATCGAGATCGCGATGCCGCCGAGCGACATGATGTTGATGTTCAGGCCCATCGCGTTGAACGGGATGAACGCGAGGACGACGGAGATCGGGATCGTGACGATCGGCACGATCGCGCTCGGCACGTGCCAGAGGAAGACAAGGATGACGATCGAGACGACGATGATCTCTTCGATGAGCTTCGACCGGAGCGTGTCGACGGAGCGCTTGATGAGATCCGACCGGTCGTACGTCGTGACGATCTTCACGCCCGGCGGAAGCGACGGCTCGATCTCCTTCAGCCGGGTCTTCACGCGCTCGATGACGTCGAGCGCGTTCTCGCCGCTGCGCATCACGACGATGCCGCCCACGGCGTCTCCCTTGCCGTCGAGATCGGAGATGCCACGTCGAATCTCGGGCCCCAGAGAGACGCGTCCGATGTCGGCCACGGTCAGCGGCGTCCCCTTCTCGTTCGTCTTGACGACGATCTTGCCGATGTCCTCGATCGACTTGAGGTAGCCGCGGCCCCGGACCATGTATTCGCGCCCGGAGAACTCGATGAGGCGCCCGCCAACCTCGTTGTTGCTCTTGCGGATCGCTTCCACGACGGACTCGAGCGGCAGGCCATACGCGGCGAGCGTATTGGGGTCCAGCGTGACCTGATACTGCTTCTGGAAGCCGCCGATGCTCGCGACCTCCGCGACGCCCGGCACGGACTGCACGGTGTACCTCAGGAACCAGTCCTGATACGAGCGGATCTCGTCGGTGGAGTTCTTTCCGCTCTCGTCGACGAGCGCGTACTGGTAGATCCAGCCCACGCTCGTCGCGTCCGGCCCGAGCTCGGTCGTCACCCCGGCGGGCAGGCGCGACTGGATCTTCGACAGGTATTCGAGAACGCGCGATCGCGCCCAGTAGATGTCGGTCCCGTCCTCGAAGATGACGTAGACGTAGGAGAAACCGAAGTCCGAGAATCCCCGGATCGTCTTCACCTTCGGCGCGCCGAGAAGCGCCGCCACGATCGGGTACGTGACCTGATCCTCGAGGATGTCCGGGCTGCGGTCCCAGCGCGAAAAGACGATGACCTGCGTGTCCGAGAGGTCGGGGATCGCGTCGAGCGGCGTCCGACGAATGACGCCGACCGCGAGGACGATCACGATCGCATAGATCGCGATGACGAGATACTTGTTCTCGGCGGAGAACCGGATGATCCGGCGGATCATTTCGAGGCCCCCATCGCCGAGATGGCTGCCTTGAGGCGCGACTCCGAGTCGACGAGGAAGTTGGCCCCCCGGACGACGACCTCGCCCTCCTTCAAGCCGGACCGGATTTCGACGACGCCTTCACCGTGGTCGCCCACGACGACTTCGCGCGGCACGAGTCTTCCTTCCGCCTCGGACACGAAGACGATGTTCCGCGCGCCACTCTCGAGGATGGTGTCGTCGGGCACCTGAAGCACGCTCCGGGTCGGCCCGTGAATCGTCACGTCCGCGAACATCTCGGGCTTCAGCTCGCCCTTCGGGTTGTCGACCTCCGCCCGGACCTTCACCGTACGGGTCTTTTCGTCCACGGTCGGATAGATGTACGTGACCGTCCCGTTCCAGGAGCGCCCCGGCCAGTACGAGAGCGTCATCGTGGCCTTCTCGCCGAGCGTGAGCCTGGGGAGCTCGTACTCGTAGACGTCCGCGAGGACCCACACGGACGAGAGATCGAGGATGTCGAAGAGCGTGTCGGCCGGCATCACCTTCATGCCGTGGTAAGCCGTGCGCCCCGTGACGAAACCGGAAATCGGCGCATAGACGGGCATCGCGCGGATCGGTTCCCCGTTCTTTTCGATCCGCTCGATGTCCGCGGGCGTGATTTCCCACAGGAGCAGGCGCTCGCGCGCGGCAGACAACAGATCCCGGCCGCCTTGCGCGACTGAAGGGACCCCCGACGCTCCGAGCGAGTGTGACGCCCGGAGCGCGAGGAGGTACTCCTGCTGGGTCGCATAGAGCTCGGGGCTGTAGATGAACGCGAGCGCCTCGCCCTTTTTGACGAACTTGCCGGTGAAGTCGGCGGTCACGTGCTCGACGAAGCCCTCATACCGCGTGTGGACGTGATGGACGCGCCGCTCGTCGGAGGCGACGCGTCCCGTCGTCCTGATCGAGGTCCCGAACGGCCCCCGGACGACCGCCACGGTCTTGAGTCCAAGGAGACTCTCCTTGCGGGCGTCGACCGTCACGGTCGTGAGGCCCTCGGGTCCCGGCGGTCCCCCCCCGGCCTCTGTCTCGTCGGAGTAGACGGGCACGAAGTCCATCCCCATCGAATCCTTCCTGGGCGTGGGCGACGTCTCGCCCGTGCCCATGGGTGATCGATAGAAGAGGATCTTCCTCGGGCCGCTCGCCGCCTTCGCGGACGTCGTCCTTGCCGTGGCCGCGGGAGACGCCTCCTCCATCGGCACGAGCTTCATGCCGCAGATCGGACAATTCCCGGGAGCGTCCCTGATGATTTCCGGATGCATGGGGCACTGGTATTTCTTCGCCGCGGCGGGCGTCGCGCCCTTCCTTCCGCAGCCCGCGCTGAAGACGAGCGAGACGGGGGCGGCGGCGGCGAGAGCGACTGCGAGAACGAGCCGAAGGGCGCGGCGTGACGTGGCTTTCATGTGGCGACTTCCTACATCCTCGGCGTGGCGCCGGCGGAGAGAGCGGATGATTTCGGCGGAGCGGCGGACGACGGGCCCCCGTCGAGAGAGAACTCGCGAAGGTCGGCCTCGGCGCGCAGGAGGTCGGCGAGCCGCGCGACGGCGCCGCGGCGATCCGTGAATCTCGTGCTCAGGGCCTCGAGAACGGTGACGAAGGGGACCGATCCGGTCCTGTAGCTCGTGAGCGCGGCGTCCACCGCGAGGCGGTCCTGGACGAGGAGGGCCTCGGTGTCGAGCCGGGATTCATCTCCGAGCTGCCGGATCCTGATCAGCCTCTCTTCCGTGCGGGCCAGGGCCTGGCGCCGCAGCGAGGCCTCGTTCGCCGAAGCCGCCTCGAAGAGGCTTCGCGCCTCGACGATCAAGGGGCGCTGCTTCCTGCCGGCCCAGAGAGGAACGGAAACGCCGACGCCGGCGGACCACATGAGGGGCAGAGAGCCGCGGTTCATGTAGGCCGCGGACGCCACGAAGTCGGGGCGCAGGTTGCGGTGGGCCAGCTCCCCGGCGAGGCGCGAGCGCTCCATCGCGAGGGCGGCGTCCCTCAGCTCGGGCGTCTTTTCCAGGGTCATCTTCTGGAAGTCCTCGGCCGATGGCGCGGCGTGGGGTTCGTCGGGGACGAGCCGCCGTTCCGTCGGAACGGGCGTGTCCATCGGGCGATCGAGGAACCGGCGAAGCTCGACGAGGGCGCCCTCTTCGGCGGCCTCGTCTTTTCGCCGCCGCTGGAGGAGGCGCGTGTGCTCGCTCTGGGCGCGAAGAACGTCCTGCTGCGTCCCCATCCCGGCCGAGTACCGGGCGCGGATGACCTCCTCGATCTCCCGCCAGGTCTCGATCTGTTCGTCCACGAGACGAAGGTCTTCCCGCGCCTCGAGAAGCGTCGCGTAGCCGCGTCTCACGGCCGCTTCGAGAGTGAGCGCCACGCGCTCGGGCCGCGTGGCGGCCCGCTCGGCGTCCGCCTTCGCGACGCGCTCCTGAAGGCCGAGCTTCCCCGGAAACGGGATCGCCTGCTGCGCCATGAACTGCAGGCGCGTCATGGCCTCGACGCCGAGGGAGGGCGACACGCCGTCGTTCTCGTAGTTCACGGTCACCATCGGGTCGGGCAGGGCTCCCGCCGGAGAGACGCGCGCGCGGGCGGCCGCGGCTTCCTGTCTCGCCGCGACGAGATCCGGGTTCTTTGCGAGCGCCTCGGCGACGAGTGCGTCGGCCTCCGACGAAGCGGCGGCCGCAGCCGGCTCCGCCGCGAACGCGATACCCGCGAAGGAAATCGACGCGCTTGCCAAAGCGAGACACCACGGCAGAAGCACACGGCCCGCGGCTACTCGGGACCCTCTAAGAAAACTCTCTTCTTTCTCTTCTCTTCCGACCATCTGATTCTCCTCGCGCGAAAAGCCTCACGGAGCCGCCCGAAGCGGGCGGCGCGAGAACGGCTCGACGCAGGAATCAGACGAGGAAGACGGAGTAGAGGAGGAAAAGCGGCGCGGGCCGGGCGCGCGGCTGGACGCGGCGCACGTGTCCTTCCCGGGAGCCCGCGCAGGCGGGAAGCGGCAATTCGAGAAAGCTCGCTTCGGGGGCGGCGAGCGCGGGGGCGGCGGGCGACATCAGCGAAGGCGCCGCCTCTTCCGGGGCGGACAAACGGCAGCATCCAGCGGACGAGTCCGCGGGGGAACCCGGGGGAGCGTTTTCGCCCATCGCGCAGCATGCGGGGGCGTCGTCGGACATCCCCGCCGCCGCGCAGCAGGGCGGACGCGGCGCGGTCCTGGGAGCAGCAAGCGCCACCGCCGACAGGAGCACCGCCGCGAGCGCCGCGGACGCCCCTCGAAACGCCAATGCCGCAGAAGACCGACTCATCACGCCTCAGGATAACGCAGTCCCATCCCCGTTCATTCCTGACGCAGATGCTTCATCGGTTCATTCGTCGCCCTGACGTCTCCGCGGTCTGGTACACAATGGCTCTCATGGGAACCCAGTCGCCCCCGCCCGGCGCGCCACACGGCGCGCCGGGCCCCGCACCGCCGTCTCGCTTCGACGCGGGACGGCCCGCCCCTCCGATGGGTCCCTCGGGCCGGACGGTGCTCCTCGTCCTCGTCGCCCTCTCGGTTGGAGCCTGGCTCGTCCTGCGCGCCCCTTCGAGGCTCTCGGCGACCACGCTCCCACGGCTCGCCGCGGACGGAACTCCCGCCGGCGAGGCACCCGCCGGAAAATGCGCGGGCGCGAAGGGCTGCCTCATCGTCTACGTCGCCCCCTGGTGCGGACCCTGCAAGCAGTCGCTCCCCGGTGACCGCGCGCTCGCGGACCTCGTCAAGGACCGCGGCATCGAGACGACCTTCGTCGTGGGGATGGACGCGATGCCGAAGTGCGCGGAGATGGCGCGAAGCATCGGACGCGAGGTCCTCGTCGACACGTCGGGCGCGTGGGCGCAGAAAATGAACATCCGGGCCGTGCCCCACTTCCTCGTGACCGGTCCCGACGGCAGCGTGAAGAAGCGGCAGGCGGGCGCCCTCATGGCGAGCCCGGAAGAAGTCGCGCGGAGCTTAGGGCTCTAACGGCGAGGGCCGGGGCTGTGACGGCTCGGGCTTACGGGTTCATCTCGTAGGCGTCCTTCAGCGCGTGGACCTTCGCCCAGACGCGCTCGTACCGGGGGGCGTCGTGAACGGGCTTGCGGACGAGCTTCAACGCGTATCCCATCTGGGCTTCCGTGCCGGCCGGCTTCGAGTAGAGGTCGACCGCGTGCCTCGAGAAGTCGCGCACGAAGACGTCGAAGATCTGGTCCAGGAGGTCCGGGTCGGCCGCTTCATCGCCGAGGAGCTTCGCGTTCTCGAGGACGAGCTGCGCGTAGACGACGAGCGTGAAGAGCTCGCCGAGGGCAAGACTGAAGTCGACGTCCTTCGCCTGCTCCTCGGTCGGCGTGGCGCGCATGAGCATCTCGCGGAAGACGGCGGTCTGCTCGCGGAACACGGCGACGTTCGGCTCGGTCCGTGCGGCGAACACGGGAGCGAAATCCTGGAAGCGGACCTTCGAAAGACCGTGAGCGGGCCCTTGACCCCACAGGAAGACGTCGTCTCTCGGGTCGTCTCTCCGCGGGACGTCCGGGTAAGGCTCCGCGGCGAAGAAGTAGTTCTTCATGAACTTGACGATGAGGGCGATGTTGACGTGGACCGTGCCCTCGAGCTTCGGGAGCGCCCGGATGTCGCGGGCGGCCATCTCGAAATACGTGTCCTTCTCGAAGCCTTTCGCCGCGATGACGTCCCAGAGGAGGTCGATCACCTTCTCGCCCTCGGTCGTGACCTTCATCTTCACGACCGGGTTGAAGAGGAGGTAGCGCCGGTCCTCGCGCGAGGCGGACCGGAAGTAGTCGGACGCCCGGAGCGCGAAGAGCTTCATCGCGACGAGGCGCGCGTACGCGTCCGTGAACATGCGCTTCACGTGCGGGAAGTCGGTGACGGCCATGCCGTAGAGCCGCCGGTTCGCGGCGTGGCGGATCGCTTCGTAGAACGCGTGCGTCGCGATGCCGATCGAGCCCCAGCCGAGGTTGTATTTCCCGACGTTGACCGTGTTCAGGGCGGCGTCCCAGGCGGCGGGACCGCGAAGCAGGATCTCGGCTTCCGAGACCGGATAGTCGCGGAGGACGAACTCCGCGACGTAGGACTGGCTCGCGACGACGTTTCGCACGAGCTCGTACCCGGGGCGCTTCGGGTCGACGGCGAAGAAGACGTACTCGTCCGTCCCCGCGATCTTTCCGAAGACCGACAGCAGCGCCGCCTCGTTCCCGTTCCCGATGTAGTACTTGTCCCCGCGCGCGAGATACGTTCCCGCGCCGACCGGAACGAGCTGCATGCCGGAGGAATAGATGTCCGCGCCGTGCTCTTTCTCCGAGAGGCCGAAGCCGAAGATTCCACCGTCTTTCAGGAGGCGGGCCGCCTCCTTCTTCGCCTCTTCGTTGCCGCTCATCCAGAAGGGTCCGAGCCCCAGGATCGTGACCTGCCACGTGTACCAGTACGGCAGGCCGTAGAACGCGAGGACTTCGTTGAGCGCGCAGTTCCGATACGTGTCCCAGCGCGACGCGGCGCCGTAGGGCGAGGGCGTGAGAAACGTCGCGAACAGCTTCTCCTTCTTCACGAAGGCGAGGAAGTCCGCGTACCAGACGCGCTCGAGGTCGTCCCTTCGGAGGGCCGACTTCCCCTTCGCCTCGAAGAACGCGATCGTTTTTTCGACGAGATCCTGCGAGACCGGATCGAGCGGCAGCGGGAGGGAGCGCTTGGGATTGAGAAGCAGCATGGCGGGATTGTCGCCTGTCCGCCTCCCGGCACGACCGTCGCGGTCAAAGCCTTCGAACCGGAGCGGGATCGAAGGACCAAGCTATTTGGTTATAAAGTAATGATACGATTCCCGAACGTGGCGGAAAGCGGCCGCGTCCACACAGGGAGGCCCTCATGAAGTCAGTTCGATCGATTCTCGCCGCGACGACCGTCGCCGTCACGCTTATGGCATTTCCCGCCTTCGCCCAGATGGGCGGCGGTCCCGGCACCGGAACCCAGAACGGCCCGATGGACGGCATGACGAACGGCAGCGAAGACCTCGTCATCCCCGCGGGCGTCCGTGGGCCGGGCCTTTTCGGCTCGTTCTTCGTGACCGATCTCTGGATCAAGGCGAGCGCGACGGGAACCGCGACGCTCTATTTCCACAAGGCCGACTCGGCCACCTCGGCGCCTTTCGCGACGACGACCGTCAGTCTGACCCAGCCCATCACGTACCTGCCGGACGTCCTCCAGGCAAACTTCGGCATCCCGACCGGCTTCGGGGCGATCCGCGTCGCCGCAAGCTTCTCGGTCTCGGCGACCGTGCGCGTCTACAACCAGTCCGGTGCCGGCGCTTACGGGCTCGCGTTCATGGGGATGCCCACGCGCATGTCCATGAGCTCGCTTCCGATGACGGGCGGGCACGGGATGGACGAGTATGCGATGTACATGCTCGGGCTCCTGCCGGAGCCGGGTAACCGCGTCAACGTGAACGTCGTCTCCACCTCGGGCGACGGCGCCGCGGGGGTCGTGGAGATCGTCGACGCCGACGCCAGCACCCCGTCTGGCTCCGGCGCGAAGAGTCTTCCCTTCACGCTTGCGGGCTTCTCGTCGCACCAGTTCAACGACGTCCTCGCGAACGTCCACTCGAAGTTCCCGGCCGGCGACGCGGGCCTCCAGGTCCGGGTTCGGATGAGCCAGGGTGCGTCGGGGATGGTGATGTCCTACGCGGTCGTGAACGACAACCTCACGAACGACGGGTACGTCGTGATGGGGAACATGATGAACGGCGGCCGCGGCATGGGCGGCGGCATGATGCCCTGACACCGTCGGGGCTCGACGCACGGGATCCGCCCCGATGGACCCGAAGCGCTCAGGCCGCGCGTCGCCGGCGTGACCAGATCGCGCTCGCCGTGCGTCTTCCTTAGGATGCACGCGGTGGCCGAACACTTCGAGGAGAGGCTCCTCGCGAGCGATGTCTCGTGGGGGGAAGCGTTGCGCGCCCCTTTCGACGCCCTCGCGGCGGGCGATTCGGCGGCGCTGGGAACGATCTGGGACCTCGCGTCCCGCCGGCTCTACGGCCTCGCCCTCTGGCGAACCGGCTGCGAAGAGGATGCGCGCGACGTCGTCCAGGACGTCTTCGTGCGCCTCGTCTCGCGGCGCGGCGAGCTGGGCGATGTCGAAACGCCGCACGTCTGGCTCCTCGCAGTCACCCACAACGCTGCGGTGGACTTGGTGCGGCGAAGCGCCCGGTGCCGAACGGAGCCGCTTGAAAGCGCCGCCCACGTCGCGGCGCCCGGGGCCAACCCGGAGCGCGCGGCCGTGGCGTCCCGGGCCTCCCGCGCGCTCGAGCAGCTCCCGCCACCCCAGCGCGAGGCCGTTCTTCTCCACCACGTCGCCGGCTGCTCGTTCCGCGAGATCGGGGCGATCACCGGCGTCCCCGCCTTCACCGCGGCGAGCCGTTGCCGCCTCGCGCTCGCGCGGCTCCGCCGCCTGATTGGAGGCTCCCGATGAACGACGACCTTCCGCTTCGCGGGCTCGAGCCGCCCGCCGTTCCCGCTGGCCTGCGGGAGGACGCCCTCGCGGCCGCACGCGCCGCGTTCGCGGCGGCGCCGCACCGGGATTTCTGGGCGCGGCTCCTCGCGAGCTCCGTCGCGCGCCTCGCGTGGGCCGCCTGCGTCACCGCGCTCATCGCCGCGAACGCCCTTCTCCCGCGGAACGGGCAGCCCCTCGCTGCCGCCACGTCCGCGGCAGCGACACGGCCAGACCCCGAGCTCGCCTCGATCGCCCGCCTCCCCCGCATCGACGAACACGCGCTTCCTGCGCCGGAAGGAGACCGCTCGTGAGCCGCCCCCGCACCCTGGTCCTCGCCGCCCTCTCCCTCGTCGCCGTTCTCGCCGCCGCTCTCGGGATCCGATGGGCATGGCTCGGGCGGCGCTTTCCGGCGCCGCCGGCAAAGCCGCCGCTCACCCGCTTCGACAAGCCCGCACCGCCTGCGCGCGTTCCCGTCCCGATCCACGTCGACGTCCCGAAGGTGCCGTGCTGGTCCTGCCCCGACAGCGAGAAGTGGCCGATCCGGTTCCAAACCGACCTCGACCTCCTCGCGCCGCTCGGCGACGGCTCCGCGAACGCTGCGCTCTGGCTCAAGGACTTCGCGAAACCGCAGGGGGCGCGTCTCCCGGAGGCAGAGAAGGCGATGCAGCGCCGCATCGCCGGACCGGGCGACTTCGGGCTCGTCCTGCCTCCCGGCGATCCTCTCCTGAAGGAGGCGGAACCGTGGGCCGACCAGGCGTCTTTGCGCTTCTATCCCGACGTTTGGGCCGTCGAAGGCGGTTCGACGCCGCTCCCGAACCTCCTCGTCTCGCTGTCCTTCGCGAAATCCTGGGCGGCTCGCGCCGCCTCGAATCCCGACGCCCCGGCGGCGATCGAGGACTGCCGCCGCGCGATCCGCTGGGGACGGCTCCTCCGGCAGGACGACGCCACGATCATCCAGGACCTCATCGGCCTAGCGAGCATCCGGATCGGAGCCGAGCAGCTCTATGTGCTCGCGGCGCGCCACGGTGACCAGCCGCTCATGCTCGCCGCCGCGATCGTGCAGGGCGAGGCGGCGCCACAGCGCCTGCGCACGGCGCAGCTCCTGACCCGCGTCGGCATCCAAGCTGCGGAGAAGGACGCCGTCACCGACGGGAAGGTCGACGACGTGATCGGCGTCGCGAAGACCTCGCCCGACCGCCGCTTCCGCAACGAGGCGATCGTCATGCTCGGGTTCGCGCGCTTCATGGGCTCTTCAGCCCAGTGCAGGAAGGCCGAAAGGGGATTGGCCGAGCTGAAGGCGTCACCCGACACGATGACGGCGGGCAACGCGCGATGGGCGCTCGAGCTTCGCCGCGCGGACCTCTCGCGCTTTTCGAACGGCAACATCTGAGAGCAAGGCTGATCCAGCTGTATCCGAGCGGTTCGTCGCGCTTCGCGGCAGGGTCGAGATACTCGAGACGGTTGGAGCGTACGCGTACATCGGGGCTCGACGCACGGGATCCTCGTTAGGTAGGATGGCGCACCCTCGATGCGCGGTTGGATCCTTGCCGCCGCTCTCCTCCACGCGCTGCCCGCGTTCGCCGGCGCGGTTCTGCCACTGCCGCGCTCCGGCGAGCGCGTGAGATCTCCGGAGCGTGTCGAGGTCCGGCTCCCCGGGCTCGCCCTCCCCCAAGACACCCGCGAGAAGGAGCTCGTCCTTTCCCTCGACGGCGGGCAGTCGTACCGCGTCCGCATCACGGCGGAGATCGGCGCAGCGGAAAAGAGCCTGGTCTTCCGCGTTCCCAACCTTCCGTCCACTCGCGCCCGCCTGGCGCTTCGGGCCGGGGACGGGACCCGCGAGGTCGTCGTCGCCGAGAGCGCGATCTTCGTCATCGAGCGGGACCCGGCATCGCCCCTCGAGACGGTGACGCGCATCGGTCTCGAATTGGGGACGCGCGAGGCGCTCGAGGGTCAGCCCGGAGAGCCGCTGCTTCCCTCGCGTCTCGCCGGCCGCGACGAGTCCGTCCTCGAAGAGCCGGACGAGTCGGCCCTGGCCGAAGCCCCTTCGCCGCTCCTCCTCCCGGTGCCTCCGGGTGAAACTCCCAGGCACGCCGAGGCACCGCCCCCCACTGTCCGAACGGCCGTCTCGCCGGCCCAGCGTCTGCCCCTCGACCGCCCCAAGCGGGAATAGAGACTCCTTCCTTTCCTCCTTCTCAACGACTCGAAGGCGGCGCTTCGTGCGCCGTGAAAGGAAGGAATCCACCATGAATTCATTTCGTCTTGCCGTGCTGTCCGGCGCGGCGTTCCTGGCGTTCCCCCGCCTGTCGGGCGCCCAGCCGGCGCCCGCTCCGACGCCCACGCCCGCCCCCGTCTCCACGGAGATCGTGGTCTCGGCGACCAAGATGCCCGAGGAAGCCGTCGACATCCCCGGCTCCGCGTCCGTGATCAGCGGTGACGAGCTCCGCCGGACCGGCGCCCGGACCGTCGCGGACGCGATCATCGACGTCGTCGGTCTGGACACG
>DASVJU010000030.1:0-6060 GCA_036385755.1 Thermoanaerobaculia bacterium
GAGGCGCCGAAGGCGCGGAGCGTCATCCACATCTTGAGGGCGCGGAACCGGCGGCCGAGCTGGACGCCGTAGTCCATGTACTCGCGCACGGCCTGTCCCTCGGGAGTCTCGAGATAGTTCGGCACGACGGAGAAGGCGCGCCGTACGCGTTCCATCCGGCGAAAGAACAGTCCCGTGCACTCGAGAGGGACGAGCATCCACTTGTGCGGGTTGAACAGCACCGAGTCCGCCCGCTCCCACCCCGCGAACAGGGAGCGCATCTCCGGCAGGGCCGCGGCCGAACCCGCGTACGCCGCGTCCACGTGGAGCCAGACTTTCTCGCGCTCGCAGATTTCGACGAGCCTGGCGATCGGATCCACGGAAGTGACGGTCGTCGTGCCGGCCGTCGCCACGACCGCCACGGGAACGCGCCCCGCCGTCCGGTCCTTCTCGATCTCGATCTCGAGGGCCGCGGGGTCCATCCGGAATTCCGCGTCGACGGGAATCTTCCTCAGACCGGCGGTGCCGAAGCCGAGCACCACGCACGCCTTGTCGATCGAGGAATGGGCCAGCTCCGAGGAGTAGACGACGCCTTGGGGCCGGCCGGCGAGGCCCGTCCTGCGGACGTCGGGATACGCTTCCTCGCGGGCCGCCGCGAGCGCGATGAGCGATGCCGTCGAGGCCGTGTCGGCGAGCTGGCCGTCGAAGCTTTCGGGACCCCACGGCAGGCCGACGAGGTCGAGGAGCCAGCGCACGACGCCCTGCTCGAGCTCCGTGAGGACGGGAGACGTGCGCCAGAGGATGCCGACCTGGTTGTAGCCCGCCGCCAGGAAGTCGCCCACGATCGCGGGAGCCGTGCCCGTGTTCGCGAAGTAAGCGAAGTAACCGGGATGCTGCCAGTGCGTGAGATTCGGTTCGACGAGGCGGTCCAGGTCCCGCTCGATCGCTTCCCACGGCTCGGGCTCCTCCGGGGCGCGCCGTGGCATCTGCGCGAGGACCTCGCCCGGTTTCGTCCGCGCGAGGACGGGCCGCGACTCGAGCGTCTCGAAGTACCTCGCGAGGCGCTCGACGGCGGCGTGCCCCATCTCGCGGAACGCGTCGGGCGGAAAGTCGCCGAGGGGCTCGTCCATGGGGACGAAGTCAGCCCTGCGACTTCGGCTTTCCGGGCTTTCCAGGCTTGCCGGCCCGCAGCTCGGTGGGGATCTGGAGCGGTCCGGTCTGCCGGAGGTCCTCCTTGATGATGAGGTCGAGGAACATCTCGCGGACGCCGTCCTGACCGCGGTCCTTGAAAACGGCGCTCACCTGTTTCGGCTTCAGCTGGACGCCCGTCATCGCCTTGAGGTACTGGCAGAACACGATGGCGCGGGACCGGAACGAGATGACGAGGATGAAGAGCAGGACTCCGGCGAACGCGAGCAGCGTCAGGCCCGTGAGGCCTTGAACCTCGAAGAGGGACGAGGGATTCATGCGCGTTCCCGCCCGAATCGGCTGTCAGGACGCATCGCGGACTCCTTTTTCGAGAGACCGATGATAGCGCGTCCGAGGATGGCTACTTCCCGAACGAGATGCGGTAGATGGCTCCTGCCTGGTCGTCCGACACGAGCAGGGAGCCGTCGGGCCGGACGAGCACGTCGACGGGACGCCCCCACGCTTTCTCACCCTGGAGCCAGCCCTCGGCAAAGACCTCCTCGGAAACCGGCTTCCCGTCCCGGAGGCGCACGAGCGCGACCCGGTAACCGACCTTCTTCTTCCGGTTCCACGAGCCGTGCTCGGCGATGAAGATCTGGCCGCGGTACTCGGCGGGGAACGTCGCACCCGTGTAGAACCGCATCCCGAGAGCCGCCACGTGGGCGCCGAGCTTGAGGGCCGGCGGGACGAAGTCCTTGCACGGAAGCTCCTTGCCGAACTCCGGGTCGGAGACGTCTCCTCCGTGGCAGTACGGGAACCCGAAGTGGAGACCGGAGTGCGGCGCGCGATTCAGCTCGTCGGGGGGGCTGTCGTCTCCGAGCAGGTCGCGTCCGTTGTCCGTGAACCAGAGTTCCTTCGTCCCGGGATGCCAGTCGAAACCGACCGAGTTCCTCACACCGCGGGCGACGATCTCGAAGAGAGAGCCGTCGGACTTGAGGCGCGCGATCGAGGCGTACGGGTCGCTGCGCCTGCAGATGTTGCACGGCGCGCCGATCGGGACGTAGAGGAGGCCGTCCGGTCCGAACGCGACGAACTTCCATCCGTGGTGCGGATCCTTCGGGAACGCGTCCGAGACGACGACGGGCGCCGGAGAGCTCTTGAGCCTTTCCTCGATGCCGTCGAAGCGGAGAAGGCGGGAGACCTCCATGACGTAGAGCGCGCCGTCCTTCACGGCGACGCCGTTCGGCTCGTCGAGGTTCTTCGCGAGCGTGAGGACCTCCCGGGCGCGCGTCCCGTCGCCCGCGTCCACGACGGCATAGACGGCCCCCTCGCCGCGGGACCCCACGAAGAGCGTTCCTTTGGGACCCATCGCCATCGAGCGCGCGCCGGGAACCGCGTCGGTGTAGACCGAGATCCTGAATCCCGGAGGAAGCTTGATCGTGTCGAGCTTGATGTCTTTGGGGTCGGCGGGGGCGGGGAGGGAAGAAGAGAGATTTGCCAGGAGAAGAGAGAAGAAGATTTTCTTGGAAGGCAATAGAAGACCCGGCTTCCGCATCTCTCCTCCGCGCGAGTTACGCCCGTGTCGAGTATGCCCCGGCCTCCGGCGCCGCCTCATAATGCCTCCTCCATGACCCTGATCGAAGACACTCCGCCCGCCCGCCTGCCGCGGCCGCTCGATGCGGTGGAGGTCCGCGTCCTCGGGGCGCTCCTCGAGAAGCAGCAGGCAACGCCGGAGTACTACCCGCTCACCCTGCATGCGCTCGTCGCCGCCTGCAACCAGAAGTCGAACCGCGATCCCGTCATGGAGCTCCCGGCGGCCGACGTCGAGGCCGCGCTCGATCGCCTGCGCGAGCACGTCCTCGTCTGGAAGACCGGCTTCTCACGGGCCGAGAAGTGGGAGCAGAACGTGGAGAGACGCTGGCAGCTCGGCGCGCCCGCGAAGGCGGTCATGACGCTCCTCCTCCTGCGCGGCGAACAGACGCCGGGTGAGTTGCGCGGACGCAGCGACCGCCTGCACCCGTTCGCGACGACGGGCGACGTCGAGGCCGCCCTCGAAAAGCTGGCCGCGGGCCCCGAGCCGCTGGTGGCCGAGCTGCCGCGCAGGCCGGGCCAGAAGGAGACGCGCTGGACCCATCTCGTGGCCGGACCCGTCGAGGGGGCAGGATCCCCGGCACCGTCGCCCGATCCTGCCGCCTCGCTCGCCTCGCGCGTCGCTGCGCTCGAGAAGGGGCTGGCCGACGTGTCGCGTGAGCTCTCGCACCTGAAGAAGAAGCTCGGAGAGGCCTGACGGAGGATCGATGGACGCACCCGACGCGAAGTCGCTGCCCGAGAATGCCTACGAGCCGCTCCGGCCGGGCGAAACGTACGCTCCGGTCGTCCCGGCCGCGCAAACGCCGCCGGAGGTGACGTGGCGCTCGGTCACGTGGGGGCTCTTCTTCTGCGTCGTCTTCACGGTCGCCTCGGCGTATTCCGGGCTGAAGGTCGGGCAGGTGATGGAGGCCGCGATCCCGATCTCGATCCTCGCGATCGGACTGGCACGCGTCTACACGCGCCGCTCGCACCTTCTCGAGAACGTGATCGTCACGACGATCGGCGGCGTCGCGGGCGGGATCGTCGCGGGCGCGATCTTCACGCTCCCCGCGCTCTACACGCTGAAGCTCAACCCGCACCCGGCCCAGACGATCTTCATCTGCCTCGCGGGCGGATGCTTCGGGATCCTCTTCATCATCCCGCTCCGCCGCTACTTCGTGCGCGAGATGCATGGGAAGTTCCCGTTCCCGGAGGCGACCGCGATCACGGAAGTCCTCGTCACGGGCGAGAAGGGCGGCGCGCAGGCGAAGCTGCTGATCCAGGCGACGGTCATCTCGGGCGTCTACGACTTCTTCGTGACGACGTTCCAGGTATGGAAAGAGTACGTCGACTTCCAGTTCCTTCCGGTCATGAAGGACGCCGCCGAGAAGGCGAAGGTGATCGTCAAGTTCGACGCGATCGCGTTCATTCTCGGCCTCGGGTACGTCATGGGCCTGCGCGCCTCGATGATCCTCATCGCGGGTGGGTTTCTCGCGAACTTCGTCCTCGTGCCCCTCATCTGGATGGTCGGACGCCACCTGCCCGACGCCGTCTACCCGGCCCTGAAGCCGATCGCGCAGATGTCGGCCGAACAGATCTACCGTGGCTACGTGAGGTACGTGGGCGTCGGAGCGATCGCGACGGCCGGGATCTTCGGGATCCTGAAGTCGTTGAAGATCGTCGCGGGGTCCTTCGGAATCGCGGCGAAAACGTTTCGGAGCGGGGTCGGCGTCTCGACCGAACGGACGGACCGCGACATTTCGCTGATGGCGATCCTCCTCGGGACGGTCCTCTCGGCCCTCGCCGTCGGCGCGTTTTTCGGCACGCTCGGCAGCACGCTCACTGCGGCGGCGGTCGCGCTTTTTCTCGCGTTCGCCTTCTCGTTCTTCTTCGCCTCCGTCGCCGCGAATGCGATCGCGACGATCGCGCGCAATCCCGTCTCGGGGATGACGATGCTCACGATCATCATCTCCTCGGTCATCCTCCTGAGGTTCGGAGTCTCCGGGACGACCGGGATGTTCTTCGTGATGGCGCTCGCCGGAATGGTCTGCACGGCGCTTTCGGTCTCGGGCCAGATGATCACGGACCTCAAGACCGGCTACTGGCTGGGCTCGACGCCCGCCGCCCAGGAAAGGCTGAAGTTCTGGGGCGTCCTCGCGTCGTCGATCGCCGTGGGCATCACGATCGTCCTCCTCGCGAAGGTCTACCAGTTCGGAGAGATCGCGCCCGGCGACACGCGGGAGGTCCTCGCGGCGCCGCAGGCCTCGATCATGAAGGTGCTCGTCGAGACCTTCATGAACCGGCAGCCCATCGCGTGGTTCCTGTTCGGCACCGGCGCCGCGATCGCCGTCATCATGGAGATGCTCCAGGTGCCGGCCCTCATCTTCGCGCTCGGGATGTACCTGCCTCTCGAGCTCAACACGCCCGCGCTCGTGGGCGGGATGATCTCCCACTTCGTGATCCGCAAGAGCGAGAGAGCGGGCGGCGCGGCGGGACGCACGATGCGCGAACGCGCCGTCGTGATCGCGTCGGGCCTCATGGCGGGCGGTGCGCTCGGCGGCGTCTTCGGGGCCGCACTGAGACTCTTCGGGTGGTACCGCGAGGATCTCGTCAAGACGCCGTTCTATGGCAACGAGACCGTCTCCCAGGGCGTCTCGATTCTCTTCTTCGTCGGCCTCTGCCTCTACCTCTGGATCGATTCGACCCGAAAGGTCCGGGAGAACTGAACATGCCGCTCACGGGACTCGACGCCGCGACCGCCGAAGCGCTCATCGGAATCGACACACTCTGGGGCGGCGACGTCATGAACCCGTCCGGGACGGGCCGCTTCATCGCGGACTGCTGGTTCTCGGACGAACCGCTGCCCGCCGCGTACACGCACCCGTCAGCCGCGGCTCTGCGCGCGAACGGCGGCGTGGGCGCGAAGGCGCCGGACAAGGCTTCGATCGAGGCCTACATCGCCGCGGTGGACGTGAAGGGCGCGATCGCCCGGGTGATGTCGGGATCGCGCTCTCTCGGCGGGATGCGCGGCGCGTATCTCGAAGGCCTCGGCCTGTGCAGCGAGGTCATGTGGGACCTCGGAATGGAAATCCTCGGCAAGGGGCCCGAGGTGCCGTACGACCGCTGCGTGAAGACGATCACGGGAGCGCCTCCCGAGCCCTCCAGCTCCTCGGAGAAGCGTCGCCGCGTCGCCGACCTCCTGAAGGCGGCCGGACACGCGTCGAACGGCTCCGACTCGCTCCTCGCCGCCGTCGACGCGTGGCGCCGGGAGCGTCTCGTTCCGGGCAAGTCGATTCCGGCGCTCGGGGACGCGTTCATCGCGCACTACGACGCGCTGACGGCGAAGAACCTCCTGCCATTCCTCCCGAAGGAGCTTCACCGCGT
>DASVJU010000031.1:0-6943 GCA_036385755.1 Thermoanaerobaculia bacterium
CGCCGGCGACACGTCGAAGACGAGCGAGGCCGGCGCGAGACGGCCGGCCGCGCTCTTCGCGAGCAGGACGACGAGGCGGCCGTTGCCCTCGGGCCACGTGAGGAACTCCGAGGGATCCTCGTCGTCGTCTTCTCCGGGCAGCCTTGCCGCGTGATAGTGCACGCCCGCCCACGCGGAAGTGCCGTCGAGGTTCGTGCCGAAGTCGTCGCGGCAGCCGTACTCGACGAGCCAGAGGAGGCGCGGCGACGTATAGCCGTTCGCGCGCATCCACTCGGCCATCGTGATGCGGTCGAGAGCCATGAGGTCGGCGTCGTCGGACGAGAGGCGCGTCGGGATCGCGAACGCGCGCCGGCCCCGCGTGTCCCTGCGCGCGGCGAGGACGTTCGCCTCGCGCTGAAACCGCGCGAGTTGCGCCAGGTCCTCGGGAGAAGCCCCGTCGCGCGGGTAGAGGCCCTGGCGCCACGTGTAGCCGAAGAAGAGCCGCTCTTCGGGCTCGCGGCAGAGCATTTCCTCGGCCCACTCGGGGGCGCCGTCCGCATCGCGGGAGACGAGGGCGCCCG
This sequence comes from Thermoanaerobaculia bacterium, assembly GCA_036385755.1. Classification (GTDB taxonomy): domain Bacteria; phylum Acidobacteriota; class Thermoanaerobaculia; order UBA5066; family UBA5066; genus Fen-183. The sequence continues at coordinate 561 of DASVJU010000031.1, forward strand.
CTTCCTCGAGGATCGCTTCGAGCGCGCGGTTCGGTGACGCGGGGACGGGCACGTAGTGCGCCCCCCACGGATACGCGGACACGTCGTTCGCGCCCGAGAGGGCCGTGCCGCCGGCCCGGTCCTCGAGGTCGTAGACCCGGAAATCCGTGTCGCCCGCCTTCGCGAGGCGCCACGCGGCCGAGAGCCCCGACATGCCGGCGCCCACGATGGCCGTGCCGACACGTTCCGTCCGGACGGCGGGCCGCGACAGGAGATCGTGAGACCGGAGGAGATGGCCGCGCGTGACGTCCGGCCCCACGATGCGCCCGCCGAAGGGCAGGCCGCGGGTCTCCGTTTTGCCGCAGGCCGTGAAGGCCGCGGCCAGTGCGGAGAGCGCGGGGAGGCCGACGAGCGACGCGATCGCATCGCGGCGGCTCAGTCGAAGCGCTTCCACTCTCCCTCGTATGTCCTCACGAGGACCTGGTCATTGAGGCGGTTCACGGGCGCATTGTCGATGCGCGCCACGTCCGGCCCGAACACGAAAAGGCCGGGCAGGAGATCCGTCGAGAGGGCGCGCAGACCCTCGGGAAGGCGCGGCTTCACGTCTGGCGGCCGGGCGGCGGCGAGGATGAATCCCCAGTCGCCGAAGGACGGCACCGCGATGTGGTACGGGCGGGTCGCGAAGCCGGCGGCCCGGAGCGTCGCGTCCACGATCCAGAAGCTGCGGCGCGCGAAGAGGGGGGACGTCGACTGGACGCAGAGAACGCCCTCGGGGTCCAGTTTCCGCTTCACGAGGGAATAGAACCGCGACGTGTAGAGCTTGCCGACGGCGTAGCTGTTCGGGTCGGGAAAATCGACGAGGACGACGTCGAAGAGATCGGGCTCCTTCTCGATCCAGATCATCGCGTCCTCGTTGATGACGCGGACCTTCGGGTTGAGGAGCGAGCCGCCGTTCAGCGCGAGGAACAGAGGATGCGTCGTCGCGAGATGCGTCATGGCGGGATCGAGGTCCACGAGCGTCACGCTTTCGACCTCGGGGTGCTTCAGGATTTCCCTGACGGCGAGGCCGTCGCCGCCGCCGAGCACCGCCACGCGCCGCGCGCGCGGCGCGGCCGCGAAGGCCGGATGCACGAGGGCCTCGTGGTAGCGGTATTCATCCACGGACGAGAACTGCAGGTGCCCGTTCAGGAAGAGCTGGAAGCCCGCGCGGTTGCGCGTCACGACGATGCGCTGGTAGGCCGTCGTCCGGGCCACGACGACCTCGTCGGCGTACTGGTTCTCCTCGGCCACGGCCGTGAGACGGTCCGCGGCGACGAACGCCGCGAGGAGGACCGCCGTGACGATTCCGGCCCGCGCGAAGAGGCCGCCGGGCGGCCCGACCCGGTCGCGAAACAGGCGGATCGACCAGAACGCGACGGCCGCGTTGAGGAGGCCGAACAGGACCGACGTGCGCGTGAGCCCGAGACGGGGAAGGAGGACCAGCGGAAAGAGGATCGAGGCGGCGAGGGAACCGAGGTAGTCGAACGTGAGGACCTGCGCCACGAGGTCGCGGAAGACGACGGTGTCCTTGAGGAGACGCATGAGGAGCGGGATCTCGAGACCGACGAGCGTTCCGATCGCGACGACGACGCCGTAGAAGACGGGCGCGAACCAGCGGGGCGAGGAGAACGCGAAGAACAGGAGCGGCGCCGAAAGGCCGCCCACGAAGGCGACGGCGATCTCCGCCTCCACGAACCGCCGCGCGACCCCGCGGACGACGTAGCGCGACAGGAAGGCGCCCAGCCCGAGGGAGCTCAGGTAGACGCCGATGACGAGGGAGAACTGGGTGACCGAGTCGCCGAGGAGATAGCTCGCGAGAGCGCCGGCGACGAGCTCGTAGATGAGGCCGCACGAGGCGATGGCGAGGACCGTGAGATAAACCGGCCCCGGCCGCAGGGCCGGGGCCTCGCCGGGCCCCGGCCCGGACCCGGCGCTGCTCGCGCCGCCCTCCACGCGATCAGCCTCCCATGACAGCGGCCGCGATGATGATCGCCATGGCGATTACGACCGACCCGATCACGATGCCGAGCGCCGTGTTCTGGTCTTCCTCCATCTCCTTCTTCAGCGAGAAGGGGAGGATCCGCGGCAGGATCGCGAAAAAGGCGCCCAGAAGCACCATTCCCAGGACCGAGAACACGACCGTCGACGTCACCTGATGCCCGTGCAGCTGCCACCACTCCATCACTTGCCTCCGCTCCAGAAGTGCCACGTCCGGTAGCCGCCCGCGTTGCGGGCCCCCGGAGGCAGCGTGTTGCGTTTCGTGTTTCCGGCCATCTCCCACCCGGAGAACGCCGCGAGGGTGTACGTGAGGAGGAGCGCGCCCCCGAAGACCTGAAAGAAACGTCTCATCGGATTCATCCGGCCTCCCTCATTTGTCATCCTCCCCGTCTTCGTCCCGCTCCGTTCCCGCGCTCGTGAAATCGCTCTCGGCCCAGCGCCGCCCCTCGAACGAGAGCTTCGAGAAGCTGAGCAGCGTCGGAATCACGAAGAGCAGCAGGATGACCCAGGCGAGATGCGAGGCGTGCGGCACGCCGCTCGTGAGCCGTACGCGGAAGGACGGCGGCGCCTTGCCGGCCTCCGTTTCCGGATCCAGCCGCAGGACCCACTTGCCGGCCGGAATGCGCGGCACGTAGATGCGGCGGTTCTGGCTGCCTTCGCTCCAGTGCTCGCCGTCGTCGACGCCCGCGTAGCGGTCGGAAATCATGTCGAACGACCGGACTTCGCCGGTGGCCTCGGAGATCAGGTTGAAGCCGACCTGGACCCAGTTGTTGTTCGTCGGCGCCCAGAGATCCACGGCGAGATTCGCGCCGCGCTTCGTCTCGAACGGCTCCGACACGAGGGCGCGCGCGGCCGCGAGCGCGTTGTCGGCGGCCTCCCGGGCCGCGATGGAATTCGGGGCCTGCGTCGTCGGCTTGTCGAGCTGCGACCAGTCGGCCGAGGTCGACGACGCGCCGCCGCGCGCCGCGTAGATCCCGCGCGCGGAATCGACGAGGTCGAACGTCTGGTCGTAGACGACCGCGTGCGGCGTGATGAGGCGCGCGAGGAAAAAGACGACGAGCGACGCGAGGGCCAGGAACCAGGCCGTCTTCCACCAGAGCCGGGCCGTCTCGGCGTGCGGCCAGGGCTGGCAGGCCCCGACGCCTTCGGGCCCGGGAAGTGGCCCGGCGAGCGCGAAGGCGGCCGCGATCTCCGCAGGCGGGACGTACGCGCCTTCGGTCCAGGCGATTTCCTTCTGCGCCTTCTCCTTGGAAAGCATGCGCGGCGGGCGGACGTAGTCCGTGGCCTCGGTGGCTTCGCCGGTGCGCACGGCCCAGTAGAACTCGCCGAGAACGGCGGCGACGCGCGCCTGATTGCGCGAGAAGACGCGGTAGGTGTTGCCCCGGAAGGACGCCACGCGCGGTCCGTCGCTCACCTCCCCCGCGGGCACCGGTTCGAGGAGGGTGTAGTGGCCGTTCGACTCCGCGAGCCAGTGGTACGCCTCCGACTTCTCTTCCTTGAGGAGATATTCCGTCCAGAAATAGTCCTCGCCGCCGGACGAGCACGTCTTCTGGACCGCCCCGAGAATCGCATAAGCGTGCCCCCGGAGAGTCCCCGCCGCGCCGAGCGGCAGCCGCGGCTTGAACGTGACCGCCGCGAGCTTTTCGAGCACCGTGAACTTCGAGGGCGGGCCCGCGTCCTTGCGGTCGGCCGAGCCGAGGAGCGAGCCGCAGGACGGGCAGGCGATGCGGACCGTGTTCGCCGGGTCCTTCAGCTGGAGCGCGCCCCCGCAGTTCGGGCAGTTCAGCGCGAGCGCCTTGACGGAGACCGTGCGATCCGACCACCCTGCGATCTCCGCGATGCCGAGGCTCTCGAGCGCGACGGGCTTGCCCACATAGAAGCCGTCGAGAGAGGGCCCGTCGCCGTAGTCGAGAGTCGCGAGACTCCCGTCCGCGCCCGAAAGGTCCGCGTAACGGAAGACGCTCCCGGGCGGCGCGACGAACGGCAACTCGCCCTGCGCGGAGGAATACGTGGCCTCGCGGACTTCGGTGATGGCAAAGCTGCCGTATCCGCCGAGGTCGAGCGACTCTCCGGGCGACAACGCCTCGAACGCGGGGACCGTCGGCGGCTTGACCGGCATCATGAGCCAGAAACCGCCCTGCGCCTCGGCGAGCCATCCCCAGGTCCCGTCGTTGAACCCGACGTACCACTCGTCCCACGTGCCTTCGCCCGTGGAGAGCTGGAGCCTTCCTGCGATGTGGAACGGCCGCGTCCCCTTCTGCGGCCGCGCGTCCATGCCCACCTTGAAGGGGGACGAGGTGGGCACGAGCTCGGCGACCGTGCCGATGGCCTCGAGGTCCGCGCCCTTGCGCGCGATGGCGGACTTGCACTGCGGGCAGATCGAGACGAGCGACGCTCCGGTCCGGAACTGGACCTGCGCCCCGCAGTTCGGGCATTGGGCCGCGCGCGCGCTCAAGGTGCGGGGATCTTACCGTGCCGTACTCAGGCCCCCGCCGTGCGCCCCGGATAGAGCCGCTCGAACTCGGCGTCGCCGTGCAGGAGTGCGAGTTCGGGGTCCTGGCGCGCCCAGACCGCGTCCTTGAAGCCCGCGTCCCAGGCCTTCCGGAGCGCGTCCATGGCTTCCGGCTTCTTCTTCATCAGCGCGTAGGTGCAGGCCGCGTTGTAAAGAACCGTGGCCTCGTTCGGGCGCAGGGCCACGGCGAGGTTCGTCTCCCGGAGGGCATCGTCGATCCGGTCCAGAAAGGCGTACTCCCCCGCGAGCTGGATTCGCGCTCGGGCGTCTTCGGGCACCTGTTTCAGGTGGTTCTCGAGAGTTGCGACCATCCGCTGCCGGACATTCCGCAGTCTCTCGTTCTTTCCGAGAGCTCCGAGCGCGTTCTCGATGGGCACGTAGACGTTGTAGTCGTCCCCGGCCGCCGCCAGCGCGGCGTCGGCGATCTCCGCGAGCTCCTGATAGCGGCCCGAGGCGAACAGCGTACGGCCGAGAAGGTAGTAGGCGCCTTCGCAGTCGCCTTTTCGTTCGACGGCCTGCCGGGCGCACCGGAGCGCGTTGTCGTAATCCGCACTGGCGTAAAGAATCCAGGCCTGGGCGACCAACACCTCGGGAAGTTGAGGTCTCAGCGCGACGGCCGTCTGGGACGCCGTCATGGCGCGATTCAGCCAAACGGGGTCTCGCCCGTAGTTGTAGTGGTTCTGGGCGCAGACATTCGCGATCGCGGCGTAAGCCAGCGCGAAGCTCGGGTCGAGCGCGACGGCGTTCTCGAACATCTGGAGTGCGAACTCGAAGTCCTGGCGCGTGAGACGCCGCGCATAGCTCTTTCCACGAAGGTACAGGTCGTAGGCCTGGAGGTTTTCGGTGGGCTTGGCGGCGAGAGCCGCCTCTTCCTGCGGAGAGAGCGTGACGCGGAGCGCCTCGGCGATCTTGCGCGCGATCTCGTCCTGAACTTCGAAGACGTCTTCCATCTGGCGGTCGTACCGCTCCGACCAGAGTGGAAAATCGGTGTGGGTGTCGACGAGCTGCGTGTTGATCCGCAGCCGGTTGCCGGCCCGGCGGAGGCTTCCCGCGAGGACGTACGCCGCGTTGAGCTGCTGCCCGATCTGCGCGGGCGTGACGGGTTTGTCGCGCCAGGCGAGGACGGTGGGCCGCGAGAAGATGTTCAGGCCCTTGATCTTCGAGAGCTCCGTGATGATGTCCTCGGTGATGCCGTCGCGGAAGTACTCGTCTTCCTTCACGCCGGAGAGGTTCTCGAAGTAGAGGACGGCGATCGACTTCTCGGCCTGCCGGGTTCCGCCGCGCGAGTCGCTCTTCTCGGCCGCACGCTTCCTCCCCGAGTCCATGTCGCGCTTCAGGCGCGTGAGATCGGTCTTCAGGTCCGTCGCCGTCTGATAGCGCAGGTTTCGGTCTTTCTCGAGCGCCTTGTCGAGGATCCGGCCGAGCTCGGCCGGAAGCGAGGGGCTCAGCTGCGCGACCGGCAGCGGGTCCCGGTTCAGGATCGCGTCGAAGACGACCGCCGACGTCTCCCCCGGGAACGGGAGCGCGCCCGTCGCCAGCTGGTAAAGAACCGTGCCGAGCGAGAACAGATCCGTGCGCACGTCGACGAGCTGCCCGCGCGCCTGCTCCGGGGACATGTACGACACCGTGCCCATGGACGTTCCGGGCGTCGTCAATTCGTCCCGGGCCCCGACGGTCTCGAGACGGGAGCCCGCCCCGTCCGTCTCGCGGCGCGCTCCCTCGATGCGCGCGAGGCCGAAGTCGAGGATCTTGACCTGCCCGCGGGCGTTCACGAAGACGTTCGCCGGCTTGATGTCGCGGTGAACGATGCCGCGGGCGTGCGCCGACTCGAGGGCGTCGGCGATCTGGATGCCCA
>DASVJU010000032.1:0-3742 GCA_036385755.1 Thermoanaerobaculia bacterium
CGGCAAGAGGACGGCCGACCTCCTCGGCGTCCCGTATCTCGGCGAGATCCCGATCGACCCGCGCGTCGCCATTCAGGGGGATGCCGGGACGCCGATCATGGTGTCCGAGCCGGATTCCACCGTCTCGAAGGCGTTCCTGCACCTCGCCGAGCAGGTCGCGAAGGCCGTCGGGGCGTGACAGGGCTTGAAGCTATCGAACGGGCGGCTATGGATTTGGATCGTCGACGGTGCCGGAGCCGCCGCACAGCACGCAGGGTTTGTTGACCTGCCCCGTGCCGTTGCAGCTTAGGCAGCCTACCCCGTTGCACTTCGGGCAATTCATCGTGCCCACGCCTTCGCCGGATCCCTTGCATTTTGGACAGGTCATTTTCGCCATGGAGGGGATTATTTGAAGAGCGGGACCGGATGTCAACAGTCGAAGGGCGGTTCCATGCCGAACCCGTCGGCCTTGAACGGTCTCGGCCCTGAGCGCAGCCGTTGCTAAGATCCGGTCTCAATCAATAGGAGGGCGTCATGGACGGCATGAACCTTTTCGAGTCGTTGTTCCGGTGGGGGCACGTCGTCGCGGGTGTTCTGTGGATCGGCCACCTCTGGTTCTTCAACTTCGTGAACTCGAACTTCGTCCCGACGATGGACGGCGACACGAAGAAGAAAGTCATCCCCGAGCTGATGCCCCGCGCGCTCTGGGCATTCCGCTGGGGCGCCGCCTGGACGTGGATCACGGGCCTCGTGCTCCTCGGCCTCGTCTACTACAACACGGGGCTCCTCTTCAAAGACCCCACCGTGAAAACCTGGGGGACGGGCGGCATCGCCGTCCTCGTCGCGCTTCTCTTCTTCGCGGTCTACGACCCGCTCGCGAAGGCCATCGCGAAGACCGAGATCCACTTCTGGCTCGGCCTCGCCGTCGCGACGGGAGCCGTCACCTTCTTCTCGCGCTTCGGCGGCTTCGGCTTCCGGGGCACGGCGATCCACCTCGGTGCGATGTTCGGGACGATCATGGCCGCGAACGTCTGGATGCGGATCTGGCCGGCGCAGAAGAAGATCATCGCCGCGACAAAGAGCGGAGAAAAGCCGGACCCCGCCGTCGCCGCGATGGCGGGCCTCCGCAGCAAGCACAACACGTACATGTCCGTGCCGCTGATCTTCACGATGATGTCGCAGCATGCGACGTGGGCCGCGAGCTACGAGTGGGCGCTGCCCGTCGTCGTCCTCGTCGGCTGGGGCTTCACGTACTGGATGTACAAGAAGGCCGCTACGGTCAAGGGATTCTGAACGCCGGCCGCGGGATAGGATGCCTCCGCGCCATCGTGAACGGCGCGGAGGCTTCGATGATCCCGTCCGGCCAGTCCCTGCGTATCGGTGTCGCCGCCGTCGCCGTCTCGGGCGCCCTCGCGCTGCCGTCCGCTGCGGCCACGAACAAGCCGCCTCTTCACGCGAAGAAGTGGCTCGCGATCACGGGCAAGCCGCTCGCCGCGACCGCGGGCGCGATGATCTTCCAGAAGGGCGGCAACGCGGTGGACGCGGCGGCCGCGATGATTGCCGCGACGTGCACGATGTGGGACACGCTGTCGTGGGGCGGCGAGACGCAGGCCCTCATCTACAACCCGAAGACCGGCAGGGTCGTCGGCATCAACGCGCTCGGCGTCGCGCCGACGGGAGCGACGCCGGAGTTCTTCAGGTCGAAGGGGATGGCCTACCCGCCGGAGTACGGCCCGCTCGCCGCGGTCACGCCCGGGACGCCGGGCGGAATCATCGTGATGCTCGCGGAGTACGGGAAGCTCTCGCTCGCCGACGTTCTCGCGCCGGCGATCGACATGGCGGACGGCTATCCGGTCGAGCAGCAGCACGTCTCGACCGCTCTGAAGCAGCGCAACTGGCTGATGAAGTGGCCCGAGTCGCGGCGCGTCCTCCTGCCCCGCCCCGGCGACCAGCCGCCCCGGGCGGGTGAAATCTTCCGGCAGCCGGATCTCGCCGCGACGCTCCGGAAGCTCGTCGAAACGGAGAAGCAGGCGCTTGCCGCCGGAAAGAGCCGGAAGGACGCGATCCTCGCGGCCTACGACCGGTTCTACAAGGGCGACATCGCGCAGGAGTTCGTGCGCGGCTCCCGGGAGGTCGGCGGCCTCCACACGCTCGAGGACCTCGCGAACTGGAAGGTCCGCATCGAGGAGCCGGTGAAGACGACGTACAAGGGCATCGACGTCTACAAGCTCGACGTGTGGACACAGGGACCGGCGATGCTCCAGGCCCTGAACATTCTCGAGGGCATCGACCTCAAGGCGATGGGCTACAACAGCGCGCGCTACATCCACGCTCTCTACCAGGCGATGAACCTGGCCTTCGCGGACCGCGACTTCTACTACGGCGACCCGTACTTTCCGCCCGCCGAGCCGACGAAGGGCCTCCTTTCGAAGGAATACGCCGTGGCCCGGATGAAGACGATCGACTGGACGAGGAACGATCCAAACGTGAAGCCCGGGGACCCGTATCCGTTTCAGGGGGAAAAGAACCCGTTTTCGGATTTCTTAGAAAGGTGGACGAACGGCGCGCCGAAGCCGCGCGGCCCGCAGATCACCAACCAGGACGCGCCCGTCTCGGCGCTCTCGCCGTCTCCCGGGCCCGCATCCACTTTCGAGGGATCTTCCTTCTCCGGGTCTTTCTACGCCGGCACGACCTCCGTCGAGGCCGCGGACGCCGAGGGCTGGGTCGTCTCCGTGACGCCGTCGGGCGGCTGGTTGCCGGCGGTCATCGCGGGGAAGACCGGCCTCGGCATGAGCCAGCGCATGCAGAGCTTCGTCCTCGACCCTGAGGACGGCCCGTACAACGTCCTCGCGCCCGGAAAGCATCCGCGCGTGACGCTCACGCCGACGCTCGCCCTCAAGGACGGTAAGCCTTACCTCTGCTTCTCGGTACAGGGCGGCGATTCACAGGACCAGAACCTCCTCCAGTTCTTCCTGAACGTCGTGGAGTTCGGGATGACGGTCCAGGAAGCGACGGAGGCCGCGAACATCAACAGCTACCAGATGAGGAGCTCGTTCGGCGCCCACGAGTCCCGCCCGGGCGCGATGATGATCTCGTCGTCGCTCCCGCCCTGGGTGCGCGCCGAGCTGACGAACATGGGGTACAAGCTCGAACCGGTCGCGAAGACGTCCGGTCCCATCAACGCGATCTATCTCGACCGCGAGCACGGCACCATGTGGGGCGGCTCGAGCGACCACGGGGAGGACTACGGGATCGGCTGGTAGCGTTACCAGATGCTCGGCCGGTCGGCCTCCGGCCGGCGCATCGGCGTTCCCTCGGCGCACCCGAACGCGTCGTAGAACTCCAGCAGGTTCGAAGGCGGCCCGATCGCGCGCCAGTGTCCGGGGCTGTGAGGGTTCGTGTTCAGCTGGACGCGCATGGACTCGTCGCGGTACTGGCTGCGCCAGATCGTCGCGTACGAGAGGAAGAAACGCTGCTGAGGCGTGAAGCCGTCGATCTTTGCGTTCTTCTCCTCCGGCTTGCCCGCGATCGCCTTCTGCATCGCGGCGTACGCGATCTTGATGCCGCCGAGGTCGCCGATGTTCTCGCCGAGCGTGAGCTTCCCGTTGATGGACTGGTCCGCGAGCGGCTTGTAGCCCTCGAACTGCTTCACGATGAGGGCCGTGCGCGCGTCGTAGGCCTTGCGGTCCTCGGGTGTCCACCAGTTCTTCAGGTTGCCGTCCGCGTCGTACTGGCTGCCGGAGTCGTCGAAGCCGTGCGACAT
>DASVJU010000033.1:0-19139 GCA_036385755.1 Thermoanaerobaculia bacterium
CATCGTGGTGCCGATGATCGGATAAACAGGGCGAATGATCTAGAAGACGTAGATCGCGTTCAGAAGGACCGTCGGCTGGTTGCCCTTGAAGGCGCCGTCGTTCTTGACGAAGACGTCGGCGTTCGACCAGTCGACGCGCAGATCCGCCCGGAAGATCAGGTGGGACGACACCTTCACCTCGGGGGTGACCGTCACTTCGGTGAGCTTCTGGACGGTGCCCGTCCGGGCGCCGTCCGCGTCGTTGAAATACTCGGCTCTCAGGCAGAAGGCGAACGCGTCGCTGAGCCCGAGGCGGGCGTAGCCGGCGATGCCGGACCAGGAGGCGTTTGCGCCCGGAGTCACCGCGCCCTTCTCACTGCCGTAAACGGCGTCGAGCGTGAAGACGGTCAGATCGGTGAGCTTCCACTGCGCCACGACGTTGTAGAGGTTCCGCGGATCCGAGTTGACGTTCGTCCGTTCGGGGCCGGTCATGACGTTCCCGTAGACCGTCACGGTCTTCGACGGCGTCCACGTGAGCTGCAGGCCGATGCTCTTGGAGCTGTTGTTGTCCCTCGCGACGTCCCATCCGTTGCAGATCTCGATCATCCCGGCAAGCTGATCGCTGAACGTGTACGAAGCCTTCAGACCCGTGTGCGTGAACGGAATCGTGTAGCCGAAGAGGAAGGATCGGGTCGCGTTGTCGTTGTATCCGTCATATCCCTCGATCACCTCGTAGCCGAAGTGCGTGACGAATTTCCCGGCGTCGAGGCGCAGGCCGCTCCCGACGGGCGCGATCCAGCTCACGAAGGCCTGCTGGAGGTCGACGTCCTGCCCCTGAAGGAGGCCGTAGGACGACGACACCCGCGGGATCGACGAACCGGCCACGAGGTCCGCGCGGAAACCTGCCTCGCCCGGCTTGCTGATCGCCTTCTGAAGGACGAGCTCGGCGACATCCACCTTGAAGCTGTTGTCGTCGAAGTCGAAGACCCTAAGCTGATTCGTGCCGGAGTCGGGGCGGTTGAAGTTGTAGGAATAGCTCGCCGAGACGAAGGCGTTGATCGCAATCTCCTCGTACCAGGGCTTGGCCGGCGGCGTTGCCGGAGCCGCCGTTGCAGGTGTCGACGTCGGAGTCGGACTCGGAGTCACAGGAGGCGACTGCGCGATCAGGGCAAAGCAGGGAACGAGGGCAAGAGCTCCCGCGAGGGCGGCCCGAAAGCCGCCCGAAAGAACCGTTTTCATTGCATCTCCCCTAGATTTTCCCGCTGACGCTCACCGGAGTGAGGGCCTCGACGTCGGCCTCGCCCGTCCGGATCCTCACGACGTGATCCAGCTGCTGGACGAAGATCTTCCCGTCGCCCACCTGGCCCGTCCGCGCCGCGTCGGCGATCGCCTTGACGGTAACCTCGACGAACGGTTCGGAGACGGCGATGTCGAGCCGGACTTTGTCGTGAAACTCGTAGAGGAGCGGATGGCCGCGGTAGCTTTCCATGACCGCTTTCTCTCCGCCGTGGCCGGAGACCTGCTGGATCGTGAGTCCCTCGACCTCGGCCGCGAAGAGCGCGATCTTGACCTCTTCGAGCTTCTCGGGGCGAATGATGGCGGTGATCAGCTTCATGACGGCGCTCCCTTCACTTTCCGCCGGCCGGAGCCGGTTTCAGGCCGCCCACAACGGCGTTTGCCGGCTGGGGCATGAAGACCGGCGTATTGATGGACGGACGGTCTCCGCTGTAGGCGGGCGAAGAGACCTCGCTGAAGTCGAGGCCCTGCATTTCCTGTTGAGGCGACACGCGCATCCCGATCACGAGGTCGATGACCTTGAAGAGGACGAAGCTCGTCGCGCCCACCCAGAGAAGGTTCGCCCCGAGGCCGATCAATTGGGCGACCAGCTGCCCGGAGTCACCGTAGAACAGTCCCGTCACGCCCGCCTCGGGCCCGCCGTTGAATCCGCCGCCGTAGGACCCGTCGGCGAAGAGGCCGAGAGCGATCACCCCCCAGATTCCGTTGACGCCGTGGACCGCGATCGCGCCGACCGGGTCGTCGAGCTTCAGCGTGTTCTCGATGAAGAGGGCGGCCCAGACGACGAGGACGCCGGCGATCGAGCCGATCAGGACGGCCATCGGCGCCGTCACGAAGGCGCAGGGAGCGGTGATGGCGACGAGACCGGCGAGGAGGCCGTTGATGCTCATGGAGGGGTCGGGCCGCTTGAACTTCCACCACGTGAAGAAGTACGAGAGGCACGCGCCGGCCCCCGAGGCGAGCATCGTGTTCACGGCGACGACCGAGATCCTCAGGTCCGTCCCGGAGAGCGTCGAGCCGGAGTTGAACCCGAACCAGCCGAACGCGAGGATGAAGCATCCGAGGAACGCCATGGGAAGGTTGTGTCCCGGGATCGCCTGCGCCATACCCTTGACGTACTTCCCGATGCGGGGCCCGAGGACGATCAGGCCCGTCACCGACATCACGCCTCCGGTCAGATGGATGACGCCCGACCCGGCGAAGTCGACGTACCCGTGGCCGAGGTGCGCGTACTTGCCGAGGGTCGAGAGCCAGCCGCCGCCCCACGCCCAGTTCGCGAAGATCGGGTAGATCACGGCCCCGCCCACGAGCGTGTAGATCGTGAAAGCGGAGAGTTTCCACCGCTCCGAAAGCGCGCCGGTCGGGATCGTGAGGGCGGTGTCCATGAAGACCATCTGGAAGAGGAAGATCGCGAAAGCCGCGACGTCATAGGAAACGCCCGAGAGGAAGAACCCGGTGCCGCCGACGAGGCCCCAGACGTTCCCGCCGATCGTCGGGCCGAGGAGCTTCGACATCGCCTCCGGGGCGCTCACGGCCGACCCCATCGCCGAACCCGAGCCCCCCATCTGGAAGGCGAACCCGCAGGCCCAGAACGCGATGACGCCGAGACCGAACGCCATCAGGTTCAGCATCATCGTGTGGGCGGCGTTCTTGGCGCGCGTGAAGCCCGTCTCGGCCAGCGCGAAACCGGCCTGCATAAACCAGATCAGGAATGCCGCAGAGAGCGTCCAGACGAAATTGAGCGAGACCCGGGTCTGGCCGACGGCGGCCCCGATCTCTTCGAGCGTCGGCTTGCCCGCGACCTTGGACGGGACATTCGCGATCCCGCCGGTATTCGCCCCGGAGGGGTCGACCGCAAGAAGCGCCCACGACGTCGCGAGCAGTCCGAACAGGAACAGCACCATGATCAGGTTCTTCTTCATTCGTCGCCCTCCCGAATGGCTGCCTCTTCGCACGGGGCGTGCCGCAGGGGCGCGGGGGAGGACGAGGATGCGGAAGTCTCAGAGAAGAAGCGGGTTGGGGGCTCGGGATTGGCTCGCGAACGTTCCCGAGAGAGGTACGAAAATGTTTCTTAGAGCATTAGAAGCTACGAAACTGTAGCTAATCGCTCTGGGCGATAGGCGGGCACCGACGCCAGGAGCGCGGACGATGCTTGCTCCGCGGCACCGCGGCTGCCGCCGAAGCGCCAGCACCAACAAAACTGTCGATGCGTCCCAGAGTTCCTACATATTCGTAGGTATTCTCCTTCTTCTCTTCCTCTTCAGTGCCGGAACCGGTTCGGGTCGATTCCGTGCTTGCCGACCTTGTAGTTCAGGATCCTCTCGGTCGTCCGGAGGAGTCGCGCAGCCTTGGCCCGGTTCCCGCGCGCGATCTTCAGCCCGTCCAGGATCAGGTCTTTTTCGTAACCGGAGATCGATTCCGCCAGGGACTGCCCGGGGAGCGTGTTGCTGACCTCCGCGGTCTGAAGAGTGGGAGGAAGGTGGTGGGCGTGGAGGACGCCGCCCTCGCAGACGAGTACCGCGCGCTCGATGCAGTTCTCCAGCTCCCTGACGTTGCCCGGCCAGTGGTAGCTCATCAGCATGTCGATCGCGGACGTGGAGATCCTTCGGACGCTTCGCGCGTGGGCCGCGGCGTACTTCTCGACGAAATGGTCGGCGAGGAGAAGGATGTCCGACCGGCGCTCCCTGAGCGGCGGAACGAAGAGGCCGAAGACGTTCAACCGGTAGTAGAGGTCTTCCCTCAGCGAGCCCTTCTTCAGCGCTTCCTCGAGGTCGATGTTCGTGGCGGCGATCAGACGGACGTCGACCCGTACCGGCTTGACCCCGCCGAGCCGCTCGAATTCCCGCTCCTGGAGAACGCGCAGGAGCTTGACCTGCGTCGCGGCGGGGAGGTCCCCCACTTCGTCGAGGAAAAGCGTGCCGCCGTGCGCCAGCTCGAATCGCCCCTTCTTCTGCTTGTCGGCTCCGGTGAAAGCTCCGGGTTCGTACCCGAACAGCTCCGATTCGATGAGGTTCTCCGGCAGAGCCGCGCAATTGACCTTGATGAACGGCTTGCCCGACCTCGGAGAGTTGTAGTGGATCGCGTGGGCGACCAGCTCCTTTCCGGTCCCCGATTCCCCCCGGATCAGAACGGTCGTGTTCGCGGGCGCCGCCTGGGCGACCTGCTCGTAGACCTTCTGCATCGGGTGGCTCGTCCCGATCAGGTTTCCCACGTCGTACCGCTCGCGAAGCTCTTCCTTGAGCTGGCGGTTCTCCTCCATCAGCCGGTCGCGCTGCGCCTCCAGGAGGCGATGCACGCGGGTCGCCTGCCCCAGCATCGACGCGGCGATTCCGAGGACCTTCACGAGATGCCCCAGATCCCGGCTCTTTTCGTGGAGGAAGGCGACCCCGAGGGCGCCCGCGTTCCGGCCATCGATCCGGATCGGGACCGAGATGTACGAGAGGTCGTCCTTCGATTTTCGCCGGGTCTGGAGGATGCCCGGCCGATCGAGAAAGAGAGGTTCCTCGCTGGCGTGAGGGATCGCGATCGGCTTCCCCGTTCTGACGACGCGCCCCGAGATCCCCTCTCCCGGGCGGTATCGGAGATTCCCGGCGGCCGCGGCGCCGCGGCCCGCGGCCGCCTCCACCTTCAGGTCTCCGCTTTCGGCGTCGAGGAACGTGATCATCCCGAAGACCGCCTTCAGGTCCGTCTCGAGGATCTCCAGGGCCCGGGCGAACGAGGCCCTGAGGTTCAGCGGCGACCCGAGCGCCTCGCTCAGGTCCAGCAGCATCGTCAGCTCGGTCGAATGGAGGGAGGGCATCGTCATTCCTGCGCCCCGAGCCTACTCCCGGGCGCAGGCACGATCGAAGGCCCGAAGCAACGCCAGGAGACCTAGGAGACGAGCCCCATCTCGCGGCCCACCTTGTGAAAGGCGTCGAGAGAGCGCGTGAGGTGCGCGCGCGTGTGCGTCGCCATGTACGACGTGCGGATGAGCGCGCGCCCCGGAGGCGAGGCCGGGCTGACGACGGCGTTCACGAAAACACCTTCGTCTTCCAGCCTCTTCGCCATCTTGAAGGCGACGAGGTCGGGTCCGGCGACGATCGGGATGACCGGCGTCGAGGACTCGCCGCAGTCGAAACCGATCGCACGGAGCGCCGTGAGCATGAAGCGAGTGTTCTCCCAGAGCCGGTCGCGGCGCTCGGGTTCGCTCTCGATGATGTCGAGAGCGGCGAGGACGGCCGCGACGGACGCGGGCGGTGGCGCCGCCGTGAACATGAGCGCCCTGGCCCGGTGCTTGACGTACTTGATGACGTCCGGCTCGCCCACGACGAAGCCGCCCACGGTCGCGAGCGACTTCGAGAACGTTCCCATGATGAGGTCGACCCTGTCCTCGAGACCGAAATGCTCCGGAGTGCCGCGGCCGTGCTTGCCGAGGACACCCACGCCGTGCGCGTCGTCCACCATGAGCGCCATGTCGTAGTCGTCGCAGATGTCGGTGTACTCCGGAAGCGGCGCGATGTCTCCCTCCATCGAAAAGACGCCGTCGATCACGAGCATCCGCCCGCTCCGGTCCCCGTTCAGGGCCAGGAGGCGCCGGAGGTCGGCCGGATCATTGTGCTTGAACTTCTTGACCTCGGCGCCGACGGCGAGACGCGCCCCGTCGAAGATGCAGGCGTGGTCCTGGCGATCGAGATAGATCGCGTCGCCCTTGCCGGCGAGGGAAGAAATCACGCCGAGGTTCACTCCGAAACCCGTTGAGAACGTGACGCAGGCAGGTTTCTTCATGAAGCCCGCGAGGCGCTCCTCGAGCTCCACGTGAATGTCGAGCGTTCCGTTCAGGAGCCGGCTGCCGGCGCAGCCGGCGCCGTATTTCCGGACCGCGGCGATCGCGGCTTCCTTGATCTTCGGGTGGGAGGTCAGGCCGAGGTAGTTGTTCGACCCGAGCATGATCATCTCGCGGCCGCCCATCATGACGACCGGGTCCTGGCCCGATTCGATGGTCCTGAAGAACGTGAAGAGCCCGGCCGCCCGGAGCTCGTCCGGCGCGGTATACGTCCGACACTTCTCAAAGATTGAGCGATTTCCGGCGGGCGTTACGAGTGTCTTCGGCCGCCCGAGCACCGGCTCACCCTCAGCGGCCCCGGGCCGCGCCATTCGAGGCTGTGTCATTCGGCTCCCCTGTCCGATGGATTTTACCACCCCTGTCCACGATCCAGCCTCGCGAGAGATACCAGTCCCACGTGCGCCTCGCGCCGGACGCGAAATCGGTCCGAAACGGTTGCCCGAGCGCGACTTGCGCGTCCGAAACGTCACACAGCCAGGCAGCTTGCAGCATTTCGTTCGCTTTCTCCGCGTTGAAGACGGGAGGGCCCTTGCCGAGGCCGGAAAAGACGCCTGCGAGGAGCCCGGCCGCCCGGATGGCGGCGCCCGGGATCGGCAGCATCAGGGGACGCCTCGTCGGAAGGCCCGCGAGGGTCTCGGCGATACGCCGGTAGTCGAGGACCTCCGGGTGGGCCACGAAAAAGGTCTCGCCCCTCCCCCCCCGGGCGAGCGCGCCCCGCACGGCGGCGGCAACGTCCTCGGCGAACGCCATCTGGATCCGCGGCGTTCCGCCGGCGAGCACCGGCACGAAGCCGCGCGAGGCCGCGACGAACAAATCGCGGATCGCGGTCTCGCGGGGGCCGTAGACCGCGCTGGGACGCAGGATCGTGAACGCGACGCCCCCGCGCCGGAGCGCCTGCTCGCCCGCCAGTTTGGAGCGGCCGTACGAGGACAGGGGGCGCGGAGCGTCGGACGCCTTCACGGGAGTTCCGTCGCGGCTCGGTCCTCCCGCCGCCTGCGACGAGACGAGGACGACGTGAGCATCCGGAGAGAGCGCCCGCGTCGCCGCCGCGACGTTCTCCGTGCCCGCGGCGTTCGCGGCCAGGTACTCGGCCTCGTTTCGTGCGGACGTCTTTCCCGCGACGTGGACGACTGCAGAGACGTTCTCGACGAGCGCCGGCAGCGTCGCGGCGTCGCGGACGTCGCCCGGGACGAGCTCGACGCCCGTGCCTCTCAGCCAGGCGACGTCACCGGGGCGCCTGACGAGCGCCCGCACGCGCAATCCCGCCGCGAGAAGCGCGTCCGCGACGTGGCTGCCCACGAATCCGGTGCCGCCCGTCAGCGCGACGAGGTCGCCCTTCGACATTCGAGCGACTCTACCCCAGGGCTAGAATCCGCCGCGAACATGAAACAACTCGTCGTCGCCGCCATCGCGTCGCTCGTGCTCGGTCTCCCGGCCGCCGCCCTCGAGGCTCCGCGCAAGATCGTCGACTACGACATCAGGGTTTCCCTCGACCCCGAGACGAAGCTCGTCGAAGGATCCGAAACGCTGAAGTGGACGAACCCGGGAGACGTCCCGGTCGGCGAGCTGCGCTTTCATCTGTACTGGAACGCCTTCCGCAACGACCGCTCGACGTTCTTCAAGGAGTCCGGCAGCCAGCTGCGAGGCGACGAGGCCGACGTCGACAAGGGCTGGGGCTACACGGACGTGACGTCGATGACGTGGGACGGGGCCGAGCTCGTGAAGGGCGCCCGCTTCGACAGCCCGGACGACGGCAACTCCGACGACCGGACGGTCCTCGTCGTCTCTCTCCCCCGCCCCGTCGCGCCGGGCGAGACCGCGACGCTCGCGATCGCGTGGAAGGCGAAGGTCCCGAGGGTTTACGCGCGCGCGGGCTACGTCCGCGACTTCTTCATGTTCGGGCAGTGGTTCCCGCAGATCGGCGTCTACGAGCCGAAGGGCCGCCGCCGAAGGACCGACTCGGGCTGGAACTGCCATCAGTATCACGCGCTCTCCGAGTTCTACGCGGACTGGGGCGACTACAAGGTCGCGATCACGCTCCCCGAGAAGTTCGTCGTCGGGTCGGCCGGCGCGCTCGTGGACACGAAGCGCACGGCGGGAAAGAAGACGCTCACCTACGAGCAGAAGTCGATTCACAACTTCGCGTTCACGGCCGATCCGCGTTACGTCCTCGTCGAGGACGTCTTCGACCCCGCGAAGGACATCCCGAAGGACGAGGTCGCGCGCGCCGCGAAGACGCTTGGGCGCTCCGAGTCCGACCTCCTCGCCGGCTTCCACAAGGTCGCGATCCGCTTGTACCTCCAGCCGGACCACGGCGCATTCGACCGGCGGCACGTCGAAGCCCAGAAGTGGGCGCTCGCGTGGACGGGCCTCTGGGCGTTCCCGTACCCATACGCGCAGATCTCCATCGTCGACACGCCGGAGGACGGCATGGGCGCCACGGGCATGGAGTACGAGACGATCTACACGACCCTCTCGCTCAAGTGGATGTCGCGCTGGCCGTTGAACCGGCTCTTTGTCCCGGAGACGGTCACGATCCACGAGTTCACGCACGGCTACTGGATGGGCCTCCTCGCCTCGAACGAATTCGAGGAGAGCTGGATGGACGAGGGCATCAACACGTTCACCGAGATGGTGATGGTGGACCGGAAGTACGGCGCCTATCTGGTCGTGCCGCCGGGAATCGGGATCAGGAGCGAGGATGACAATCGCGTCTCGGCGCTCACGCAGGACCACGACCCGATCCTCGCGGACTCCTGGAAGTACGCGACCGAGAACTCGTACGGGCGGAACTCCTATCCCCAACCGGGCATCACGATCCAGCAGATCCGCAACCTCCTCGGCGAGGAGGCGTTCTGGCGCGTCTTCCGCGGCTACGCGGAGCGCTGGCGCTTCGACCACCCGACGTCCGAGGATTTCCTCGACGCGATGCGCGCGCCCGGGAATCCGCAGGTCGCGGCGCTGATCCCGAAGGCGTGGTACGGGCGAGGCTGGGTCGACTTCTCGATCCTCGACGCCCGCACCGAACCGGACGACGGCTTCACGGGCTTCGACGACAAAGGCAAGCCCGTGAACTTCGACCCGGACCCGAAGAAGAAGGCGAAGAAGAAGCCGGACGAGAAAGAGCGCAAGGGCCCGTGGCAATCGCTCGTCGTGGTCGGCCGCGACGGCGACATCGAAATGCCAGCGAACGTCGTTCTCACGTTCAAGGACGGACAATCGGTCAAGCGCACGTGGGACGGCGCGAGCGGTTGGATCAAGTACCGTGTGACGTCCTCGTCGCCGCTCGTGAAGGCCGAGGTGGACCCGGAGCGCCGGACCGTCCTCGACCGGAACCCCTGGAACAACGCCCGCTACACGAAGAAGTACGAGGGGCCGTCGGCCGCCGCGAAGGGCCGAACCTACGCGCTGCATTTCGTGGAGATCCTCCTGTCTTCGCTGTGGGGTGTCCTGTGAGCGCGACCCGGAGCGGCTTCTCCGCGGCCTTTCGGCACCGGCGCCTCGCGGGCGTCCTCTGGCTCTCGCTCCTGCTTTCGGCACTCGTCGCCTGGTACCCGATCAAGGCCCTGTTCGCCATCTTCGACGAGGGCGCGTTTCGCGAGGCCCTCGTCAAGGGCTGGGACGGATGGGGAATGCTGTCTTTCCGAGTCACGCAGCGACATGAGATCGCCATCGCCGAGGCCTCCGTCGCGGCGGCCCTCCTTGCGTTCGCGCTCCTCCAGATCTTCCTGACGGGCGGCGTCCTCCGCGTCCTCATCGAGGGCAAGCCCCGGCCCGTCTTCGCGCGAGTCGTCGCGGAGTCGGCCGGCCTCTTCAAGGCGAACCTCTGGGCGACCGTGCGTTTCGCCCTGACGGCGGCCATCTGGATGGGCCTCCTCGTGGTGGCGCCGGCGAAGCTCCTCGAGAAGCTCGCCAGGGACGCGCCGCCGCACACGTTCCTCCCGGACCTCGCCTTCTGGTGGGCAATCGTGGCCGGGGCAATCGTTTTCTTGAATGTCGGACTCAGGTACGATCTCGCGCGCATCGCGCTGGCCCGCGGAGACGCGCGAAACGCGCGGGGCGCCTACCGCGTCGCGAAGCAGCGTCTCGCCGGACGGCGCGCCTCCGGAATCCGGATCCTCCTGTTCTGGCTCGCCCTCGGCGCCGTCGTGCAGGTGGCCTTCACGAGCGCCGGCCTCCAGATGAATCCCCGCACGGACGGCGCCGTCAGCGGCCTGTTCGTGTTCCGTCAGGCGGGGTTCTACCTCCTCGCGATGGTGCGCGTGGGCTGCTGGGCGGCTCTCCTCGTCTGGGAAGAGCGCCGGCGTCCGGCCTACTCCGTCATCGCGAGCGCGAGCGGCGGGACCACGTGGAAATCGAGCGAAGAGATGACGACGAGCGCGGCGGCGAGCGCCCGGCCCGAAACCGGCTCGAGCGTCACGACGAACGGCAGCGCGCTCTTGTCCTCGTAGGGAGCCTGAAACACCGCGTCGATGTTGATGCCGTTTTCCGCGAGGATCCGCGCGAGGTCGGCGAGGATTCCCGGGCGGTCGCTCACGATGAATCTCAGGTAGTAGGGCGACACGAATTCGTCCGCGCCCGCGGGCGTGCACGGCATCAGGGACGCGAAGCCGAGCGGCGGGGCGGCCTGGGCGCCGGGAGCGCCGCCCCGGGCGATCTCCACGACGTCGGCGAGGACGGCCGTCGCCGTCGGATCGCCGCCGGCGCCGCGCCCCGAGAAGACGAAGGACCCGCCGCTCTCCCCCCGGACCTCGACCGCGTTGAAGGGCCCGGTCACCTTCGCGAGCAGCGACGTCTCGGAGACGAAATGAGTCCTCACCGAGAGAAGGAGGTGACCGCTCGGAGCGATGCGGGCCACCGCGAGCTGGCGCGGCGTCCGCCCCAGCCTCTTGGCGTAGACGAAATCGCACGGCAGGAGCCGCGTGATGCCCTCCCGCGCGACCTGATCGACCGAGACGTCGCGCCCGAACGCAAGGCGCGCGAGGAGCGCGAGCTTGTAGGCGGCGTCGTCTCCTTCGACGTCGCTCGCAGGATCGGCCTCCGCGTACCCGAGGCGCTGCGCCTCCGCGAGGACGTCGGCGTACGAGCGGCCCGTCGCCTCCATCTCCGTCAGGATGAAGTTGCAGGTGCCGTTCAGAATGCCGGAAACCGCGATGACACGGTCTCCGGTGAAGCTCGAGCGCAGCGCCCTGAGGATCGGAATCCCGCCGGCCACGGCCGCCTCGATGCCGAGGCCCACGCCCTTCGCGCGCGCGAGATCCTGCAGAGCGGTTCCGTCCCGCGCGAGGAGCATCTTGTTCGCCGTCACGACGCTCTTGCCGGCCCCGAGCGCCGCGCGGATGAGGCCATTCGCGGGCTCGATTCCGCCGAGGAGCTCCACGACGAGGTCGACGCCCGGGTCCGTCGCCACCGACGCGAGATCCTCGGTCCAGCGCACGCCGGCGCCGAGGCCCGGGTCGCGTTTCCCGACCGCCCCCCGGCTCGCGACGGCCGCGAGGGAGAGACTCACGCCGCGCCGGAGCGCGAGGTCGGCGGATTCGCGTGTCAGGAGCCGCGCGAATGCGCGTCCCACGGTCCCGAATCCCATCAGACCGACGCCGATCGGGCGGGTTGGGTCGCTTTTCATCGGCGCGCAATGTACGGTACGGCCACCCCGCGGTCAAAGAACGCCTTCGGAGGCATCCCATGCTGAGCACGCTCGCTCTCACCGTCCTCCTCGCCCAGACCCGCGCCGCGCGGCCCGAGGCCGCTTCGCCCGCGACGTCGACGACCTCGGCAAGGGCCGAGGATGGCGAAAAGAAGGACGACAAGAAGAAGGACGAGAAGGAAGAGCCGCCGGTCGTCACGAAGCACGCCGTGTCGATCCGAGGGACGACGCTGTCCTACACGGCGACGACGGGATTCCTCCCGCTCAAGACCGACGCGGGCGACGTCGAGGCGAAGGTCTTCTTCATGGCGTACACGCTGGACCGCGGCGGCGCCTCCGCGGCGAAGCGGCCGCTCACGTTCTCGTTCAACGGCGGCCCCGGAGCTGCTTCCGTGTGGCTGCACATGGGCGCCCTCGGCCCGAAGCGCGTGAAGATGAAGGACGCCGACGGCATGATGCCGGCACCGCCGTACACGGTCGTCGACAACGAGGACACGTGGCTCCCGGACACGGACATGGTCTTCATCGACCCCGTGGGAACGGGCTACAGCCGGGCCGCGAAGCCCGAGCTCGGGAAGAAGTTCTGGGGTCTCGAAGGCGACATCGCGTCTGTCGGCGAGTTCATCCGCCTGTACCTGACGCGCTACGAGCGCTGGGGCTCCCCGCTTTTCCTCGTCGGCGAGAGCTACGGGACGACGCGGGCGGCGGGACTCTCGGGCTACCTCGTGGACCGCGGGATCGCGTTCAACGGGATCCTCCTCGTCTCGTCGATCCTGAACTTCCAGACGGGCCGCTTCACACGCGGCAACGACCTCCCGTATCCGCTCTTCCTGCCGACGTACGCCGCCACGGCCTGGTACCACAAGAAGCTCCCCGCCGACCTGCAGGGAAAGCCCCTGCGCGCCGTCCTCGACGAAGTCGAAGCGTTCGCGGGAGGCGACTATCCCGTCGCGCTCGCGAAGGGCGACGCGCTGTCGCCCGGGGACCGCAGGGCGCTCGCGGCGCGGCTCGCACGGTACACGGGGCTCGACGCGGGCTGGATCGAGCGCGCCGACGAGAGGATCGAGATCAACCACTTCTGTCGCGAGCTCCTCGTCGGCGACCGGAAGAACGTCGGGCGGATCGACTCGCGCTTCACGGGAGACAACGAGTCCGGCATCGCCGAACGCCCGGATTTCGACCCGAGCATCGCGGCCATCGTCCCGCCGTATACGGCCGCCTTCAACCAGTACGTGCACGCCGACCTCGGCTTCAAGAGCGACCTCACGTACTACGTCCTCGGCGGGGGGATTGGAAGCCCGTGGGAGTTCCCCCAGAACACGTTCGCGGACACGAGCGGCGCGTTGCGCTCGGCGTTCGCGAAGAACCCGTCCATGCGGCTCTTCGTCGCGTCCGGCCACTACGACCTCGCGACGCCGTACTTCGCGACGCGCTACACGCTCTCCCACATGGGCCTCACGGCCGAGCAGAGCGCGCGGATCACGGCGAAGGAATACGAGGCCGGCCACATGATGTACCTCCACGTCGGCGAGCTCGCGAAGCTGCGCAAGGACGTCGGAGCCTTCCTGAAGGACGCCCTGCCGCCGCCCTGAGCGCGGCGCCGGGAACCGAACCTCCGCGCACGGGTCCAATCGTGCGAAAGGAGACTCCGATGCGCCATCAGGTTCTCACCGCCCTTCTTCTCGCCGCAGGGGCCGCGAACGCCGCCTCTCCTGCGGGCTTCGGCCTCGACGTTCTCGTGAACGGGAGCCCCCGCCCGGAGCTCTCCGCGCGGGGCACCGTCTACGTGGAGGCCCTGAAGGGGCGCGACTACGCCCTCCGCCTCTCGAACCCCACGGGCACGCGGATCGCCGTGGCCCTGTCGGTCGACGGACTGAACACGATCGACGCGAAACACACTTCCTCGAGAGACGCGCGCAAGTGGGTCCTCGCGCCCTATGAGACGGTCGTCATTCCGGGCTGGCAGGTGAACAACGCCACGTCCCGCAAGTTCGTCTTCACCGGCGAGCGCGGCTCGTACGGAGCGGCGCTCGGGAAAACGGAAGACCTCGGCATCATCGAGGCGGTCTTCTATCGCGAGAGGCCCCCGTACCGTTCCGGTCGCTGGAACGAGAAACAGGAGGATCGGAGACAGAAGGATCGGGAGATTTCTTTGAATGAAAGAGAGCGGCGCCCCGACGCGCCTGCGAGCGGATTCCTGCAGGACGCGGCGCCGCCGGCCGCCCAAGCCGAAGCGAGCGCCCGCGACCAATCTCAGAAATCTTCCTCTCTGGATTCCTCCTCGGCGGGCGCGAAGCTCTCGGACGAGTACGCCGCCACCGGGATGGGCAACAGGACGCGCTTCGGCATCGAGCGCGTCGACATCGACCTCGAGAGCGAGCCTGCCGCCGTCGTCCGTTTCCGCTACGAGTTCCGGCCGCAGCTCGTCGCGCTCGGCGTCCTGCCGAGCGACCCGGATCCCGCACGGATCGCGCGCCGCGAGCGCGCCCGCGGCTTCGAGGAGTTCTGCCCCGAAGTCCGCTAGGAGTCGACTTCGTTCAACCGTGCAAGCGCGCGGTCCGCCGCCGAGAGGCCGGGCGCCTTGCCCTGGAAGACGCGGCCCGCGCCGCCGCCCTTGCCACCGAGGAGCGAAGCGATCTCCCGCCCCAGCGCCTGTGCGTCGCCGAAACCGTCCCCGGCGCCCAGCGCAAAGACGTGCTGGCCTTCGCGCGTGGCCGTGAGGAACGCCGCCCGCGGCCCGGCCCTCTCGGAGAACCGCCGTGCGACCGACTGGACGAACGGCATGTCCCGCCCGTCGAAATGGGCATGCACGACGCGCGACCTCAAGGCCAGTGCCACTTCCGCCGCCGCGGCCGCCAGTTCTTCCTCGGCGCGGCGCAGCATGCGCTCGGCGTTCTGGAGCTGATCGCCTTTCGCCCGCGCGGCATCGGCGAGGCCGGAGTCGGGAGCCCCGAGGACCTTGCGCAGGGCGAGAAGGCGCTCCTCGTGAGCCGCCAGTCGTCGCCGCGCTCTCCGCCCCGCGACGAAGACGAGCCGCGTCCCGCCGCGCAGGGGCTCGGCCGAAAGGAGCGCCACGAGCTCGATTTCGGCGGTATTCGAAAGGTGCGTTCCGCCGCACGTGTTGAGGTCCACTCCCGCGATCTCGACGAGCCGCACGTCTCCCGCGTGCCCTTCGGGAAGCCCGCGCGTCCTTACTTTCAGCGCGCGGAATTCCTCGAGCGTGACCCGCCGCGGGGCCACCGCGCGCGCGGCGCGGATCTCGACGGCGACCGCGTCCTCGAGCGCCGCCCGATCGGCCGTGGAAAGGACGCGCGCGTCGAGCTCGATGTCGCACACCTCGGGGCCGAGATGGAACGCCGTCGTCCGCCAGGAAAAGCGGTCCTCGGCCACCGCGGAGAGAAGGTGCTGACCCGTGTGCTGCTGCATGTGGTCGAAGCGCCTCTCCCAGTCGAGCGAGATCCTCGCCGGGCCCGGCGCGACGGGCGCCGCGAGGGTGTGGCGTATCTGCCCCCCGCTCTTGTCTCCACGCGCGCCCGCCTTCTGGACGTCGATGACGGCGACCCCGTTCAGGAGGCCGTGGTCCGGCGGCTGTCCGCCGCCCTCGGGGTAGAAAATCGTGTCCTCGAGGACGGCCCAGGGGCGGCCTTCGTCGTCGCCGGTCTCGAGAACGGACGTCTCCAATTCCGTCCGATAGGGCTCACGCTCGAAAGCCGGAGGCACGCGGGCGTCCATACCCGATTTTAGATCTGCGCGGTGAAACAAATCTGTGCCGCACTGCGTACCCAGCTAGATTGCCCGAAACGAAGGAGACGACCGCATGACACGCTTCCGCTCCCTTGCCCTTATCCTCTTCGCCCTCATGGCCACCCGTTCCGACGCACAGTCCGCCAACGCCGCCTCCCCCGCTCCCGCGAAGCCGGCCGCCAAGGCCGCGAAGAGCGCAAAGGGCGCCGCCGACATCCTCCCCTTCAAGGCGACGGAGAAGACCCTCCCGAACGGCCTGAAGGTCATCGTCGTCCCGACCGGCTTCCCGAACATCGTCTCGATCCAGATTCCCGTGAAGACGGGGTCGCGGAACGAGGTCGAGCCCGGCAAGTCCGGCTTCGCCCACTTCTTCGAGCACATGATGTTCCGCGGGACGAAGGCGTATCCGCCGGAGAAGTACCAGGCGATCGTGACGCGTTCGGGCGCCAGCCAGAACGCGTACACGACCGACGACTACACGAACTACTACACGACGTTCCCGAAGGAAGACCTCGAGACGATGCTCAAGATCGAGGCCGACCGCTTCCAGAACCTCGAGTACGGGGAGTCGGAGTTCAAGACCGAGGCCCGCGCCGTCCTCGGCGAGTACAACAAGAACAGCGCGAACCCGATCTCGAAGCTCTACGAGGTCACGCGCGACAAGGCCTTCGAGGTCCACACCTACAAGCACACGACGATGGGCTTCCTCAAGGACATCGAGGACATGCCCAACCAGTTCGCGTACTCGAAGACGTTCTTCTCGCGCTGGTACCGCCCCGAGCACACGACGATCATCGTCGCGGGCGACGTGAAGCCCGAAGAGACCATCCGCCTCGTCGAGAAGTACTGGGGCGGCTGGAAGAAGGGCGCGCACTCCGTGACCGTGCCGCAGGAGCCGCCCGCGAAGGGACCGGTCTATGCGCACGTGCCGTGGCCGTCCGACACGCTCCCCTGGGTCGTCGTCGCGTTCCACGGTCCGGCCTTCTCCGAGACGAAGAAGGACCTTCCGGCGCTCGACGCGCTCTTCGACCTCACATTCGGCCCCACGTCCGACCTCTACAAGAAGCTCGTCGAGACCGAACAGAAGCTCGACGCGCTCCAGCCGAACATCGACATCAACGAGGATCCCGAGCTCGTCGGCGTCTTCGCGCGGCTGAAGAAGGGCACGGATCCCGTGTACGTCCGGGACGAGATCCTCAGGACCGTCGCGTCCCTGCGCGACGGGCCCGTCGACGCCAAGCGCCTCGCGGAGGTGAAGTCGAACGCGCGTTACGGCCTCGTCCGCGGGCTCGACGACACGGAACGGATCGCCGGCCTCCTCGCGCGCTTCGTCCGTCTCCGCCGCTCGTACGGGACGATCAACACGTATTACCGCCTCATCGACTCCCTGACGGCGGCCGACCTCCACGCCGCCGCGAAGACGTACCTCACGGACGCGAACCTCGTCCTCACGACGCTCTCGAAGGATGCCGTGCCGGAAACCATGGCGGCCGTCCCGCCCCTCGCCCGGTATGGCGCCGCGAAGCCCGACGCGCCCGGCCCCGAAGTCCCCTGGATCACGCAGAAGTCGCTGCTCCCGCGCGTCGAGATCAAGCTCCTCTTCGCCGCGGGCTCCGCGCACGACCCGGCCGGCAAGGAAGGCCTCGCGGCCCTGACGGCCCGGATGATCTCGGACGCCGGCTCTTCGGACCTCCGGATCGACGAGATCAAGAAGGCCCTCTTCCCCGTCGCGGCCAGCTTCGACGGGCACGTCGACCGCGAGGTCACGGTCTTCACGGGCGTCGTCCACAAGGACGCCTGGAGGACGTTTGCCGACGTCGCCCTCCCGCAGCTCGTCGCTCCGGGATTCCGCGAGGACGACTTCCGCCGCATCCGGGACGCGCAGAAGAACGCGCTCGTACAGAACCTGAAGAACTCGAACGAGGAGGAGCTCGGCAAGGAGCAGCTGCAGGCGCGGATCTTCGCGGGCACGCCCTACGGCCACCCGGCGCTCGGGACCGTTGCCGGCCTCGACGCGATCACGCTCGACGACGTGAAGGAGTTCGCGAAGAAAGCGTACACGCGGGCCGCGCTGACGGTCGGCGTCGCGGGCGACGTCCCGGACGCGTTCGCCGCCCGGATCAAGGCGGACGTCGCGAAGCTGCCCGCCGGGCCCGCCCTCCCCCCGCCGGCCGGCGTCGTGGGACGCAGGCCCTCGGGCATCGACGTCGACATCGTCAGGAAGGAGACCCGCTCGACGGGCATCTCGTTCGGCTTCCCGATCGACGCGACGCGCACGAGCCCCGACTTCGCGGCGCTCTCCGTCGCGCGCTCGTGGCTCGGCGAGCACCGCTCGTCCAGCTCGCACCTCTACCAGCGCATCCGCGAGGTGCGCGGCATGAACTACGGCGACTACGCGTACATCGAGGCGTTCCCGGGCGGCATGTTCCGCATGCTCCCCGAGCCGAACGTCGGCCGGCGCGCGCAGCTCTTCGAGATTTGGATCCGCCCGGTCATGCCGCAGAACGCACACATGGCTCTCCGCGTCGCGATCCACGAGCTGGACAAGCTCGTGAACGAGGGCCTCTCCGAGGAGGACTTCCAGACGACACGCGACTACCTCATGAAGAACGTCTACCTCCTGACGGCGACGCAGGACCACGCGCTCGGCACCGCCCTCGACCAGAAGTGGTACGGCCTGCCGGACTACGTGACGGACATGCGCGCGAAGCTCGGGAAGCTCACGCGCGCCGACGTGAACGCCGCGGTCAAGCGGCACCTGCAGGCGAAGGACCTCTCGATCGTCTTCGTCACGAAGGACGCCGAGGGCCTGAAGGCCGCGCTCGTGGCCGACGAGTTTTCTCCGATCAAATACGACGGCGAAAAGCCGAAGGAGCTCCTCGACGAGGACAAAGCGATCGGCGCGCGGAAGCTCGGGATCAAGGCCGAGGCGATCACCGTCACGCCCGTCGAGGACGTGTTCGCGAAGTAGCGGACGTCCTATGCGGATACGATCGGGCGGCGGGCGACTGCCGCCCGTTTCGTTTCGGAGGCCCGGGCGACCGCATGGCGATCGACAACATGTACAGGAGGCGCCGGCTCGGGCCGCCGCTCGGCGTGCGGATGGCGCTGTCCGTTCCCCCGTCGGTGATGTTCCCGGTCCTCGGCTTCCTCTACATGGCCTTCCTCGACCACCCGCGGAGGCCGCGGCCGGGCCTCCTCTATCTTTTCGCACCGCTCACGGCGCTCGGTGCCACGAAGGACATAGGCCTCGCGGCGATGCTCGTCCTTCTCGACATGTCCCTCTGGCTCGCCGCGCTCAACGCGCTTTTCACAGGGATCGGGTGGCTCTTCGAAAGGTCCGACCCGAAGGCCTGAAAGGCTGGCCAGCCGGCGCGAACCGGCCCATAGTGTCCAAGAGCGGGGTGAACGTGGCCTCTTTCGTCGAGAGTGCGCATCCGACAACTCACTGGCACGCCGTCCAGGATGGCCGGATCCAGTGCGACGTCTGCCCGCGCTTCTGCCGGCTGAAGGAAGGCCAGGAGGGCCACTGCTTCGTCAGGGCCGCGCGCGGCGGCGCGATCGTCCTGACGACGTACGGCCGGAGCAGCGGATTCTGCGTCGACCCGATCGAGAAGAAGCCGCTCAACCACTTCCTTCCCGGCAGCTCCG
>DASVJU010000034.1:0-5510 GCA_036385755.1 Thermoanaerobaculia bacterium
GTGACGTGCGCTCCCGCGCGGGCGAACATCCCGCCGAAGTAGCAGCCGACGGCTCCCGCGCCGAAAACGGCGACCGCGCCGCGGCTCTCCGCACCCGCGCTCACTTCCCCGCCTCCGGCCCCATCTCGAACTCGAACCACGCGGCATTCTCCCTCGCCCGCGGGCCGACGCGACGGCGCTTGACGAACCTCCCGGCGGCAAGTACTTTCATCCCCGCCGGAGCCACCGAAAGCGGGTGTAGTTCAGCGGTAGAACGTCAGCTTCCCAAGCTGAATGTCGTGGGTTCGATCCCCATCACCCGCTCCATTGGAATCCCCTGCAACGGCGGGCCTTCCGCGCTTTCCGCTGAGTCACTTGCGAGCGAAGCCTCAGTTTCGTAAGTCTTTGATTCTCCGATGAAAGGGGATGGAGCGGGACGGGCGGAGTGAATCATAACTGCATCATTGAGACTCGTCTCAACTGCGCTCGCGCGCTCGGCGACGACCTTCAGACGGGCCATCTCGTGCTGCGTGTAGCGCCCGACGATGCGCGTCGAGCTCTGCCCGAGTAGGGCCGCGATCTCCTCGTGCGTCGAGCCCTGGTCGAGCAGCCGCTGCGCAAACGTGCGCCGGATGTCGTGGATCGTTCCCACGATACCGAGCTCGTCACGGACGGGCAGGAGGAGGCGCAGGAGGTTCCGATATGCCTTCGGCCGCGTCGCCTCGCGGCTGGCCGGGAAGACCCACTCAGACGTGCGCGGGATGCCATCTAGGAGCGCCTTCGCCGTCGTCGTGAGCGGGCGCTCCTCGGGACGGTCGCCCTTCTGGCGGAACATCAGGCGATCGGCCTTCACGTTCTCCCATCGGAGCGAGAGCGCCTCCTGCACGCGGAGCCCGCTGTGCCGCAGAAGCATGAGGAGGCGAGCGGCCCACTCGGGCAGCCGCTTCGCGACTTCCGCGAGTTCCTCGTCGGTCCAGGCGACGTGTCGCTCCTCGGATTTGAAGGCGATCTCGAGATCGAGGACCGGGTGCCCGGCCGGGACGGGCCCGGAGGCGGCCCGGAGTTGCGTGAGGGCGTTGCAGAGCGTCGACTTCGAGAGGCCGGCGCCCTTCAGGATGATGATGCCGCAGTCGACGTCGGCCTGACGAAAGTCTTCCACGGCGATCCGGCCGAAGCCGGTGAACGGCTCGCGCGTCGCGCCCTTGAGTTAACGCTTCGTCCAGCCGTCGCGCCACCATCGGAGGTGGAATCCCGACGAGCGGAACGTCGAATAGGCGTTTGCCTCGAGAAAGGTCAGATACCCGTCGAGAACGTCGGCGACGGTGACGCGCTTCGCGGGCTTCGGGTCGCCGTGAAGCGCCCGCCTCAGTTGCTCCTCGGCCACGCGCTTCGAGTCGGTCGGCGGTTCGGTCCTGCGAATGAAGCGCCGGGGGGCGCCGTTCTCGTCCTTCGCGAAGTAGAAGAGGAAATACCACGCGCTCTCGAGGCGCTCCCCCGTCTTCGGATCGCGCCAGGTTCGCTTCGCGACTTGCGGGCCGTGGAGAGAGCCGGGGGAGCGCTTCATCGAGGTCCTCGCATGCTGATTATTCCCCCTTCTTCCTCTCTTTGAACCTGGCTTCGGCGCGCTCTCTCCCGCGTTGCTCTAGGTCGCGGACCTCCTGAAGGTCCGTCCCACGAAACACGCACTCAATCGCCGCCCCGTCATAGGTCCACCTCTCGTCGTAGTTGCCTTGAAACAGCTCGCGAGAGAGGGGCCGGACGGCATCTTTGTTCTCGTAGACGATGACGCCGAGGCCTCGTTCATTCGGGTCGAATGGGACGTCGTCCGCCAATCGATCGATCCACTCGGCGGAGGGAAACTGCGACAGGTACCCGACGTGACGAGTTCGACCGATTGGGACCTCACGCACAGCCACCAGTGCGCTAATCCGCGTGTGAAATACAACTCCTCCGGCGCGCGTCATCTTGCCGCCATTGCCGAAGAAGTTCGTTTCGGTCCCCGGTACCATGGAGCCCGTCTTCGTGTTCACCATGAACCCAAAGGTGAAATCGCCATGCATCGCGCTAAGGACGGACGTTGGGTCGTCGAGGTGGACGAGCGATCGGACGTTGCACAAGACCGGGGAACAGGAGAACTCAGCATACTCGGAGAACTTTCTTCGGACCGCATCGATCTTGGCGCGAACCGGTTCCACCGGATCATAAAAACCGACAAAGCCGGGAGCAGTCCTGAAATCGTCCTTTTCGAAATCCTTGCAGTCGAAGAGGTATTCGGCCCCATCGAACGGCCCGGTGAAGTCGACCACCTTGCTCTTCCCGGCGCGCGGCCTTTCGAAATCGAAAGGAAGGCCCTGTTCTTGAAGGTAACGGGCGAAGAGTTGCTCGCCTACGGTGCTCGGGGCGGGGCCTCCGCTCACGCCCCCGCCTCCTCCGTCCCCGCGAGCTTCTCGCGCACGCGAGTCTTGCGGTCCCGAATGTAGTCAGGCACGACGCGGTCGAGGTGTTCGCGGATCTTTCGCACGTCGTCACGTATCCGCCAGATTGCGAAGATGAGCGAGACGGCCACCGCGAGCGGAATGAGAGAGAGCTCGAAGGCGAGGAGGGGGCTCATACTGCCGCCTCCCCATTCAGCGGCGCGCGGTTTGCGACTTTCGTCATGGGGTGTGTTCTCCTGTTCGAGTCTAGAATTACCGCAGCGGTTAATCAAGCCGCCGTGAAGATATCTTGAGTAACCATCGCCGGAAGGGCCGATGCGTCTTCAGCGCCGCGGCGAGCACGTCGCCGCGTGAGGCGCCCGGCGCGTCCTTCTGGAGCTCGGCGACGTAGGCGTCGAGTTGCCGGAGGAGTTCGGTCGGCAGCCAAGACGCGGCAGGGACGCGCCCGTGCCCGTCCTTCCGCGGCCGTCCGCGGCCGCGCTTCTTCGGCGCGGCCGGATTCTTCGGCGTCTTCTTCACGGGCGAAAGTTTCTCACGCGAGGGCTCGATGTTCCGCGGGACCGCCGCAGCCAGCGTCGGGCTGTAGACTTCCCGGGCACGGAGGCGCAACACAGGTGAGCTCGACACGGAAATCCAAGTGTCTCTTTTGCGGTCGAACCGCGGCACTGAAGGCTGTTACCACGGTGCAGGTTGATTGTCCAGACTGCGGGCGATACGAACTGACACTCGAAGCGATCAACCACCTGCGGCTCGACGCCCAGGCGAAGGCGTCTGTCCGCGCGGAGATCCGCCGACAGCTCGACAGCGGCGTCGAGAGGCCGCAGATCAGTCTTGAGGTAATCCAGGCACTCAAGGCACTCAAGGCACACAAGGCACTCAAGCCACTCAAGCCACTCAAGGCACTCAAGCCACTCAAGGCACTCAAGCCACTCAAGGCACTCAAGGCACGCTGACTGGCCCCATGTCCACCGGCGCCGCCCGCGAGTCCTTCGCCCCGATCGGCTCGAACCTCCCCGGCTTCGATAACTACTTCTGCCGCGACTGTCGGCGCATCGTCCACGTCCGCAAGGGATCCTTCGGCTTCCGCGCGTGCCCGACTCCGGGATGCGCGCGGCCGACAGGTTTCGGCGTGTACGCGACGACGCCGAGACCGAGAGGCGTAGGCCAAGAGTCTGTCCGAACCTAGCCGCTTACAACTGAGAAACTGATCAGAATTTTCTGAAGACAACGGCAACGTGAGGCCACACCTTAGTGCGGGGGCCGCTTGCAGGCTCAAGTCGATCAAACGGTTGAATTTCAGGAGGTTCACACATGGCCACAAAGGTGCCGCTTCCCATAGTCACAACGCTCGTCACGACTTTCCACACTCACGACCTTCCCGTATGCAGCTCTACTTACCACCCGAAGTCCTGTAGAAGATTCAAGCAAGAGGCTGGTTGCCAGCGAATGATCCCTCTTGGTAAAACACAGCCAGCCAAGTGCCATTGCGTCCACACCTACCTTAAGTAGCATCCGGTTTAACTGCTCTGAGGCGGCGCGGCAGGCGCGAAGAACCACGCGAGGCTCTGACTCAGCCGGAGGAAACGGGCCGCCGCCCGGCACGATGCCGAGGGCCTCGAGAGGGGCGGCGGCCTTCACGTTCACGTCTTCACCCGACCACGGCGACCCCGATAAGCCGGACCGTGCTCATCGGCAGGCCCGATCCAGAGACCGAGACGTCGACGCCCAGGGCCTTGAGCCCGCCCACCGCGGCCTCGATGCGCGCGCCGTCGTGCGCGGCCCTGCTGCGCGTCTTTGTCGGGGGTCTTTCGTGGCCACAGATCACCTCGTCCTCCTCGTCCCGAGGGAGAGATCGCAGGGTGGCGCGCGGAGGACGAGGGTTCCGCTCACTCCGGGGAGCAACCCCCGGAGCTGCCGCCGGCGAAGGTCAGTCTACGGCGTCAACGTCTCCCCCACGGCTCGCTCGGAACGGGTTTGCCGGCGCCGAAGTGCAAGACTAGTGCATCATGGGCTCGCAACTTGTTGGCCTGTCTAGGCCGATTTCTGCTTCCCAAGCTGGATGTCGGGGGTTCGGTCCCCATCACCCGCTCCATTAGCCCGCGCGAGTTAGAGCATTTTCGCGCGTCGCAGTTTTCTCTCTCGCGTCACCCGCGCATCGCCGTGTTGGGGTTCTTCAAAAGCGGAGAGGGAGACTCTCAATAGATTCCCTTCCGCGCCACTTCCGCGAGATCACCACCCGACTCGGTCCAGCGGCCCAGGATCGCCGACGTCCAGCCTCGAGGTGGCTCTGTCACGCCGGCCTCCAGGCACACCTGGAACCATGCGTTGGCCTCCTCGAACCGGCCTTCGTGAGCCGAGGTGAGCCCCAGAATCCAACCCGTGTTCGAGACGTCACTGGGACTCTTGATCCGCGCGAACAGCGTTGGCCGGTCGACACGGCCGAGAAAGAAGAGGCCATAGACGACGAAGTCGCTCTTCGGGCGGCTCTAGAAGTACTCGATCAGCCGCTTCCGCTCGGCTTCGGGAGGCGCCTTCATGTGTAGTAGCACGGCCGCGCCGATCGCGTGCAGGATCTCGTTCTTCGTCGGGTCGGGGTGGTCTGGAAGATCCCGGACCAGGTCGTAGTCTCCATCCACCAACGCCTGTTTTGCGATGACGTCGAGATCGGCCGGAGAGGCGTTCGCCCGAAGCCAGTCCCGCGCCGACGCGGGACCTCGGGCCTTTCCGAGGGCACGATAGGTCGCGACGGTAGCCCATCCCTGTGGTCCACCTCGCTTCTGCAGGTGCTCGCTGAGTCGCACCGCCAGCTCGGCGCGGCCGTTTTTCCTCAGGCTTTCGACGAACCAGATGAGGTCAAGGATCGGGACGCTCGGCACGTCCAGCTTCAGGAAGGCCGCGGCCGCGCGCTCGTCGCTCTCTTTCTTGAATGCCTCGTTGAAGGCGACCGGGAGGGCCCATGCCCAGCTCGAGCTCGCGAGCCGGCTCGTGGGCGACGTCAGGAGCTGACCCGCTTCGTCATCCTTCCCCTCCAACCAGAGAATCCGCGCAACGAGCGCCGTACCTCCGGCGTCCCCGTAGCGGTCGAGCAGCCTCCTG
>DASVJU010000035.1:0-6027 GCA_036385755.1 Thermoanaerobaculia bacterium
GCTCCGGCCCGAGAGCTTCGCGAGGTCCGGATCCGAAAAACCGTTCTGTTTGGCGCGAAGAAGAAGGCCCGCGTCGGCGAGCGCGCCTCCTCCCTTGCCCCGGACGAGAGCTTCGGTCTCGATGACTTCCGTGAATCGGTCAAGGAACCAGGGGTCGATGCCGGTGATCTCCGCGACGGATGCGACCGGTGTCCCGGCGCGGAGAGCCGCGAGGACGGAGAAGATCCGCTCGGGCCGCGGGACGCGCATCGCATCCGGCCGGACAGGGGTTGCCGGACCGGACGCCGCGGCCTCAGCGTCGATCCAGCCGGTCCGTCCCGTCTCCAGGGAGCGGAGGGCCTTCCCGAACGACTCGGCGAACGTGCGGCCGAGGGCCATGACCTCGCCGACGGACTTCATCTGGACGCCGAGGGTCGTGTCGGCGCCGGGAAACTTCTCGAACGTGAAGCGCGGAATCTTGACGACGACGTAGTCGAGGGACGGCTCGAAGGACGCCGGAGTCTTCTTCGTGATGTCGTTGGGGATCTCGTCGAGGTGGTAGCCGACCGCGAGAAGAGCCGCGATCTTCGCGATCGGGAACCCGGTCGCCTTCGAGGCGAGCGCGGACGAGCGCGACACGCGCGGGTTCATCTCGATGACGATCCGGCGCCCGGTTCTCGGGTGGACCGCGAACTGGATGTTCGATCCGCCCGTCGCGACGCCCACGGCGCGGATGACCTTCCGCGCGTCGTCGCGCATCGCCTGATACTCGACGTCGGAGAGCGTCATCTGCGGCGCGACCGTGATGGAGTCGCCCGTGTGGACTCCCATCGGGTCGAGGTTCTCGATCGAGCACACGACGACGAACGTGTCGGCGATGTCGCGCATGACCTCGAGCTCGAACTCCTTCCATCCGAGCACCGACTCCTCGATGAGGAGCTCGTGCACCGGAGAGAGCGTGAGTCCGCGCTTCACGATGGCGTCGAAATCGTCCTTGTTGAAGGCGATGCCGCCTCCGGTCCCGCCGAGCGTGAAGGAGGGGCGGACGACGACCGGGTAGCCGAACGGCACCGCGACGTCGCGCGCCTCTTCGAGGTTTCGGGCGATGCCCGAGCGCAGGACGTCGACGCCGACCTCCTGCATGGCCTGCTTGAAGAGGAGGCGGTCCTCGCCGAGCTTGACCGAGTGGATCGACGCCCCGAGAGTCTCGACTCCGTATTTCGCGAGGACACCGGCTTCGTCGAGGGCCACGGCGAGGTTGAGCGCGGTTTGACCGCCGACGGTCGGCAGCAGCGCGTCCGGCCTCTCCTGCGCGATGATCGCCGCGACGGTATCCCTGTCCAGGGGTTCGATGTAGGTCGCGTCCGCGAACTCGGGGTCCGTCATGATCGTCGCCGGGTTCGAGTTCACGAGAACGACGCGGTAGCCCTCCCGGCGGAGCGCGCGGCAGGCCTGCGTCCCCGAATAGTCGAATTCGCAGGCCTGGCCGATGACGATCGGGCCCGAGCCCAGCACGAGAATCGACTTGATGTCCGTCCGTTTCGGCATCGGTCGCGGAGTTTACGGGATGCGCGCCGCGCGCGTGTGGCGCGTGTCCGGCCTTCGAGATAGAGTTGCGGAACGAACAGAAACGAGGGAAAGAGGAGATTCTTGGAATGAGAAAACAGATGGGGAGCGTCCTTTCTGCGCTTGTTGCGATCGTGGCTCTTGCGGTGTCGCCGGCGGCCTTCGCCGCGACGAAAAAGACCCCCACCCCGGCTCCCGCGGCTGCCGCCGCCGCCGACACGAAGGCGGACAAGACCGAAAAGGTCAATCTGAATACGGCCGACGAGAAGACGATCGCCGGCGCGAAGGGCGTCGGGGACAAGCTCGCGAAGGAGCTCGTCGCGGGCCGCCCCTACAAGACGTGGGCGGAAGTCTCGAAGGTCAAGGGCGTCGGTGAAGGCAAGAAGCTCGACTCCCTCAAGAAGGTCCTCAAGCTGAGCGGCGGCGAGGCCGCCAAGGAAGAACCGGTCGCGAAGGACACGAAGGCAAAGAAATCGAAGAGTTCTTCGAAGGGTGACGAGGCGGCGGCCCCGGCTGCGGCCGGCGCGGCGGCGGGCGCAGGCGCCTCCGGCAAAGCTGCGGCGTCGTCCGAGCCCTCTTCACCTTCTAAGAAGTCCTCCTCTTCGTCTTCTTCCTCTTCCGAGAAGGCCGAGGCGCCGAAGCTCGCGCCCGGGACAAAGATCAACATCAACACGGCCTCGAAAGAGCAGCTCGACGCGCTGCCGGAAATCGGGCCCGTGAAGGCGCAGGCGATCGTCGACTACCGCAACGCGAACGGCAAATTTGCAACGCCCGAAGACATCATGAAGGTGCCGGGCATCAAGGAAGGCACGTTCGCGAAGATCAAGGAGTACGTCGTCGTCCGGTGACGCGGCGGAAGCAACGCCTTCGTTCCCGCGGGCCCGCTTCGTCGGGCCCGCCTCATTTCAGAACGTCCTCGTGTAGACGTACGTGAATCCGGTGACCCGGCACCTCTTGACCGGCGGCTGGAACGTGACGCCCTGGACCTCGCTCTTGGCCGTCTCCGCGCGTTCCGGCGAGCCGGTGTCGTTCCTGACGACGCGGACCGCCCGGACGGTCCCCTTCTCGTCGATCTCGGCCTCGACGACGACCTTTCCTTTCGCTCCCGCGGTTCCGGGTGCGCTCGAGCCTTCCGACATGTGGAGCATCGGCGGCGTCAGGAGAACCTCGCGCCGGTCCGGCAGGCATCCGTCGTCCTTTCTCAGAAGATCCTTGCGGATCCAGCCCGTCCTCGAGTCCGCGAGCTTGACGTGCAGCCATCCGTCCTTTTCTTCGAAGGAGGTCAGGCGGGCCCCCTTGCTCAGCCTCGCGACACTGGCGGCCTTCGTAGACGCGGTCTCGCGAACGTTGACGGACTTCGAACCGACGAGCCAGGAGACTTCGGCCGGCACCGGTGCCGGCTCGGGCTCGGGAGCCGGCGCGGCCGCGGGAGCGGGAGGCGGCGGCGGTGGCGCGGAGGCGCAGCTCCAGAGACCGGCCGCGAAAACTGCTGCGACGGTGGCCGCGAGAAGACGCCTCATCGCGCCGTTCCTCCGAGGGCCTTTGCCAGAAACGCGAGTTGATCCGTGGCCTCGTCGATGAGCTTCGACGTGGGCTTTCCGGGGCCGTGGCCCGCGCGGGTCTCGATGCGGATCAGGACCGGCGCCTCGCCGGCCTGCGCTTCCTGGAGCGTCGCCGCGTACTTGAACGAATGCGCCGGCACGACGCGGTCGTCGTGGTCGGCGGTTGTGACGAGGACGGTCGGATAGGCAAATCCTCTCCTGATGTTGTGCAGGGGGGAGTATGCATAGAGGAACTTGAACTGCTCGGCGTTCTCGGCCGAGCCGTACTCGCTCGTCCACGCCCAGCCGATCGTGAACTTCTGGAAGCGGAGCATGTCCATGACGCCCACGGCGGGAAGCGCAGCGCCGAAGAGCTCGGGATGCTGGTTCAGAACGGCACCCACGAGGAGGCCGCCGTTCGAGCCTCCTGCGATCGCAAGACGCTTCGCCGAGGTGACCTTGTTCTCGATGAGCCACCGGGCCGCGGCCGCGAAGTCGTCGAAGACGTTCTGCTTCTTTTCGAGCATCCCGCCCTTGTGCCACTCCTCGCCGTATTCCGAGCCGCCGCGCAGGCACGCCTGCGCGAACACGCCGCCTCTTTCCACGAATGCCAGGTACTTCACCGAGAAAGACGGCAGCTCGGGAATGTTGAAGCCGCCGTAAGCCGTGAGAAGAGTCGGATTCGACCCGTCAAACACGGCGCCTTTCTTCGCGACGAGGAACATCGGCACCTTCGTGCCGTCCTTGCTGGCGAAGAAGACCTGTTTCGTCTCGAATGCGGCCGGATCGAAGTCGACGCGCGGTTCTTGGAAGACGGTCGCGGCGGCCGAGGCGAGATCGAGCCGGTAGACGGCCTGTGGGTACGTGAAAGAGACGAACGTGAAGAAGGTGTCTTGGTCGGCGCGGCGGCCCGAAAAGCCGCCAACCGTGCCGAGGGCGGGCAACGCGATCTCCCTGCCGGGTTTGCCGTCCCGCCCGTGGATCCGCACGCGCTCGGAGGCGTCCCGCATCGTGACGACGACGAACCGGCCCCCCACCGCGTGGACGGACTGGAGGACGTTATCGCCCTCCCGGATCACGTCCACGAGGACCGGGGCCGCCTCGGCCTTGGCCGCGAGGTCCACGGACACGAGCCGGCCGCGCGGGGCGCCCCGGTCCGTGCGAAGGTAAGCCGTCGTGCCCTCGCTGTCGACCCACGTCCATCGCGACGAGAAGTCGTCGAAGAGCCGGAGGAAGGGCGCGCCTTCCCGGGAAAGGTCCTTCACCCAGAGGCGGTTCTTCCCGCTCGAGCCGCGGGAGATGGACAGGACGAGCCAGCGCCCGTCCTCCGAGACGCGCACCTGATGGAGAAAGCTCGGGTCTTCGGGGGCGTGGACGAGCACGTCGGACGCCTGCGGCGAGCCGAGGCGGTGGAAGAAGACCTTCTGGTTCTTCACGACGGCGTCCAGCTCCCGGCCGGAGGCGGGCG
The DNA here is from genome assembly GCA_036385755.1 of Thermoanaerobaculia bacterium. Taxonomy (GTDB): domain Bacteria; phylum Acidobacteriota; class Thermoanaerobaculia; order UBA5066; family UBA5066; genus Fen-183. Next base: position 4,555 of record DASVJU010000035.1, read on the forward strand.
CGTCGTAGCGGGCGTAGTAGAACCCGCTGCCGTCCTTCGCGAAGGCAGGCGCCGAGAACTTGATCCACTTCAGGACGTCGCCCGTATCGCGCGAGGACGCGACGTCGAGGACGCGCCACTCCTGCCAGTCCGACCCGCCCGACGCCAGGCCGTACGCGAGCGTCTTCCCGTCACGGGAGATCGCGATGCCCGAGAGCGCGACCGTGCCGTCCTTCGAAAGCGCGTTCGGATCGACGAGGACGCGCGGCGCGGCGCCGTCTTTGTCCACGACGTAAAGAACCGCCTGGTTCTGGAGGCCGTCGTTTCTGGAGTAGAAGAGGCGTCCGCCCTCTCGGACAGGCGCCGTGAAGCGCTCGTAGTTCCAGAGCCTCGTCAGGCGCCGCTCGAGCGCGGGCCGCTCGGGAATCGCGTCGAGAATGGAGCGCGTCACCGCGTTCTCGGCGTCGATCCACACGCGCGTCGCGTGTGCATCGGCGTCTTCCAGCCGACGGAATGGATCGGCGACCCGGGTTCCGTGATAGTCGTCCACCTGGTCGGACCGCGGGGCCTTCGGGTAGGCGGGGCGGGTGACCGCGTCGCCCGCGAGAACGCCTCCGTTCGCGAGGGAGAGGGACAGGCACAACCCGACGGACCTCGAGAGCACGTGATTCATGAGCCCGATCCTAACGCCAGGGGTCGCGGCTGTACCATTCCGAGGCATGTCTCGAACCGCTCGCACGATCGCCATTCACAAATTCGGCGGGACCTCGCTGGGCGACGCGTCGCGCATCCGGAATGCCGCCCGCCTTCTCGCCGCCGCCCGAAGGAAGCGGCCTGTCGTGGCCGTCGCCTCCGCGATGGGGGGCGTCACGGACGTCCTTCTCGAAGCCGCACGCGACGCCGAGAGGGGCCGGCTGAGTCTGGCCCGCAGGGCCGTCGAATCGCTCCGGGCGCGCCATGCCGCGACCGGCCGGGAGCTCGGGGTGCGCTTCGACGAGGCGCCGCTCCGCGAGCTCGATGCCGCGCTCCAGGGCGTCTCCCTTCTCCGCGAGCGCACGGCCCGCGTGACCGACCTCGTCTCCTCGTTCGGAGAACGCCTCTCGGCGCCGCTCCTCGCGGCCGCGCTCGCGAAGGCCGGTGTTCCGGCGCGCGCCGTCGACGCCCGCGACATGCTCGTCACGGACGACCGCCACGGCGCGGCGACGTGCGACCGGAAGAAGAGCGACCCGCGCGTCAGGCGCCGCCTGCGCCCGCTTCTCTCGAGCGGCGTCCTGCCCGTCGTGACGGGCTTCATCGCCCGGAGCGTGAAGGGCGAGACGACGACGCTCGGCCGCTCCGGTTCCGACACGACCGCCGCGCTCCTCGGGGCCGCGCTCCTGGCCCGGGAGGTCGTCATCTGGACGGACGTGGACGGCGTCCTCTCGGCGGATCCCCGCGTCGTGAAAGGGGCGCGGCTTCTGCCGCGGCTTTCCTACCGCGAAGCCGCGGAGATGA
>DASVJU010000036.1:0-13290 GCA_036385755.1 Thermoanaerobaculia bacterium
GCGGTCGTCGAAGCGAAGAAGGTCTTCCTCTCCTCGAATCCCGAGGCGAAGCAGGCATAGGGAAAGACGGGACAGGCGCGTCCGGAATGGCAAACCTCATCGACATCCGGCGGCGGATCCGGAGCGTGAAGAACACGCAGCAGATCACGAAGGCGGTCAAGATGGTCGCCGCGTCGAAGCTGCGCCGCTCGCAGGACCGGGCGATTGCGACGAGGCCGTACGCGTCTACGCTGGAGGCCACGCTGCGCTCCGTCGCGTCGCGCGTCGCCCCGCGGGAGGACGGTGCGCCGCTGCACCCGCTCCTGGCCACGAGGGACGAGAAGAACGTCGTCCTCGTCGTCGTCTCGGGCGACAAGGGCCTCGCCGGCGGTTTCAACACGAACGTGAACCGCGCGGCCGCGGTGTTCCTGCGCGAGGCGAAGGATCGCGGCGTCGCGAGCGTGTCCCTCGTGGCGCTCGGAAAGAAAGCAAACGACTTCTGGAGACGGCGCCCCGTCGAGATCCTCCAGGCGCAAGCCGGTCTCGCAGCGCTCGGCGCCGCCCCGGCCGGCGAGATCGCGCGCGCCCTCGCGGCGCGGTTCGTCTCCGGCGAGACGGACGCGGTGTACGTCGTCTCGAACGAGTTCAAGAGCGCGATCTCACAGGTCGTCAGAACGAAGCGCCTGTTACCGATCGCTCTCGAGAGCGTGGCGAATGGCACCGTGGACGCGAGCGGCGTCGACTACCTGTACGAGCCCTCGCCCGAGGAAATCCTCGGGACGCTCCTCCCGCGTTTCCTGGAGTTCCAGATGTACCGCGTGATCCTCGAGTCGCAGGCGGCGTTCTTCGCGGCCCAGATGACCGCGATGGACAGCGCCACGAAGAACGCGGGCGACATGATCGATTCCCTGACCCTCACGTACAACCGCGCGCGGCAGGCGCGCATCACGAAAGAGCTCATCGAGATCGTCTCGGGCGCGGCTGCTCTGGAATGAGAACGGCCCCACTGTCCGTGCGGAAAGGCTAAGCCGAACATGGCAAACGAAGGCAGGGTCGTCCAGATCATCGGGCCCGTCGTGGACGTGGAGTTCCCGACGGGGAAACTCCCGACGATCCTCAACGCCGTTCACATCACGGACGAGGAAGGCCTCTCGACCGAGAAGATCGACATCATCACCGAGGTCGCCCAGCATCTCGGCGAGAACCGCGTGCGGTGCATCACGATGAAACCCGCGGACGGCCTCGTGCGCGGGATGAAGGCCGTCGACCTCGGCGCGCCCATCTCGATTCCCGTCGGTCCGGAGACCCTCGGCCGCATCCTGAACGTCATCGGCGAGCCCGTGGACGAGATGGGCCCCGTCGTCACGGCCGAGAAGTGGCCGATCCACCGTGAGCCCCCGCCGTACGAGGACCAGTCGACGTCCGTCGAGCTGTTCGAGACGGGCATCAAGGTCATCGACCTCCTCGAGCCTTACACCCGGGGCGGCAAGACCGGACTCTTCGGCGGCGCCGGCGTCGGCAAGACCGTCCTCATCATGGAGCTCATCAACAACGTCGCGAAGGCCGCGGGCGGCTACTCCGTGTTCGCGGGCGTCGGCGAGCGCACGCGCGAGGGCAACGACCTGTGGCTCGAATTCACGGAGTCGGGGATCATCGACCCGAAGGACTGGAGGAAGTCGAAGGCCGCGCTCATCTACGGCCAGATGACGGAGCCTCCGGGCGCACGCCTCCGCGTCGGGCTGACGGGCCTGACGGCGGCCGAGTACTTCCGCGACAAGGAAGGCAAGGACGTCCTCCTCTTCATCGACAACATCTTCCGGTTCACGCAGGCGGGCTCCGAGGTCTCCGCGCTCCTTGGCCGGATGCCGTCGGCCGTCGGTTACCAGCCGAACCTCGCCACGGAAATGGGCGAGCTGCAGGAGCGCATCACGTCCACGAAGCGTGGGTCGATCACGTCGGTGCAGGCCATCTACGTGCCCGCCGACGACCTGACCGACCCCGCGCCCGCGACGGCGTTCGCCCACCTCGACGCCACGACCGTTCTCTCGCGGCAGATCGCCGAGATCGGCATCTATCCGTCCGTCGATCCGCTCGCGTCGACGTCCAAGATCCTCTCCCCGATGATCGTCGGAGAGGAGCACTACAAGGTCGCGCGCTCCGTGCAGCAGGTCCTCCAGAAGTACAAGGACCTGCAGGACATCATCGCGATCCTCGGAATCGACGAGCTGTCCGAGGACGATAAATTGACCGTCGCGCGCGCGCGCCGCATCCAGCGCTTCCTGTCGCAGCCCTTCCACGTCGCCGAGCAGTTCACGGGGCTGCCGGGCCGTTACGTGAAGATCGCCGACACGATCCGCTCCTTCAGGGAGATCGTCGAGGGCAAGCACGACGAGCTTCCCGAGCAGGCGTTCTTCAACGTGGGCGCAATCGAAGAAGCCCAGGAGAAGGCCGAGAAGCTGAAGGCAGAGGCCTGAGTTGAACGGACGCCTCACGCTGACGGTCGTCACGCCCGAGCGCGCCGTGCTCCAGGCCGCGGCGTGCGACGAAGTGACGCTCCCGGCCCAGCGGGGCGAGATCGGGATTCTGCCGGGACACACGCCTCTCATCGCGCTCCTCGGAATCGGCGTCGTGGGTTATCGCGACGGGTCGCGTCGCGCAGCCGTTGCCGTGCGCGACGGCTTCGTGGAGATCGCAGGCGACGCCGTGCGGGTTCTCGCCGACGCCGCAGCGGCGCCGGACGCGATCGACGTGCCGGCGGTCTCCGCCGAGAAGCAGGCAGCCGAAGTCCGCCGTGACCGGGCCGCCGGGGACGAGGAGCTGGACGCCGCGGACGCCGATGTCCGCTTCGCCGAGGCCCGGCTCGCCGTGGCGCGGCCGGTCTGAACCTGGAAAACGTCGGCGCGAGGCAGAATATGACGTCCCCGCGTGGGGCCGGACGCCCCGGCATGGGGCTTGCGAGGGCAGTGGTCAGGCCCGGTGGGCGCCGAAAGGGCGCGCTGGATCGACACGACACCTCCTGCCTCCTACCAGGGCTCCGCGCTGCGGAGCCCTCTTTTTCTTCTTGTTCTTCTTCCTCGCCGCCGCAGGAGGCGCGAGCAGAGTCCAGGAAGAGGCGATGACGGCCGAGCGGGACCCGTGGTACGCGGAGTGGTTCGGGGAGGAGTACCTCGCCCTCTATCCCGAACGCGACGACCGGGAAGCCCGCCAGCAGGCCATCTTCGTCCGAGAGCTGCTCTCTCCGTATGCGCGGCTCGGCCGCATGCGGTTTCTCGACCTCGCGTGCGGAACGGGTCGTCACGCGGTCGCGCTGCACGAAGGCGCCGGCGGCGTCGTGGGACTCGATCTTTCGGCGCGGTTCCTCTTCCAGGCGCGGCAGCGGCAGGGACCGGCCCGCCCGTCCTGGGTCCGTTCCGACATGAGGCAGCTCCCCTTCCTCGGAGGCTCGTTCGGGGCCGTCGTGAATTTCTTCACGTCGTTCGGCTACTTCGACGATCTCGCCGACGACGCGCGCGTCGTTCGGGAGGTCACGCGCCTGCTCGCGCCGGGAGGCGCGTTCCTCTCGGACGTCTTCAACGCCGAGCGCGTCATCGGGACGCTCGCGGTGCGCGAAGAAAAGACCGTGGCCGGAGCCCGCGTGAGCATCCGGCGACGGTACGATTCGGCGAGCCGGCGGGTGGAGAAGGAGATCGAGATGGGCTCCGGCGAGGACAAGCGCGTGTTTCGAGAGTGCGTGCGCGCCTACACGGAGCACGAACTGCGCACGCTGCACCGGGCCGCCGGACTGACGGTGCGGTCGGCGTACGGGAACTTCGACGGAACGCCGTTCGACCGCGGCAAGTCACCGCGCCTGATCCTGCTCGCGACGAAATCGGCGGGTCGCGCCGCCGCCGAGGGCGGGCGGTGACGACGATTTCGCTCGCCCTGGTTCCGGGTATTCCGGCGCTCGCCCGAGGCCTCGCGACGGGCGATCCCGATGTCCGCGCCTTCCTTCCGGACCGCCCGGATCTTGCGACGATCGGGGAGCGCGCACGGGCGGTCCGCGCCGCCTTCGTGCCGCGTTCCGGGACGGAAGCGAGCCCCGCGCTCCTTTCCCTCGCGCGCGGAGAGCGCGCGGCCGTGCTCACGGGGCAACAGGCGGGACTCTTCGGCGGTCCTTTTCTGACGCTCGTCAAGGCTCTCGCGGCGGAGAAGCTCGCGGCGGAGCTCGACGCCGCCGGGACGCCCGCCGGCGCCGCGTTCTGGTGCGCGTCCGAAGACCATGACCTCGTGGAGGTCACGAGGCTCGTCCTTCCGACCCCTCAGGGACCGAAGGACTTCGGCCCCGAGGCGGGCCCGCTCGCGGGGAATCATCGCCCCGTCGGCAGGATTCCGATCGGGGTCGACACCGCTTCGCTCGTCGCGGCGGCGGCCGCCGGCCTCGCGCAACCGCCGGACGAGGAGGCCGCGGCGGCCCTGACCGCCGCGCATCGGGAGACGACCTTTTTCGGCGCGTTCGCCGCCACGCTCGCCTGGCTCCTCGGCGGCGACGGGCGAGAGACGATGCCCGTCGTGGATGCCTCCAGCGCCGCCGACAAACGGTCCCTCGTGCCGCTTGCTTCGCGCATCGTGCGTGAAGGCGCGGAGGTGAAGCGGCTTCTGAAAGAACGCGGGGCCGCGCTCGAAGCCGCGGGTCACCCGCTTCAGGTCACCTCGGATCCCGCCGCCCTGCCGCTCTTCGCGCGCGTCGGAGAGGACCGCCTTCTCCTCGTGAAATCGGGCTCGCGGCTCGCGCTCAAGGGACGCGACGGGGCATTCGAGGCGGAGGAAGTCGTCGCGCGCTTCGCGAGCGGAGACTGGCTGCCGTCTTTCTCCGCGCTGACACGTCCGCTCGCGGCATCGACGCTCTTTCCCGTCGCCGCGACGATCCTCGGACCGGCCGAGATCGCCTACTGGGCGCAAGCCTGGCCGCTCTTTGCCTGGGCGGGCATCGTGCCGCCGGTGATCGTTCCGCGTCCTCTCGTGGCGTTGCTCTCGCCCTCGGCGAAGAGGGGGCTCGAGAAACTCGGTCTCTCCGTCGAAGACGTCCTCGAGGGACCGGAAGCCATGCTCAGAAAAAAAGGCGCGGGAGCGGCTCGGGCGCTTCTCTCGCGCCTGAGCGCGGTCGGCGGAAGCGCGGTGAGGGATCTCCTCTCGCTGAAGCCTGCTCTTCTCGGCGTCGACCCGTCGCTCGAGAAAGCCGTCGAGGCGACGCGCGAGAAAACGGCCTTCGCCTTCGAGAAGCTTCTCGAAAAGACCGCGGGCGCCGCGGGGCGCGCCGATGAACGCACGGCGGCGCAGGTGACGCGCCTCGCGGAGGAGATGCTCCCTCGAGGGATCCTGGCCGAACGCGTGTACTCGGCGCTGCCGTACGCCCTGCGATTCGGCCGCGGCACACTCGTGGGAACTCTTCGCCGGGAGCTGAAATGGAACGAGGCAGGCCTTCAGGTGCTCGAACTATGACGGCGACGAGCGCGGAACCCGTCGACATCCTGGCGTTCTCACCGCATCCGGACGACGTCGATCTCGGCTGCGGCGGGACGCTGGCCGCTCTTTCGCGGAAGGGGACGAGCTTCGGCATCGTGGATCTGACGCGCGGGGAAATGGGGACGCGCGGGACGCCCGAGCTTCGCGCGCGGGAGGCCGCGGAGGCCGCGCGGATCCTGGGCGCGCGCTTCCGCGCGAACCTGGATCTCGGGGACGGCGACCTGAGGACGGATCGGGCCGCGCAGAGGCTCGTCGTAGACGTCGTGCGCCGCGCGCGCCCGCGGCTCGTCCTCGCGCCGCTCGTCCTCGACCGCCATCCGGATCACGTGCGCGCGAGCCGCCTCGTCGCCGACGCCTCCTGGTACGCGGGCCTCTCGAAGCTCGAGACCGGCCTCGCCCCGCACCGCCCGGACCAGGTCGTCTTCTACGCCGCGTACGTGCTCGTCACGCCCACGTTTCTCGTGGACGTGTCGGCCGCGTTCGCGACGAAGATCGAGGCCCTCCGCGCCTACCGCAGCCAGTTTTTCGACCCAAACTCCGACGAGCCGGAAACGTATGTCTCGTCGAAGGGGTTCTGGGACGGCGTCGAAGCGCGCGCCCGGGCGCTCGGGAGGATCGCAAACGTGGAGTACGCGGAAGGCTTCGTCGCGAACGTGCCGCCGACACTGGCGGATCCCGTCGCCGCTTTCGCAGGCTACGAGGGCGGGGGGAAGGCTTGAAAATCGGCATCACGTGCTACCCGACGTTCGGGGGCTCGGGAGTCGTCGCGACGGAGCTCGGACACGAGCTCGCGCGGCGGGGGCACGACGTCCACTTCATCACGTATGCGATGCCGTCGCGCCTCAACGTGTTCGCCGAGCGTGTCACGTATCACGAGGTGTCGGTGCCGTCGTACCCGCTCTTCCAGTACGCCCCCTACGATCTTGCGCTCGCGACGCGCATGGGGGACGTCGCGACCCATGAGGGCCTCGATCTCATCCACGTCCATTACGCTCTTCCGCACGCGATTTCGGCCCATCTCGCGCGCGAGATGCTCGCCCCGCGCCGCCTCGGCCTCGTGACAACCCTGCACGGGACGGACGTGACGATCGTCGGGCAGGACCGCTCGTACCTTCCGATCACGCGCTTCGGCATCGAGAAGTCCGACGCCGTGACCGCCGTTTCGGAGCACCTCAAGAGAGTCACGATCGACGTCTTTCAACCCAAGCGGGAGATCGAGGTCGTGCCGAACTTCATCGACCCCGAGCGCTGGACGCCGGAGTCGTCCAGGCTCGCGTGCCGGCTCGGGCCCGCCGGCCGGAAGGTGCTTCTCCACGTGTCCAATTTCCGTCCGGTCAAACGCGTCCTCGACGTCGTGGAGATCTTCGATCTTCTGAGAAAGCGCGTCCCCTCCACTCTTGTCATGATCGGGGACGGGCCCGATCGCCCGGCGGCCGAGGCGCTGTGCCGCGAGAAGGGGATCGCGCCTCACGTGTCGTTCCTCGGGAACATGTCGGCGCTCGAGGCCGTGATGCCCGCCGCGGATCTCTATCTTCTGCCGTCCGACTCGGAGTCCTTCGGCCTGTCGGCTCTTGAAGCCCAGGCGTGCGGCGTTCCCGTCCTCGGGTACGCCGTCGGCGGCCTGCCCGAGGTCATCGCGAACGGCGAAACGGGCTTCCTGCGCGGCGTGGGCGACGTCGCGGGCCTCGCGGAAGACGGAGCCGCGCTGGTTCTGGATCCGCCGCGGTACGACGCGATGGCGCACGCCTCGCGGGAACGCGCCATCCGGCTCTTCGACGCGGACGCGATCGTCTCGCGCTACGTCGCGCTATACGAGCGCGTTCTCGCCGCGGCCTGACGGGCGACCGCCGCGCAGCGCGAGAGCTCGGCCCCGGTCGCTCCCCAGGAGGCGGCGCGCCGGAACTCCCCGTAGAGCGTCGTCCCGAAAATCCCGGGGTCGTCCGTCGAGAGCGTCACGGACACCCCCGCACGGAGCATGCCCAGGAGCGGGTGACCGGCGCCGCGGGACACGGCGCCGGTCCTCAGGTTCGACGTCGGGCACACGTCGCAGACGATGCCCGTTCGCGCGAGGATTCTCAAAAGGGCGGCGTCCTCGACGGCCCGGATGCCATGCGCGATTCGCGCGGGCTGGAGGAAGAAGAGGGCGTCCGCGACGGATTCGGGTCCGGCCCACTCGCCCGCGTGCACGACCGGCAGGAGGCCCGCGCTCCGTCCGCGGCGGAACACCTCCGCGAAATCGCGCATGGCGAAAGCCGTGTCGTCTCCGCCGAGGCCGAAGCCGACGACGCGCGGCCACGGCCGCTCGGCCTGGAGATCGAGGACGCGCGAGGCCGCCGCGGGCCCCCAGTGCCTGACGAAGTCGAGGAGGACGCGCACGCGCCCGCGGCCCTTCGCCTCGTACTCCGAGAAGGCGCGCTCGAGGGCCTCCCTCACGTCGAACCAGTCGAGGCCGATTTTCTCCACGACCGCGGGCGAGACATAGACCTCGGCCCAGCGCACGTTTTCCCGTGCGAGGCGCGCGACGAGTCCGCGCGCGAGGAGGCCATAGTCGGCGGGGCTGCGCAGTTGCCGGCAGATGTCCCGATAGAAGCCGAAAAAGGCCTCCGGCGATCCGAGCGCCCTTTGGCGCGCGCGCACGGACGCCAGATCGGGGAAGATGGGACGGGTCGAGCGAGCCGACAGGCGAACGAGCGTCGCCGCCGGGACCGCTCCTTCGAGGTGCAGGTGGAGCTCGGACTTCGACGCGGAGGCGAAGCGATGAAGGAAAACCTGGGCGTCTCGTCGCGGGGTCACGTGCGCCCATCGTACGAGAGGCCGTTCGAAACAGGTCCGGCTCCTCTCGGGACGCCGCCGCGCGCGCGACTCTGGATGCGCGCCGCGGCCTTCGGAATCGACCTCATCCTCGTGGCGGGCATCCCCCTCTTGCTCGCTTCCGCCATCGTGCTCGGCGTCCACGCGGCTGCGCTGGCGTCCCGGGCTCCGGCGGGCCTCGCCGCCGGTTTCCGCGCCGCCCAGGCCGTCGCGGTGTGCCTTTTCCTCTTGCGCGACGCCGACGGCGGGAGTCCCGGCAAGCGGCTCTTCGGTCTGCGGCTGATTCAGAGGGGCGGCGCAAGGGCGGGGCCCCTTCAATCGCTGTTGCGGAACCTCCCGCTCCTGGTCCCGGGATGGAATCTCATTGAGGTGGTGTCACTTATCCGTCGTGAGGACGGCCGGCGGCCGGGCGACCGGGCCGCGGGGACGGCGCTCGTGGAGGCCTGATCCCGCGCGCCTTCGAAACTTTCCAGGAGGGTTCGCCGTTCTCTCTATGGGAGCCTTGAAATGTCCGAGAACCCGTCTTCCGCCGGTACGAACGCCAGACGCCGACGCATGAGCCCGGTGCTGGCCGTCCTTTCTTTGACCCTTCTCGCGGCGTCCTCTCTGAACGCCGACGACGCGACCCAGGAGCGATTCGAGAAGAAATACGACCTCGCCGGTATCCGCAAGGTGAGGGTCCAGAACGTGAACGGCGTCATTCAGGTCGAATCGGGGGGCGACCAGCTGCAGGTCGTAGCCGTCAAGAAAGTGACGTCCGCTTCCGACGCCGACGTCCTCAAGGAGACCGAGATCAGGGTGACGAAGAGCGGAAATACGATCGAAGTGGAGACGGTCCTGCCCAGGCGCGGGCGGTTCTTCCAATGGTCCTTTTTCGGCCGGACGGGGTCCGCGGACGTCGCCTACCAGATCACGCTGCCGGCCTCCCTCGCGCTGGAGGCCGAGACCGTGAATGGGCGCCTCACGGCCGCGAACCGCTCCGGCGACCTGGTGCTGTCGACGGTGAACGGCAGTGTCCGCGTGGACGGGCACGACGGGCCGCTCAAGGTGAACACGGTGAACGGGTCGGTCGAGGTGTCCTTCGCCGGTCCCATGCGGCAGGCGAGTCTCGAAACCGTCAACGGCTCGGTCACGGTGACCTGTGCGCGCGAGTCGTCGATTCGCTGCACGCTCCAGACGACGAACGGCCGCATCCAGTCGCAGTTTCCGGAGGTCACGGTCGAGGGGAAGTGGGGCCCGAAGGAGGCCCGCGGCGCGATCAACGGCGGGCGGGAGAGCCTTGCCGTGGAGACCGTGAACGGCGACGTGAGGCTCTACGTGGCGGACGCGGCCGCGGCCCACAAGTAGAAATGGTGCCCTGGGCCAGACTCGAACTGGCACGGATTGCTCCACACGCCCCTCAAACGTGCGCGTCTACCAATTCCGCCACCAGGGCACGGGGACGCGAGGGAAGCGAATTCTAACCGAAAACTATTTGACGGATTATTTCGGAGACGTCGCCGGCGCGGCCGGAACTGCCGGAGCGGCGACGGGGGCCGAGGCCCCGCCGGGAGCGGGAGCCGGAACGACGGCCTTCGCGGGCGCACCCGCCTTCGCCCTGGCGAGGACCGAGGACCTCGGCCTTGCCTGGATGAGCGAGATCACGACCGCGAGGACCGAGAACGCCACGAAGGACCACGTCGTGATCCTTTCGAGAAGCGTCGTGGCCCCGCGAGAGCCGAACGTCGTCTGAGAGGACGACGCGCCGAAGGCGGCCGAAACGTCCGCGCCCTTTCCCTGTTGGAGAAGGACGACGAGGATGAGGAAGACGCAGACGATGACGTAAACGGGGACGAGGACGTAGATCATGTTCGGTGGTGCTCCGGACCCTCGGGCGAAGTCCCCGGGGGGCCGAAGATGATAGCGGAATCGCCCGTCAGGCGCGAGTGGCGGGGGCGCTGGGCGTCATGGGCGCGGCCGCGGCGGAAAGAAGGGCCGCGACGTTCACTGCCACGAGGGAGGCGTTCCCCACGAGGCCGCCGTCCACCTCCGCCTCCGCGAAAAGACCCGGGGCGCTGGCGGGCGAGACCGAGCCCCCGTAGAGGATTCGGGTCGAAGCGGCGACGCCCGGGCCGAATCGTGCCGCGATCTCGACGCGGAGGTGCGCGTGAACCTCGGCGGCCATCTGCGGCGTGGCGGGAAGCCCGCTCCCGATCGCCCAGACCGGTTCGTAGGCGAGGACGAGTCCGGGCGGCGGTGCGGAGAACCCGTCCAGAGCGGCGAGCTGGTTCCGGAGGACGTCGGCCGTGCGTCCGGCGTCGCGCTCGGCGCGCGTCTCGCCGACGCAATAGACGGGCGCGAGCTCCTGCTCGGCGAGCCGCTCCATCTTCCGGGCGAATTCAGGCTCGCGTTCGCCCCTCAGGAGGCGGCGCTCGCTGTGGCCGACGAGGACGAGCGCGACGCCGGCGTCCTTGAGCATCGAGGCGGACACTTCACCGGTGAACGCCCCCTCCTTCTCGACGTACACGTCCTGCGCGGCGAGCGCGATCGCCGTGCCCGAGAGCGCGGCGCCGACACGATCGAGGGCCGGGAACGACGGCGCGATCGCGAAGTCGACCTCGCCGGGGCGGGGAATCGAGGCGATCGCCCGCGCGAGCGCCGCGGCCGCCGACGGCGTGCGCGTCATCTTCCAGTTTGCGACGAGGAGGCGGCGACGGGTTCTCAACGTAGAGCTTCCACTCCGGGAAGCTTTTTGCCCGCCACGAGGTCGAGGGACGCGCCGCCTCCCGTGGACACGTGCGAGATCTTCGCGGCGAGCCCGGCCTCCTTGACCGCCTCCACGCTCTCTCCACCGCCGACGACCGTGAAAGCCGGAGAGTCCGCCAGGATCTGGGCGACGGCGCGCGTGCCCGCGTCGAACGGTTTTGTCTCGAAAACTCCCATGGGCCCGTTCCAGAAGATCGTTTTCGCATCTTTCGTCATCCGGCGAAACATGTCGATCGTCTTCGGCCCGATGTCGAAGGCGGCCGCGTTCTCGGGGATTGCGTTCATGGCGACGGTCTTGACGGCATTCGGTTCGCCTGCTCTCTCGAGCGACGGCGCGACGACGAAATCAGACGGCAGGACGAGCTGAACGCCGCGCTCCTTGCAGCGGTCGATGATTTGCCGGGCGACGGGGACGCCTTCCTTCTCGAGGAGCGAGCCGCCCACCGGAAGGCCGAGCGCCGCGATGAAGTGGTTCGCCATCCCCCCGCCCACGAGGATGACGTCCGCCTTCTCGACGAGGGCCTTGAGAGCCGCGAGCTTGCCCATGATCTTCGCGCCGCCGAGGATCGCGGCGAACGGCCGGTCGATCTCGGTGACGACCCTCGCGAGCGCCACGAGCTCCCGTTCCATGAGGAGGCCGATCCCGCGCCGGTCCTTCGGGAAAAGAGCCGCCATCCCGGCGGTCGAGGCATGCGCGCGATGGGCCGTGCCGAACGCGTCGTCGACGTAGACCTCGGCGAGGGCGGCGAGCGCGCGGCAGAATGCCGGGTCGTTTCCCTCCTCGCCGGGGTGAAACCGAAGGTTCTCGAGGACGAGGACACTGCCCGGCGCAAGGGCGGCGACGGCCTTCTCCGTCTCGGGGCCGACACAGTCCGACGCGAAGGCGACGGGCGCACCCAGGCGCTCCTCAAGCTTGCGAGCGACGGCGGCCAGAGAGTATTTCGGATCCTTGACGCCCTTCGCCTTGCCGAGGTGCGACGCGAGGACGAGGCGGGCGCCGCGCTCGCGGGCGAGGTGGAGGGTGGGGAGCGCCTCGACGACGCGCGTGTCGTCCTTCACGACGCCGTCCTTGAGCGGCACGTTGAAGTCCACGCGGACGAAGACGCGCTTGCCGTCGAGGTCGAGGTCCCGGATCGAACGCGGAAGGCCGGACATGGAGTCCTCCTCTTCGGAAAGGTCGATCGTTCCATCTTAAGCGTCGGCGGCCTCTTCGGCGGCCTCTATAGTCTCGTCCGTGACGAAAGGCTCCGTTCCCGCCACGCGGGTCAGCCCCTACTCGTATACGGCCGGTCGGCTCCGGCTCCTCGACCAACGCCGCCTTCCGCACGAGGAGGCGTTCCTCGATTGCGAAAGCGCCGCCCAGACGGCCGAAGCCATCCGCAGCCTGGCCGTGCGCGGGGCCCCCCTGATCGGTGTCGCCGCGGCGTACGGCCTCTGCGCGGAGGCGCACCGCGTGGCCGCGCGTGTCCCCGAGGATCTCGACGTCGCGCTCGCGCTCGGTGCCGAGAGGCTCTCGTCCTCCCGGCCCACGGCCGTGAACCTCGCCTGGGCGGTCGGCCGGATGCGCGCCGTGGTCGAGGCCTCGTCGGGCGGGGCCGCCGGAGAGCGGATCCTTCTCCTCGAGGCCGAGGCCCACCGTATTGCCGAGGAGGATCGCCTCGCCTGCCTCGCGATCGGCCGCTTCGGCGCTGCGTGGCTCTCGGCGCGCTGGTCGGGGATCGCGGGGATTCCGACGGTTCTCACGCACTGCAACGCGGGAGCCCTCGCGACGGCCGGGATCGGCACTGCGCTCGGAATCGTTCGGGCGCTCGCGGCCGACGGTCCGGTCGCGATTCTCGCGGACGAGACGCGGCCCTTCCTGCAGGGGGCGCGCCTCACGGCCTGGGAGCTGCACAAGGACGGGCTCGACGTCACTCTCCTCCCGGACGCCGCGGCGGCTTCGCTGATCGCCCGCGGCCGCGTGCACGGCGTCGTCGTCGGCGCGGACCGCATCGCGGCGAACGGCGACGTCGCCAACAAGATCGGGACGTACGGTCTCGCGCTCGCGTGCCGCGCGCACGGCGTGCCGTTCGTGGTCGCGGCGCCGACGTCGACGATCGACCTCGCGACGCGAGACGGCGCGTCGATTCCGATCGAGGAACGCGACGGGAGTGAGGTCGTCGCGCTGCCGCTCCCGGGAGGTCGCACGGCGTCTCTCGCGCCCGAGGGAGTCGGCGCCCTCTATCCCGCCTTCGACGTGACGCCGGCCGCCCT
>DASVJU010000037.1:0-2210 GCA_036385755.1 Thermoanaerobaculia bacterium
AGTCGACGACCAGGGCAAGCAGATCGAGCAGATCAGCCAGTCCGCCAAGGAAGCGCTGCAGCGCGCCCAGGAAGCCGGCGTCCTCGCGAAGGGCAAGATTCTCTTCCAGCAGTCGTTCGCGGAAGACCGCGTGCGCTTCAAAGTCAACTCGTTCGAGGTGACGAAGGACGCGAAGCTGGCGCTGGACGAGTTCGCCGCGAAGATCAAGGGCCTCGACAAGGGCGTCTACCTCGAGATCCAGGGGCATACGGACGACACGGGCGGCGCGGACTACAACGACCAGCTCGGCCAGCAGCGCGCCGAGGCCGTGCGCCGGTACCTCGCGCGTGAGCACAAGCTCCCGCTCGGCCGCATCTCCACGATCTCCTACGGCGACACGCAGCCCGTGCAGACCAACAAGACGGCGAAGGGCCGCGCCCAGAACCGCCGCGTCGTGATCGTGGTCCTCGAATAGAGAACGCGAAAAGAAGAGAAAAAGAGAAGAGAAGATTTCTGCAGCGGGCCCTGGCGGGCCCGCTGATTTCTTAGAAGGGCATCAGGAGCACATTCTTCCTTCCTCTATTACCTTCTAAGAAAATCTTCTTCTTTCTATTTCTTTTTCTTCCTCTTTCTCAATTCTTCCAGCAGCTTGAGAAAGTCCCCCGGCGGATCCGCGTCGAGCGCAACCGCTTTGCCCTCCGCAGTCTTCCAGCCGAGGTGCCCCGCGTGGAGCGCCTGCCTCGGGAACGGGACCGGAAACGGCTTCTCCTTCCGGTCGCGGTAGACGGAGTCGCCCACGAGGACGTGGCCCGCATTCGCGAAGTGGATGCGGATCTGGTGGGTGCGGCCCGTTTTCAGGCGCGCCTCGACGAGGGTCGCGATCCCGAAACGCTCGATCACGGTCCACTCCGTGACGGCCTTGATGCCCGGCTCCCCCGGCTTCGCGACGCCGCGGCGCCTCTCGCCCGGCTCGGCGACGAGCTCCCGGTCGTACGTCCCCGTGTCGCCGCTCAAGTCGCCCTCCACGACCGCCCGGTAGCGCCGGTCCATCGTGTGCGCGCGGAGCTGGGCCTGCATCCCGACGAGGCCGCGCCGGCTGCGCGCGAAAACGAGAATGCCGGACGTCTCCTTGTCGAGCCGGTGCACGACGGATACGAACGTCCGCTCGCCGCTCCCGCCATGCCGCCTCTGCACGTACGCCGAGACGCGGCTCAAGAGCGTGTCGATCTCCTTCGCCTCGGTCGGATGCGTGAGGAGTCCCGACGGCTTGAAGACGGCGATGGCGTCGTCGTCCTCGTAGAGCACGACGAGCGACGTCTGGACGCGGCGCTCCTTGCGGAGATTGCGGTCCCAGCGAAGCGCCACCTCGCGCGAGACGATGGTTCCGGGGTCGTTCACGACCGCCCCGTCGACGGTCACCTGACCCTCCAGCACGGCCCTCTTCAGGCGCGTCGCGGATTCCTCGGGGTAGATGGTCTGGAGGCGGCGGACGATGCGGAGAGGTCCGCCTGCGCTCGCTGCGGCGACGGGTTTCACTCCGACATCGTCGCACGAACCGCCCGGCACGTGGGGCGAGCCCGCGTACACTCGCCGGCATGAACCGCCCTTCCGTGTTCGCCCGGCGAAGGTCGCGCTTTTTCGACGCGATGAAGGAAGGCGTCGCGGTGCTGTTCGCGGCGCCCGAAGCCGCGTTCTCTCACGACGTGCACTACCGCTACCGGCCCGATCCGGATCTCTTCTACCTGACCGGCTTCGGCGAGCCGGAGGCGGTCGCCGTTCTCGACGCGGACCTGCGGACGTTCACGCTCTTCGTGCGGCCGAAGGACCGCGCGAAAGAGACGTGGGAGGGCCGCCGGTCGGGGACCGAAGGCGCGGCGCGCGATTTCGGCGCCGACGCCGCCCACCCGATCGCCGAATTGCCGCGGCGCCTGCCCGACCTTCTCCGGCGCGCCCGTGCCCTTCACTACGCGTTCGGGAGCCACTCGGAGGGCGATCGCATCGTGGCGGGCCTTCTCGCGCGCTTCCGCCGCGAAGCGCGGCATGCCCGTCGGGGACCGGTGAGCGTGGCGGATCCGACCGATCTCCTTCACACGATGCGGCTCGTGAAGACGCCGGACGAGATCGCGCTCATGCAGCGCGCCGCGACGATCGCGGCCGCCGCGCACCGCGACGCCAGGCGCCTCGCGAAGCCCGGCCTCTTCGAATACCAGATCGAGGCGGCCATCGACCGC
>DASVJU010000038.1:0-13298 GCA_036385755.1 Thermoanaerobaculia bacterium
TTCTCGACGAGGGACGACGGGGCGATGCGGACGGACTCGGGGAGGAGGCGTGCGATGCGGTCGAAGGTGGCCTTGAGGTCCTTGAGGACGGGCGTGCCCTCGTAGATCTGGAAGACCTTCATGGCGACGCCGATGGCGAAGAGGTCGGCGCCGGAGACGTCGAGGAACGGGAAGCGCCAGTCGGGGTCCTCGTAGCGGAAGGAGTGCTTCCTGCGGTCGAAGACGACGGGGGCGTCGAAATCGGCGCGAATCTGGTCGACGAAGCGCTGGACGGTCTTCGTGGACGTATGCCAGCGCCCGGCGAGGAACTCGCACGTGACGGGGCGCCCGCGGCGCACGAGGTCGTCGAAGTCCAGGAGCCTACGGAAGTAGGGCCTGTCGTTGAAGGGCATTACGTCGTCAGGCGTTTGCAATTCCCTCTCCACCGCGATTGGCGGGGGATCCGGACAGGCTATGTCCGTTAAGTGTCGGGATTCATGCAACGGCATTAGTCGAAAAGTGGCTGAAGGCGAAGCCCCGGCCGGCATGAAGGTGGCAGAGGGAAACGGACAGGGAGTGTCCGGGAAGTAACGACGTGTGTTGGGCAGAACCCCTCCTGTAGCTATAGACGGTTTTGAGGGGCGGTTTTCAACCGGGGGAGGGGAGAAAAGTGAGAAAGGCCCTGTCCCCCGTCTCTACCGGGACGCGGTGAGCGCGGGCGCGCCGGCAGACAGGCGAATCATGACCGCGTAGCTCGAAGCCGCGACGGGGCCGTAGCGGATCGCGACCGGCTTTCCCGTGTCCTGGTATCCGTAGAACTCCACGTACTCTCCTGCCGACAGGAAAACCATGGTCGGCGCGACGGCGACCGAACACCCCTCGTAGGCGAAGCAGTCGTTCGGGCTCGTGAGCGCGTTGCAGCCGAGCACCCCGGTGACCTCGTCCGAGTTCTTGATGAGACACAGGTTCCGGATGTATCCGCCGGCTTGCTTCTCGTAGATGATCGTCCCGAAGACGAGGAACGCGCCGTCGGATGCGGCAGTGAAGCGGGTGAGGGACGCTCGCGGATCGTGCAGCGAGACGTCGTTCATCCGCGTTTCGTTGCTCTCGAACGGGATCGGCCGGAAGGTCTTCGTCGAAAGCGAGAACGGCTC
This sequence comes from Thermoanaerobaculia bacterium, assembly GCA_036385755.1. GTDB lineage: Bacteria > Acidobacteriota > Thermoanaerobaculia > UBA5066 > UBA5066 > Fen-183. The sequence continues at coordinate 1,134 of DASVJU010000038.1, forward strand.
CGTGCGGACCGCCTTGACGAACTGCGCTTCGCAGAGCGGAGCGAAGAGAAGCAGAAAGAGAAACAGAAAGAGTAGTTTCTTCACGCCCCCCAAGCCCCTTTGACTTCTAACGCGAGAACGCGTGCCAAAGAAGATCAGGAGAGCCCGTCAGTTCCCGCAGCCCAGCCCGGCCGCGGCGGACTTCGCGGGCAGCGTGAAATCGAAGTTGGCCACCCACGAGTACTTCGACCCGTCGCTCACCTTGCCGCCCGTGATGCGCCCCGAGATCTTCCCGCCCGGAACGATGTTCCCCGCGAGCTTCTCGACCTCGAGGTTTTCCTTGTCCCTGGGCAGGTCGAACACCCACTGACGGCTCACCATGAAGGAGTCGGCGTGGTTGACGCCCGTCTCCACGCTCTTCACGGCCGCGGCGCTCGCCTCGGGCTTGCCGCCGCCGGGGCAGAACGCGAAGTGCATCATCGTTCGCGGTTTGCCGGCTTCGTTCTTGTCCGTGGCGTACGAGCTCACGTGGAACGCGTCGATCTCCTTCGCCGTGAACGGGGCGTCGGAGAAATACAGCGTCACGCTGTGCTGGTCCTCGTAGAGCGCCGCGGCGCAGTGCTTCATCGTCACCGGCTTTCCGCCGAGAACCGCCTTCACGTTGCACGTGTCTTCCGCGAGGGCCGGCGTGGACAGGACGAGCGGGAGCGCCAGGACGAGGAGGCCGGTGTGTGCATTGAGCATGCGCGAGACGCTATCGCGAACCCGTCTCATTTCGGAAGCGGGATTTCTGACGGAGGAAATCAGCGGCCGGCGGGAGGCAGCAGCGGCGGTTCGACGCGAGTGACCTCCACCGGCCCGCCCGACCGGCCCGTTCGCCGGGTCGCGAGGAGAACCGCGAGCGTCCACGTCGGCGCGAGGTCGACGACCGGAACCAGCTCGGCGGCGAAGGCTGGAAGAAAGGCCCAGTGCCATCCGACGAGCGCGACCATCGTGGCGCCGACCGCGACGTCGAGCACGGCGTCGAAGCCCTCCGGCGCACCGCCGGCAAAGAGCGGCAGGAAGCCGATCTGAACGGCGTCGGCGAGAACCGCGATGACCCGGGCGGCGAGAACGCGCCGCGGCAGCTTCTCCACGCGCGCACGTTAGGCCTGGCAGTGGGAGGAGGTCAACGCGGTGCTGCATGCGTCGTGGCAGTTCGCATCCGTCATCCGTGACGCTTGTCACCTCATCGACCGCTTCTCCCTTTGCGGAGGGAATAATCGGCCCGAACCAATGGTCGTTCGTCCTGGAGCCTCCCCAATGCGTAGTGCCTCATCACGAGTCGGGACCTTCGTCGGAATCGCGCTGGCGTCCGCCGCCCTTCTCGGCGCGATGCCGGTTCGTCGATTCCGTCTCGCGGTGACGATTCCGAACCCGATCCTCTTCGTCACGCAGGTCCCCGTGCCGGGCGACTTCACGACCGTCGCGTCGGTGTTCGGGAACGCGACGGGCGGTCTCGAGGCCGCGCCGCGCGGCGGCGATCTCTGGATCCAGTATCCGGACGGAACGCGCAAGAACCTCACGCAGCTCGCGGGGTTCGGGCAGGCGGGCTCTCAGGACGGCGCCGGCATCGCGGTGCGCGAGCCCTCCGTCCACTGGAGCGGCACGAAGGCCGTCTTCTCGATGGTGATCGGCGCGCCGACCGCGCAGTTCGTACAGGGGACCTGGTTCTGGCAGCTCTACGAGGTGACGGGCCTGGGCGCCGCCGAGACGCCCGTCATCACGAAGGTGCCGAACCAGCCCGCCGGCTTCAACAACGTCGCGCCCGTCTACGGCACGGACGAGCGGATCCTCTTCGCGTCGGACCGGCCGCGGAGCGGCGCCGCGCACCTCTACCCGCAGCTCGACGAGTACGAAGAGGCCCCGACGGTGACGGGTCTCTGGAGCCTGAACCCTTCGACGGGCGACCTCAGGATGCTGAATCACTCGCCCAGCGGTGTCTTCTCGCCGACGATCGACTCTGTCGGGCGGGTCATCTTCACGCGGTGGGATCACCTCCAGCGCGACCAGCAGGCCGACGGGGACGGCCCGGCCGGCCCCTTCGATCAGGCGAATCCGTACGGCACGTTCAACTTCGCCGACGAGTCGGCCGGAGCCGCGCGCCTGAGCACGCGGGCCGAGGTCTATCCCGAGCCGCGCAGTTCGAGGACGGACCTCCTCGCCGGAACGAACCTCGAGGGGCACTCCTTGAACCACTTCTTCCCGTGGCAGATCCGCGAGGACGGGACCGAGGAAGAGACGCTGAACCACATCGGGCGGCACGAGCTGCACGACTACTTCAACCGCGTCTTCAAGGACGACGGAAACGTCGTGGAGTTCATCTCGGCGACGTCGGGCCGGGTCAATCCGAACGGCATCCAGAACTTCCTCGAGATCAAGGAGGACCCGACGACGCCGGGCCGCTTCTTCGGGATCGACGCGCCCGAATTCCAGACGCACGCGGGCGGGCAGATCGTGCGGATGGACCTGCCGCGCGGCGCGCACCCGGACCAGATCCAGGTCGTCTACGTGACGAACCGGGCCACGGCGAACCCCCGCCTGGATGCCGACCCGGTGCCGGCGGGACATTCGGGCTTCTATCGCAACCCGCTACCGCTTTCCAACGGAACGCTCCTGACCGTCCACACGAGTGAGACGCGCGCCGACGTGAACGAGGGCACGACTGCAGCGCCCGTCTCGCGCTATTCGTTCCGGATCCAGTCGCTCCTGCCGGCAGGCGACGGCACCCTCGTCGCGGACCAGATGCTCACGACGGGAATCACGAAGAGCGCCTCTTACTGGGATCCGGACGCCCGGGTGACGTACACGAACGTGACGCTGTGGGAGCTCGATCCGGTGGAGGTGAAGGCGCGGCCGAAGCCCTCGACCCCCGCGTTACCGCTGCCGTCGCCGGAGGCCTCGATCTTCACGCAGGAGGGCGTGGACCCTTCGGCGTTCAGGAGCTGGCTCGAAAAGAGCAATCTCGCGGTCATCGTGAGCCGCGACGTGACGACGCGCGACGGCCTCGACAAGCAGCAGCCGTTCAACCTCAGGATCGCGGGGACCACGAACCAGACCGCGCCCGCCGGCGGGAAGGTCTACGACGTGGCGCACCTTCAGCTCTTTCAGGCCGACCAGATTCGCGGCGTCGGGGGCACGACGAGCCCGCGGGCGGGACGCCGCGTTCTCGCGCAGGTGATGCACGAGCCGACCGTGACGAACATCCCGAACCCGGGCGGGCCGCCCGGAAGCGTCCGCCTCGGGAACGACGGCTCGATGGCGGCGTTCGTTCCCGCGCGACGTGCGATGACGTGGCAGATGAGCGATCCCGCCGGGACGCCCGTCGTGCGCGAGCGCTACTGGCTCACGTTCCAGCCCGGCGAGATTCGTGTCTGCACGTCGTGCCACGGCCTCTCGAGTCACGACCAGGCCGGCAAGCCGGAGCCGGTGAACGCCCCGGAGGCTCTCCGGCAGATCGTGCGTTTCTACCGGGACGTCCTCAACCCGTCTCAACCCGGCCCCGATCCACGACGCGTCCCCGTTCTTCCCCCCGGCTCCCCGCCGCCTTCCCGACACGCGCGGAGCCGTTGAGCGGGAGTGCGCGTCGTGCCGAGCGCGTTGGGGTGGATGATGGCTTCGTGACTCCAAAGGAGGCCGTATGGCGATGAAAGAGCTCAGGATCGCCGTCATCCCGGGCGACGGGATCGGCAAAGAGGTCGTCCCCGAGGGGATCCGTGTGCTGGAGGCGGCCGCCATGAGGCACGGCATCCGATTCACGTGGGATGAGCTCCCGTGGAGCTGCGCGTACTACCAGGAGCACGGCCGGATGATGCCGGAGGACGGTCTCGAGAGAATCCGCCGCCACGACGCCGTCTACCTCGGCGCGGTCGGGTTCCCCGGCGTGCCGGACCACGTCTCCCTCTGGGGTCTCCTGATCCCGATCCGCCGCGGGTTCCAGCAGTACGCGAACGTGCGCCCCGTCCGCCTCATGCCGGGCGTCCCGTGCCCGCTCGCCGGACGCGAGCCGGGCGACATCGACATGGTCGTCGTGAGGGAGAACAACGAGGGGGAGTACTCGCCGATCGGCGGACGTCTCTACGAGGGGACCGACCACGAGATGGCGGTGCAGCAGAGCGTCTTCACGCGGTTCGGAGTGGACCGCATCCTCAGGTTCGCGTTCGAGATCGCGAGGGCGCGGCCGAAAAAGCACCTCACCTCGGCCACGAAATCGAACGGCATCGCGATCACGATGCCTTACTGGGACGAGCGGTTCAGGGCCATGGCCGCCTCGTACCCCGACGTGAAGGCCGACCAGTACCACGTCGACATCCTCGCGGCGCACTTCGTGAGGAACCCGCACTGGTTCGACGTCGTCGTCGGCTCGAACCTCTTCGGGGACATCCTGTCGGACCTCGGCCCCGCCTGCACCGGCACGATCGCGATCGCCCCGAGCGCGAACCTGAATCCCGAGCGGGAGTTCCCGTCGATGTTCGAGCCGGTCCACGGTTCCGCGCCCGACATCTACGGAAAGGGGATCGCGAACCCGATCGGCCAGATCTGGGCCGGGTCGATGATGCTCGACCATCTCGGCTGCCCCGAGGCGGCGGCCTCGGTGATGGCCGCGATCGAAAAGGTCATCGCCGCGGGCCTGAGGACTCCGGACATGGGCGGACGCGCCACGACGAAAGAGATGGGCGAGGCGATCGCCGCAGCGATCTGAGGGCGAGCGGGTTTTCCGGGCAGGCATCAATTCCTGGAAACCGGGGGGTCAAATCGCCGCCGGCAGCTGTCGGAACCTCATGGAGAGGGCGGCCGACAGGCCTCAACGACCTTTCTCCCGGAGGCAACGATGAAAAAGGTGTTTGTTCTCACCGGCCTGGCGCTGCTCCTGGCGGGCTGCGGCGTCTCCTTCAAGAGTGTCCCTCTGAATACCGCGCTGCCGGAAAACTTCAAGAAGAGAACGCTCTATCCACACACGGACATTTTTCGATTCAAGTTGCCGGAGCTCGCCGGCTCCGTTCTCTACCGGCACGGCGAAGGCGGCGATTTCGAGCGCGGAGCCAGGGTTGTAAAGACGGGCTACACGGCCGTTCTCGAGCCCATCAAGGAAGACCAGATGCAGGTCTACAGCTCCAAGATCGACAGAGGCGCGGCCGTTCAGGGTTCCTATCTCGTGTTCGCGGCGGGCATCTCCGACGAGCAGACGGCCGATATCGATGTTCGCGACACATCGCTGGTCTTCATCAAGTCTGACGATTTTCCCCTGGATCAACTGAGGGCCGAGGCGCTGAAGCCGAACCCGATCCCGAATACGCACCGCTACTGGGTGCAGGGTGCCCTCCTCACCGCCATCACGCTCAACAACTACGTCAAAATCTCCGCCAACGCGTCCGCTGTCGTGGGAGAGACCTTCGGCGCCAAGGGAAACGTCTACAACAAGCAGGGCGCGACCCAGCACGACTACTGGATTTCTCTCGAGCTCGTGGATCTCGACAGGCTCGCGATCGTGGCGCGGCCGGTGATCGACATCCAGAGAATGCCGACCGATTCGAAGAATTGGGAGGACTTCCTCCGGCGCGTCAAGGCTGATCAGGTGCGAATCGAGAAGCTGGACTGGAAGTAAGCCCCGAAAAGACCCGTCAGCCAAACAGCTGGCGGATCGTGGTCACGATCGAAGGTGTGAAGAGAAGGGCCCCGGCCCAGGCGGCCCCGATGACGAGCAGAAGGCCGGGGACGACCTGCAGGGCAAACCGGCGCCCTCCTGCCATCGCGGCGAGGACGATCTTCGAGACGGTGTTCGTCGTCATCGCCAGGAGGATCGGGAGCACGGCGTCGCCGGCCTGCACCTTTCCGGCGGCGACGAGCGAGGCCACCGAGATCGCGGGGGCGTGGGTGTCCGCGAAGCCGGCGAGTCCTGCGGCGACCAGCAGCCCTTTCGGACCGAGCATCTGGTTGACGGCGGCCGAGGCGAGGAGGATGGCCGACACGGTGGCGGCGAAGGCGACCGCGACCTTCGGGTCGAAGGCGCGGCCCGGCGCCGCCTCGGCGACGCCCTTGTCCCTCAGGCTCCGGACGGTGAACAGGAGACCCCAGGCGATCGCGGCGACCCCGCCGAAGACGAGGGGAAGGACCATCGCGCGAAGCGTGGGCAGGCTCGTCGCCGCGAGGGCGACGGCCAACTGGACGACGGTCGCGACGGTGGAGAGGGTCGCGCCGGCGACCGCCGCCAACACGAGCACCGGCTCGCGCCGGGCCCGCGCCCCGAGTGCGCCGATCGTCGCGGTGCTCGAGACGAACCCGGACGCCAGGCCCGCCAGCGGCAGACCGGTCTTTGGGCCGAGGGTCCGGAGCGCGACGTAGCCCGCGGCCCCGATGGCCATCACGAGGACGACGAGCTTCCAGATGGTGCGCGGGTTCAGGACGCCGAACGGCCCGACCGGCCGGTCGGGAGTGAGCGGAAGGACGACGAGCGCCGCTGCCAGGAACAGCAGCCCGTCCTGGAGCTCGTGCTCGGTCAGGATCCTGCCGACGAACCGGTGAAGCGCGCCCCGGGTCGCCAGAAGAACGGCGACGCAGACGGCCAGGGCGCCGGCAAGTCCGGGCTCCTTGGAGGCGAGCGCGCCCAGGAGATACGTGGTCAAAAGGGTGACCTCGGTCGTCAGCCCCGGGTCGTCCTCGTTGGTACGGGCGTATGAGAGGGCCGCGAGTCCCGCGACGCCGAGGAGCCCGGCAACGAGAAGCACTTCGCCGCCGAGCAGCGCCACGATCCCCCCGAAAAGGCTCACGATGGCGAAGGTCCGGATTCCGGCCGCGTTCCTCGCCGCCCCTTCTCCCTTTCGCCGCTCCCGCTCGGCGCCGACGAGGAGGCCGATCCCCAGCGCCACGGCCAGCCTCAGGACGAGGGCGGAGTCCATGGTCACCCGACCATTCTAGGACCCGGCCTTCCCCTTCCTGATCGCCTCGATCGCCCTCTCGCAGTCGTCGTTGATCCGCTGCCGGTCGATCTGGTACTCGCCTTCGGCCTTCTCGCGCTCCGCCGGGTCCGGTGTCTTTCGCATCGAGTCCTTGAAGAGGATCTCGCGCTCGGCGAGGCGTGAGGAAGCGATGCGTCTGGCCTCGGCGATCTCTTCCTTCTGCTTCGCGCTCAGTGTGGTCTCTTTCGTGCCTGACTCGCGGTCTTCGGCATTCAGGCGCTCCATCGCGAGGTCGAACGCGGTCTTCGGTTTCTTGCCCATGCCACCTTTCTACACCATCAAGAGGCGGAGGGGCCCAGCCGTATGACGACGGTCATATCGGACGGGGCCGGGGTGGTCTACCTTCTGTCCGGAGCACCCATGGCCCACTCCCCGACCGCCCCCTGTTGCAGCGCCTGCGCCCCCGGAACCCCCCGCGCCCCGCGAAACCTCTTTCCGACCTTCGTCTTCACGGCCGTGACGCTCGCCGTCACGCTCGGTGTGTCGATGGGGGGCTGGGCGATCTGGCGCATGGCCTTCGCGACGGGAACCGTCCTTGCATCGCATCTCCAGGTCCACGCGCACATCCAGCTCGTCGGCTTCGCCGGTCTTTTCATTCTGGGTGTCGCGCTCCAGGCCGTGCCGCGCATCTTCGGAGTCGCGCCTCCGTCCCGCCCGGTTCTCCTCGCGGTGCTCTTCGGCGTCGGCGGCGGCGCGCTGTTGCGTGCGATCGGACAGCCGCTCGCACCCTGGGCGATCGGCCGCCTTCTCTCCCTGCTCTCGGGAGCGCTGGAGCTGGCCGGGGTCTTCGCGTTCGCGGGCTGGGCGCTTCCCGTGTTCGCACGGCGGAGTGCCGCGGCCGACCCGCTCTCCCTGCACATCCTCCTCGGGACCGTCTGGGCCGTGGCCGCCGGCGCCCTTTCCGCGGCACAGGCCGCGTTCCTCGCCGGCCACGCCGAGTCCGAGATTCCGGCTGCTCTTCTCGAACCGTTCTATGCGATCGCCGTCTACGGATTCGTCCTCTCGTTCGTGTTCGGCTTCGCGTCGCGAATGGTTCCGGCGTTCCTCGGACTGCCCCGTCCTTCGGCCCGGAGCGCGCGGATTGCAGCCCTGCTGCAGGGCGCAGGCGTTCTCCTCCTCGCCGCGGCGTGGATCCCCGGACCGACGGCGGCCGTGTCGCGCGCTCTGACGCTCGCCGGGACGCTCCTCCTCGCGGCGGCGATCTTCCTGTTCCTCGCGGCGAGCCGGATTCTCGCGCCGTCCGCCGGCGCTCCTGGGTCGCGCGCGTTGCGCGCGCCGTTCATCTTTCTCGGCGTCTTCGCGGCGCTCTCTGCTTCCGCCTGCCTCGGTGAGCTCTCCGGAGCTTCCGTTCACAAGTTCATCTGGGACGGCGCGCGCCACGTCTACACGATCGGGTTCCTGACGCTGCTCATCCTCGCGATGAGCCTGCGCGTCGTGCCGGCGTTCACCGGCCGCGCGCTCGCCCGCCCGCGGGAAGCGCAGCTCGCGCTCGTGCTCGTGGGCGCGGCGGCGGCCGCGCGGGCGATGCAGATCCCCGTCGCGCTGGGGTGGGGCGGACTGCCGCTGTACCGCCTCGTCGGGACGACCGGAATCGTCGCGACGGCAGGGCTCCTGCTCTGGGCGCACGTCCTCGTCGCGACGCTCCGGCCGCGCGCCGCCCGGACCGCGGCCGCTCCCGCCGTTTCGCCGCTCGCGCTTCCGGCCCGGGCCTCCTGACCGCGTTCTATGCTCCGGGCGTGTCCGGAGCCGCCCTTCCCCACTTCGACGCCGTTCCGCTGTTTCAATGCCTCAACGCGGACGAGCGGAAGCTTCTCGCCCCCGTCTCGCGGGCCGTCGCGTACGAGAAGGGCGAGGAGATTTTCCGCGAGGGGGAGCCTGCGACCGACCTGTGCTTCGTCGTGATCGGCCGCGTGAAGGTCGTGAAGGCGGCGCCGGAGCGCGACGTGATCCTCGGGCTCTTCGGCGTCGGCGAGCCGATCGGAGCCGTCGCGCTCTTCGAAGGGAAGCTGTTTCCGGCCTCGGCCGTCGCCCTCGAGCCTTCCACGATTCTGCGCATTCCCGAGCGCGAGTTCTTCGCGACGATCGACGACCATCCGGAGATGACACGTCGTCTTCTTCAGGGGCTGATGCTGCGGCAGTTCGAGATCTCCCGCCGTCTCGCGGATCTGACGGGTTCGGTCGAGAAGCGCATCGCACGGCTCCTCCTCATGCTGGCCGAGCGCGTCGGCCGCCGCGAGGGCGCGGGCTCGACGATCCCGCTCGTCCTCTCGCGACAGGACATCGCGGACCTCACGGCGACCACGGTCGAGTCCGCGATTCGCGTCATGAGCCGCTGGGGGAAGGAAAACGTCGTGATCACCGGCCCGGAGGGATTCTCGATTCCCGACGTCCAGGCTCTCGACGCCGTGACCAGAGACTGATCCCAGGCGTCTCGATGAAGCGCGTGTCCCGCTCTTGACGCGGTGCCGCCTCTCCCGTACTTTCGGCCCGGTGAAGAGTCCGCTCAGAGCTCCCGCCGTCCTCGTCGTCGTGACCTCGGTGGGCACGGAGCAACAGGCTCTCGACATCGCCCACCACCTCGTCGAAAGCCGGCTCGCGGCCTGCGTCAACATCCTGCCGGGCGTGAGGTCGGTCTTCAGGTGGAAGGGAAAGGTCCAGCACGAGGGCGAGTTCCTCCTCCTGGCCAAGACGGTGCCCGGGAACTTCGAGCGCGTGAGGGCCGTCATGAAGGAGCTCAACGCCTACGAACTGCCCGAAATCGTCGGGTTCCCTGCCGACCAGGTCGATCCCGCCTTCGCGAAGTGGGTCGCCGAGTCTTCCACCGGGATTCCGAATTCGTCCGACGACGGAGAGGATGAGCCGGGAGAGGTGACGATTGATTAAGGGTCTTCCTGCGGCGGTTGTCAGCGACGTGCAGGGCTGGCTCGACGTGCCCGCGACGAATCTCGGATGGCAGCTGCGCGTCGACGAGTCCCAGAGCGCGCCGACCGCGAAGCGTTTCGGCTCGCGCGAGCAATCGGACGTTTCCCTGAGGCCCGTCCTCGTCGTCACGTACGACGACACGATCGTCGCGGCTCCCCCGGCCGCGCGGGTCCCGGCGCTCGGCGCGGGCGCGTGGGCGGCGCTCGTCGCGCTTCTCGCCGCGGGCGGCGTCTGGCTGCTTCGCCGCCCCTCCTGACGGGGCTCCTGCCGAGGGTCCTCGCTTCTCCGGCGAACCTCGGGAATCACACCGCGTCGAGAGCGTTCCCGAGATCCCGGAGGATGTCCTCGAGGTCCTCGATGCCGACCGAGACGCGGACGAGGCCCGGCGTGATGCCGCGCCGAAGGCGCTCTTCGGGCTCGACGCTCGCGTGCGTCATCGAGGCGGGGTGCGAGATGAGGCTCTCGACGCCGCCCAGCGACTCGCCGAGCGCGCACACGACGACGCGGTCGAGGAAGCGCTTCACGGCCTCGATCGACCCGAGATCGAACGAAATCATGCCGCCGAAACCGGACATCTGGCGCGCCGCGACGGCGTGACCGGGGTGCGAAGACAGGCCCGGGTAGAAGACCTTTTTCACCTTGGCCTGCTCCGTGAGCCACGCCGCCACCGCACGGCCGTTCGCATCGTGGGCGCGCATGCGGACGGGAAGGGTCTTGATGCCCCTGGAGACGAGGAAGGAGTCGAACGGCGACAGGATCGCACCGGCGGCGTTCTGCGTGAAGCCGATCTTCGCGCCGTCCTCCGCGTCCGCGCAGATCACGGCGCCGCCCACCGAATCCGAGTGGCCGTTCAGGTACTTCGTCGTGGAGTGGACGACGACGTCGCACCCGAGGGCGAGAGGTCTCTGGAAATACGGCGTCGCGAACGTGTTGTCGACGACGACCCGGATCTTCGTCCCGAAGGCCCGGGAGGCCTGCCGGACGCCCGACACGAGAGCAGACAGGTCGGAGATCTCCATCGTGGGATTCGTGGGCGTCTCGACGAACAGCATCCGCGTCGCCGGCGTGACGGCCTTGCGGACGGCCTCGGCATCCGTCGTGTCGACGTACGCGAACGTCACGCCGAAGTTCGCGAGGACCTTCGAGAAGAAGCGATAGGTGCCGCCGTATGTATTGCGGCTCACGAGGACGTGGTCGCCCGCCTTCACGAAGCTCAGCATGAGCGTCGTCTCGGCCGCCATGCCCGACGCGAACGCGTGCGCAGTGGCCGCACCGTCGGCGCCGCCTTCGAGCGCGGCGAGCTGCTTTTCGAGGGCGAGGCGCGTCGGATTCTTCGTGCGCGCGTATTCGTAGCCCTGGCGCGGCTTTCCGAAGGCCTCCTGGACGAACGTGGAGGTCTGGAAGATCGGCACCGTCACCGCGCCGGTGACGGGCTCGGGCTCCTGCCCCGCGTGGATGCACGTCGTCGCGAAGCCGGGAGTCTTCGACGGGGTCGTCATCCCAGGATTCCCTGGCTCATGTAGCGCTCGGCGCCGTCCGGAATGAGGGTCACGACGCGTTTGCCCGGGCCCAGCCTTCGCGCGACCTTCCGGGCGGCAGCCACGTTGCAGCCCGTGGAGCCGCCTCCGAGCAGGCCTTCCGTCCGCGCGAGCTCGCGCACGGCGAGGAACGCCTCCTCGTCGTCGATCGCGATCACTTCATCGACGAGCGCGGGATCCCAGATCTCCGGGAAAAACGACTGGCCGATGCCTTCGACCTTGTGCGGACCGGCCTTTCCGCCGCCGAGGACCGAACCCTGTGGCTCGACGACGACCTTGAGAAGGTTCGGCAGGCGCTCGGACAGGAAGCGGGCGACGCCGACGAACGTCCCGGTCGAGCCCGCGCCGATCGCGATCGCGTCGAGCCTGCCGCCGCACTGCTCGAAGATCTCGGGGCCGGTCGTGTCGTAGTGCGCGCGCGGATTCGACGGGTTCGAGAACTGCTGCGGGACGTACGCGCCCGGGATCTCTGCCGCGAGGGCGTGCGCTTTCTCGATCGCGCCTTTCATCCCGAGGGCGTCGGGCGTCGTCACGACGGTCCCGCCGAGCGCCGCCATGACCTTCTGTTTCTCGAGAGAGAATTTCTCCGGCACGCAGAGGATCACGCGATAGCCGCGCGCGACGCCCGCGAGCGCGAGCCCGATCCCCGTGTTGCCCGCCGTCGGCTCGATGATGGTCCCTCCGGGTTTCAGGAAACCCTTCTCTTCCGCGTCGCGGATCATTCCGACGCC
>DASVJU010000039.1:0-4966 GCA_036385755.1 Thermoanaerobaculia bacterium
AGAGGAGGGTCTGGCGGGCGGTGCTGCGCCCCGTCGGGTCGATGACGGGCAGGATGACGACGCCCGCCTTCGCGTAGTCGACTCGGTGGCGCCAGCCGATCGCGAAGAAGTGCGGCAGCTGCCAGACGAAGAGAATCGCGAAGAGCGCGAGCCCCGGCAGGCCGAGAGCGCCCGCCGCGGCCGTGTAGCCTCCAAGAGGCGGCAGGGCTCCCGGCACAGCCCCGACGATGGTCGAGGCCGGCGAGCGCGTCTTCATCGGGGTGTACACGCAGACGTAGGAAACGAGCGTGAAAGCCGCGAGCGCGGTCGTGAGCACGTTCGTGAAGAGGAAGAGCTCGACGAGGCCGACGACCGACAGCGCTCCGGCGAAGAGCGCCGCGCCGGCCAGCGGGAGGCGGCCCGAGGGGAGCGGACGCGCGGCGGTCCGTTCCATTCGCCCGTCAAGGTCCTTCTCCCAGACCTGGTTGAAGGCGCTCGTGCCGGACGCGACGAGCGCGGTCCCGAGCAGGGTGTGGATGAGAAGCACGGCGTCCATCCCCGAGAGCGGCCCCTTCGTGCCCGCCACGAAGCCCACGAAGGCCGTCATGACGACGAACAGCGTGATGCGCGGCTTCGTGAGCGCGACGTAGGAAGAAACGGCGGTCTGGTTGCGACGGAGGCTCATGCGCGACGGGCGGAGCTTAGCGCGTTCGAGGGATTCCGGCAGGCCCCGAGGCAGACGAGGGCAAGGACGCCCGTCACCCAGCAGAGGGCCCCCAGCGCGAGGTGGGCGACGGTAATCGGGACCGCCTTGGAGGACCAGATCGACGAGGCGCCCAGAAACGCCTGCAGGCAGACGAGGCCGGCCCAGGAGGGACCGAGCGCCGCGAGGAGCGGCACGGGCACGCCCGAGAGGGATTTTGCCGCCCGAAGGACGAGAAGGACGACGACGACTGCGCCGAGGCGGTGCGCGAGATGAATCGGAACCCCAGGCCGTGAGAGGACCGAAAGAGAGGGGAGCCACGAGTCAAAGAAGGTCGGGAAGTCCGGGATCGCGAGGCCGGCGCCCGTGTGCCGCATGACCGCGCCGAGAACGATCTGGATGTAGATCGCGGCAGTCGCAATGGCGACCCATCGAAATGCGCTGCACGTTTCTTCACCCTTCGAAGAAATATTTTCTGCTGAAGAGGAAGAGGGAGAAGAGGGGATTTCTTTGAAGGGAATATCAGGAGGGGCCTTCGTCAGGTCGGCCCAGGTCTTCGAGCACATGAGCGCGACGACCGCCGTGAGCGCGAAGACGATCTCGGCGAGGGCGGCGTGGGCGGAGGAAATCGCGGGTGGGAGCAGGAACAGGACCGTCAATCCGCCCAGCAGCGCCTGGAGAAGGATCGCGGCAAACGCGGCTCCGGCGAGGAGCTTGAGCGTCTTTCTCTTTCTTTCGAAGAAGAAAAATATTGCTCCGAACTCCAAACCCACCAATGTGGAGACCCCTGCGGCGACGAGCCGATGTCCGTGCTCGTAGAGGATTCCCCCGACCATCGGCGGCATGACCTTGCCGTAGGACAGCGGCCAGTCCGGGACGGCGAGCCCCGACTCCGTGGACGTGACGAGGGCGCCTGCCACGAGCAGCAGGAAGACGAGGGCCGCGACCGTGCGCGTCCCGACCCTCAGGAAGGCCTCACGCACCGGCCTTGAACGTGAAGGCAGCCGGCTTCGACTCCTGCGCGCCCACCGTGACCTGCTGGGTCTGCGTGCCGAGCTTCTCGTGCCACGCCTCGATCGTGTAAGTCCCGGCGGGGAGGTTCTTGATCGTGTACGTGCCGTCCGCCGCGGTGACCGCGAAGAACGGATGGGAGAGGACGCCGCAGTACGCCGACATCCAGCCGTGCACGTCGCACTTGATCCGGATCATGACCTCGGGCCTGTCGAACTTCTTCGTGTACTTCATGCCCTTGACGGGCATCCCGAGGTTGAAGGCCTCGTTCTTCTCGGGCAGAGAGTGGATGTTGTGGAGCGTGTCGTCGCTGTTCAGGATCTCGAGGCTCTGTCCGGCGACCATGCCGAAGACATGCGGGTGGTACGTGCAGCCCCTCTGGTCGATGGTCGCGGGCGTGGCGGGCGCGGGATACGTGCCGTTGATGCCGGATTTCACGTACACGAAGACGTTCGCGAGCCCCTTGTCCGGTCCGATCGCGATGTCCTCGCGGCTGACGTCTCCGGGATGCGACTTGGCGCAGAAGGCGTCGGCCGACATCTTGAATTTTTCGGCGGCCGGTACGGTGCCCTCGAAGACGATCTTGCCGGTGATCGAGGCCGCGCCCGTGGCCCCGGCGGCGGGGCCGGCGGCGGAGGAGGCCGCGGGAGCCGACGTGGCGGCCGCGCCGTCCTTCGCCGCGCCCTCTTTGGAGGCTCCCGCCCGCGCCGACTTGGGCCGGTCCTCGTCCTCGTCGTCCTTGCCTCCGCACCCGGTCAGGAGCGCGGTGCCGAGGAGAGCGGCGGCACAGAGGGCGGCGAAACGAAAGCGAATGGCGGGACCGGTCATGCGGGCCTCCTCAGGCGCAGTTTCCTTATCATGTTCCTCCGGAACGAGGGAAGAGCGATGATAGTCAAACGTCCCATGCGCGTCGAATGCGCGGTGCTCCGCCACGTGGAGATGCCGCTCAAGTTCCGCTTCCGCACGTCGTTCGGCGAGACCGGGGTGAAGAAATTCATCCTCCTGGAGCTCCGCGGCGACGGCCTTTCCGGATGGGGCGAGTGTGTGGCCGAGGAGGGCCCGTTCTATTCCCCGGAGACCCTCTCGACGGCGCTGCCGATCCTCTCGACGTACCTTCTCCCGATCGTCCTCGGAAAAGCCGTCTCCTCTCCGGCCGCTTTCGACGAGGCCGCGCGGCGCGTGCGCGGCAACCGGATGGCGAAGGCGGCGGTCGAGTGCGCGCTCCAGGACATGTTCGCGCGCGCCGCGGGCGTTCCGCTCGGCAAGGCACTCGGGGGAACGCGTGAGGCGATCGAGGTCGGCGTCTCGCTCGGGATCTCGCCGACGCCCGCCGAGACGGTCGAGAACGTGAGGAAGCACGTGGCGCAGGGCTACAAGCGGATCAAGCTCAAGATCGAGCCGGGCCGCGACGCCGATCGTCTCGCGGCCGTGCGGGAGGCCTTCCCGGATATCACGCTCACCGTGGACGCAAATGCGGCCTACACGCTCGCAGACGGCGCCCTGCTGCGCTCCCTCGACGCGTTCCGGCTCGACTACATCGAGCAGCCGCTCCATCACGAGGACATCGCCCAGCACGCCGAGCTCGCGAAAACCCTGAAGACGCCGATCTGCCTCGACGAGTCGATCCGCTCGGCGGCGGACGCGAAGGCCGCGATCGAGCTCGGCGCCTGCAGGGTCATCAACATCAAGATCGGCCGTGTCGGCGGTCACGCCGAGGCTGTGCGGGTCCACGACATCGCGCGGGCGGCGGGCGTTCCCGTGTGGTGCGGAGGCATGCTCGAGGCGGGCATCGGGCGCGCGCACAACGTCGCGATCGCGAGCCTGCCGGGCTTTTCCAAGCCCGGCGACACTTCGTCCGCGTCGCGCTACTTCGAGGAGGACATCGTCGAGCCCGCGCTCGAGGCGAAAGACGGGCTCATGCCGGTGCCGGCGGGACCCGGCACCGGGGTCGCGATCCGCCCGGACGTCCTCGGCCGCGTGACGACCTCGATCCAGGAGCTTCGCGCGTGAGCGCGCGCGTCCACGAGCTGGCCGCGTTGTTCGAAGCGAGGCGGGGTTCGATGCTCGAGGACCTCGAGTCTCTCGTCGTCCGCGAGAGCCCGTCGGGCGAGTCTGCCCTCGTCAGCGAGGTCGCGCGCTGGATCGCGGCGCGGCTCGGGAAATCGGGGATCACGGCCTCGTGCGTGCCGTGCGCGGGCCGGGGCGACGCCCTCCGCGTGCGGCTCGGCGCCGAGCGCGGGGGCGCGCTCCTTCTCGGCCACATCGATACCGTCTGGCCCGCCGGCACGCTGGCGGAAATCCCGTTCCGGGTCGAGGAAGGCGTCGCCCGGGGGCCCGGCGTCTTCGACATGAAGGGCGGGGTGACGGTGGCGATCGCCGTCCTCGAGGCGCTCGCGCGTGGCGACCTGAAGGCCGCGGAGGGCGTGAGCCTCTTCCTGACGCCGGACGAAGAGGTCGGGAGCCGCGCGTCCCGGGATCTCCTCGTCGGCGAGGCACTGAACCGGGACCGCGTGTTCGTCCTCGAGCCTTCGGGCGACGGTGGAGCCGCGAAAATCGCGCGCAAAGGGACCGGTCTCGTGACGGCGCGCTTCGCGGGCGTGGCCGCCCATGCGGGCCTCGAGCCGGAAAAAGGAGCCTCCGCCCTCCTCGAGATGTCGCGCTTCGCGCTCTACGCCGACGCGCTCGCGGATCTCCCCTCGGGCACCTCGGTCGTGCCGACCGTCGCGGCGTCGGGGACGACGACGAACGTGGTCCCCGAAGAGGCGACGCTCTCCGTGGACTTCCGTCTCTGGACCGAGGCCGAAGGCGCGCGCGTCCTCGCGGGTCTCGGGGCGTACCGGCCCGCGAACGCGCGCGTCGCGGTCTCTCTCGAAGGAGGCGTGAACCGGCCGCCCATGGAGGCGAACGAGGCCTCGCTCGCGCTCTATCGGCGCGCGGCGGCGCTCGCCCAGACACTCGGCTTTCCTCTGCCCGGCGTGCGGGTCGGCGGCGCCTCCGACGGGAACCTCACGGCCTCGGCCGGAGTTCCCACGCTCGACGGCCTGGGACCCTCCGGCGCCGGCGCGCACGCGCGCACGGAGCATCTCCTCGTGGACGACCTCCCGCGCCGGGCGGCGCTTCTCGCGGCCCTTCTCGAAGACGCGGCATGAGCGGACGTCTCGTGATCCGCGAGCTCAGGACCCCGGACGAGTTCCTCGAGACGACGCACGTCTCGAAGGCGGCCTGGGGCTTTGCCGAGCGCGCCGTCTCGCCCGCGAGCGACCTCGTGGCCGC
>DASVJU010000040.1:0-12949 GCA_036385755.1 Thermoanaerobaculia bacterium
GAGAGGGCTTCGCTCATTTCAACTCCGCCGCGACATGCGGGACCAGCCGGTTCCGGATCTCGTCGCGCACGCGCCGGAAGACAGGCAAGGCCTCCTCGCCGTCACCGGCAAGGGCCGGATCCTCGAAGGCCTGATGAAGCGTCTTCCGCGCGCCGGGCAGGATCGGACAGGCCTCGCGCGCGGAGTCGCAGACAGTGACGACGAGGTCGAACGCGAGGCCCTTCATCCCCTCGACGGACTTGCTGCGGTGCGACGAGATGTCGACGCCCGCCTCGGCCATGACGCGGATTGCGAGCGGGTGCAGGAAGGAAGGCCGCGTCCCGGCGGATTGCACCTCGACGCGCTCGCCGAGGTCGTGTCGGACCCACCCTTCGCCCATCTGCGACCGGCACGAGTTGCCCGTGCAGAGGATCAGGACGCGAGGCCTGGTCATGCGGCGGCCGATCCCGCCTTCCCGGGCGCGGGCACGAAGTATCGCCGCCGGAACCAGAACGCCACGTTGACGAGGCCGATCATCACCGGCACCTCCACGAGCGGCCCGATGACCGCCGCGAATGCGGCCCCGGAGTTGATCCCGAAGACCGCGACGGCGACGGCGATCGCCAGCTCGAAGTTGTTGCTGGCCGCGGTGAAGGCCAGCGTCGTCGTCTTGCTGTAACCGGCTCCGGCCCGCCTCCCCATGAAGAAGGAAACCAGGAACATCACGACGAAGTAGACGAGGAGCGGAATCGCGATCCTCACGACGTCCATCGGGATCGAGACGATGAGCTTGCCCTTCAGGCTGAACATCACCACGATCGTGAAGAGGAGGGCGACAAGCGTCACCGGGCTGATCCTGGGGACGACCTCCCGGTGGTACCACTCCCTCCCCTTCAGCTTCACCCCGACGAACCGTGTGAGGGCGCCCGCGAGGAAGGGGATGCCCAGGTAGAGGAAGACGCTCTTCGCGATCTGCCCCATGCCGACCTTCACGAGGCTTCCCTCGAGGCCGAAGACCGGAGGGAGCACCGTGATGAAGAACCACGCGTAGACGCTGTAGAAGAGCACCTGGAAGACGCTGTTGAAGGCCACGAGCCCGGCGGCGTACTCGGTGTCTCCCTTCGCGAGCTCGTTCCAGACGATGACCATGGCGATGCAGCGGGCGAGGCCGATCAGGATGAGGCCGACCATGTAGTCGGGGTGGTCGCGGAGAAACACGATGGCGAGAAAGAACATCAGGATCGGCCCGATCACCCAGTTCTGGAGAAGGGAGAGCCCAACGATCTTCCGGTCCCGGAAGACGTCGCCCATCTCCTCGTACCTCACCTTGGCGAAGGCGGGATACATCATCAGGATGAGCCCCAGGGCGATCGGGATGTTCGTCGTACCGGCCTGGAACGAATTGACGAACCCCTCAACCCCCGGAACGAACATGCCGATGGCCACCCCGGCCGCCATGGCGGCGAAGATCCAGAACGTAAGCCAGCGGTCGAGGAAGGAGAGCTTCCTCGCGATGCCGTCGGACATGAGACCTATGCCGGCTTCGTCGCCCGGACGAACGCGCTCATGAACTTGCCGTCCACGAGGGGCGCCATCGCGTCGGCATCGATTCCCGCGGCCGAGAGGAAGTCGCGCGCGTCTTCGACGTTGTAGACACGCGTCGGGACGATCTCGACGTCCGTGAAGCCCGCCTTCCTCAGCTTCGCCTCGAAGTCTTTCTCCTCGAGGGCGCCCGCGAGGCAGCCGATCCAGAGCTCGACGTTCTTGCGCACGTCGGCCGGGACCTCGCCGCGCACGACGACGTCCGACACCGCGAACCGCCCGCCCGGCTTCAGGACGCGGAACGCTTCGGCCAGCGCGCGGTCTTTGTCCGCCGAAAGATTCACGACGCAGTTCGAGATGATGACGTCGATGGTCGCGGAAGGGAGCGGGATGCTCTCGAGCTCGCCCTTGAGGAACTCGACGTTCGTGACGCCCGCGATCCGCTGGTTCTCGCGCGCGAGCGCGAGCATGTCGTCCGTCATGTCGAGGCCGTAGACCTTCCCCTTGGGGCCGACGCGCCGGGCCGAGAGGAGGACGTCGATGCCTCCGCCCGAGCCGAGATCGAGGACCGTATCGCCCTCATTCAGCTTCGCGAGGGCCGTCGGGTTGCCGCACCCGAGCGACGCCTGGACGGCGGCCGCCGGGAGGCCGAGCGTCTGGGAGGCCTCGTAGAGGTTCGACGTGATCGGATCTTTCGCCCCAGCGATCGCCGAGGCGCCGCCGCAACAGGCGCTGCCGCCCGAGGTCGCGCGCCGCGCAGCCTCACCGTACTTCTCCCTGACCACGTCCTTGATGCTCGTTTCCGCCATGGGGCCCTCCTTCTCATCAATGGTTCTTGATGTATCCATCACACGAAATTCTCAGCAGCAGCGCGCGGCGCCCTCCCGCACTGATCCGATGAAATTCTTGATCTCCTGGAGGACTTCCGGGTTCAGCGCGTAGTGCACCCAGCGCCCAGCCCGGCGGTCGGAGACGAGGCCGGCATCCTTCAGCGCCTTCAGGTGGAACGAGAGGCGCGACTGGCCCGCGTCGAGCGCGTCCGTCAGGTTGCAGACACACTGCTCGCCGCCGAGGAGCTTGCCGACGATCCGGAGACGAGTCTCGTCCGACAGGGCGTGGAAGAGCTTTGCGAGCCGCGTCAGGTCGGCAGGACGCTCGAGCATGCGGGCCGGAAGGAGAGCCGCCATGGCCTCAATATATAAAGAAAGCTTGATATGTCAAGGCCCCGCTTCTCGCCTCATCCACCAATGGCCGCCATCGACCTCGGGGTCTCGAACGAGAGCGGCGCACGCTTGCCTGAGAGGAAACGAGCGACATCGTCCTCGAGGCCGGCGTCTTCGCCCTCCTCCAGTCGCTTGAGCAGGGGGAAGGGCTCGGCGTCCATCAGGCACCGTCGCAGCTCACCACGCGGATCCAACCTGAGTCGCCGGCAGCCTCCGCAGAACGTATGCGAGACCGGTTCGATCCAGCCCGTGACGACTTCGACCCCCCGGAAGCGCACGCGACGCCGGCGCGCCGGTCCGGCATCGGTTCCCGCGGGCTCGAGGGCGCCGCCGAGACCCATCGTCTCGCGCACCTCGCGGGCCGAGACGAATTCGTCCGCCGCGAATGAGGCGGCAGGCCCTGTTCGCATGAGTTCGATGAACCGGACCTCGAGGCCTCTCTGTGAGGCGAACGCGAGGAGCGCCGGGACGTCGCCCTCGAACGAGCTGCGCCGGAGGACCGCATTCAGCTTCACGGGCGAAAGCCCGGCCGCAAGGGCCGCGTCGATTCCTGCGACGACACGCTCGACGGCGCCGCCGCGGGTGAGCTCTCGAAATCGCGCGGCATCCACCGTGTCGAGCGACACGTTGACCCGCGAGAGCCCCGCCCTCGCGAGATCGGCGGCCAGAACGGCGAGCCGCGTCCCGTTCGTCGTCATGGAAACCTCAGCGACGCCCGCGTCCGCCGAGAGCTCTCGCACGAATTCGACCAGGCCCGGGCGGAGGAGCGGCTCGCCGCCGGTGATCTTGACGCGCCTCACCCCGACGTGGCGGACGGCCCAGCCGACGGCGACCGAAAGCCGGCCCAAAGTCGGGAGCGTCCGATCGGCCGGCTCACGCTCGAGTCCGGTCCGGCAGTAGCGACAGCGGAGGTCGCAGCGCTCCGTCACCGAAACGCGCAGGGAGACGGCTCCCAATCCCGCGGCACCGTCCCGCGTGCCGGCGGAAGACGCGGGCCTCTTCAGCGCACCGCCTTGCGCACGGCGCCTTCGATCTCGTTCTGGATGTCGCCGGGCATCTGCATGTTCTTCATGAACGCCCAGTTTCCGGCGTCCTGGAAGTAGAGCTTCATGCGCCACATCTCCTTGAGGAGCGTGACGGAGCTGCCCGCGCCCTTCTTCGTGACGACGACCTCGATCGGGAACGCCGCGGCGTGGTCGATCCCGGGAAACGGATTCGCCTGGGTCGCCCGCTTTTCGCCCGCGATCCCGAAGGCCCGGCCTTCGGTCTTCGCGTTCGTGACGCCGACGACGAAGACGTCGTCCGACGCCCTGTACGCGTACACGGCGTGCCAGCCCGCGGCGTCCGCGATCCCGGCCTTCAGGGCCTCGGCGACCTCGGCAGGCGGGCGCGCGGGCGCGAGGATCGGGACGATCTTGTCCGGGAACGCGCCTCCGCCCATCCCGCCGATCGCCCCGCCGTCGCGGAGCTGACCAGCCTGCTTCTGCGAGACCGCCCCGAGCGGCGCGAGGGCGGCCGCGACGTCGTCGACGGCCTTCTGCGCCGCCGCGTCCTTCGCGTCCGATGCGTAGAACGTCCGGAGGAGCGACACGGGGTTCACGACGGCGATGTTCGTGCCGGACGCGTCGCCGAAGACCGCGAGGCGCAGCGGCAGGCCGAACGCCTTGTCCGCGCCGCCCGAGAGGACCTCGGCGGCCCACGGCTCGGAGGCGAAGACGATCGTTCGCGCTTTCGCCTGGCAGCCCGGCGGGACGCCATTGTCGAAGCTCGCGAGGATCGTGAAGCCGGCGCCCTTGAGCGCCGCCTCCGCTTTCGCCGCCGTCTCGCCGACGTCGGCCTTGAGACCCGAGAGGAACGTGACGGTGACACCCTGCGTCTTCTCGACGCCAGCTGCGGACGCGGGAAGCGCGAGGAGGGCGGCAAGGGCCGCGGACGCCAAGACGCTGTTCACGTGCGTCCTCAGAATCCGAACGAGAGGCCGAGGTCGAAAAGCCACTGGTCCATCTTGAGCTCGATCCTCTGCTGGCCCGGGGCCTCGAGAGGGTTCGGGCCGCTGACGGAATGCGAGAGAGCCCGGACGACCGCGAAGTTGACCTTCGACTTCTCACCGACCTTCGCGCTGACGCCCGCCGTGATGTGCTGCTCGATGACGCCGGGGGCGAGGATGTTGAAGAGGACCTCGGACTCCGGGATGGGCTGCTTCGCGTAGGCGTAGCCCGCGCGGAGCGTGAGGCCCGGGCTCGCGGCCCACTGGAGGCCGAGCTTGTACGCAGTCACGTCCTTCCAGCCGAAGCCCGCGCCGCCGTCGTCGCCGAGGCGCGCCGTCATGAGGTTCGGGAGCATCGTGTTGCCGATGGACTCGGTCTTGCTGTAGTAAATCTGCTGCACGTCGAACGCGACGGTGAACGACTCGACGGGCTTGATCGCGACGCCCGCCGTCCAGTTCGCCGGGATGTCGAAGTCGCCGCCCTCGGCGAAGAGGCCGGAATACTTCTTGAACTTCTGCATCTCCATCTCGGTCTGGTACGAGGCGCCGACCGAGAGCCAGGGCGTGAGCTTCCCGAGATAGCCGATCCGCACGCCCCACCCGAGCGACGTGTCGAAGCCGTTGTTCGAGAGGTTCTGCGCCGAGGACGAGAACGGGGCGAAGCTCCCGACCCCTTCGGCCTGGAAGCGCTGGTACCCGACGACCGGGCTCACGCCGAACGCGTGACCCTCGGCGACCTTGTACGTGATCGTCGGCGCGATATACCCCTGAATGAGGTTCACGCCCGTGCGGCCCGCGTAGAAGACCGATTCCTCGTACGCCGTGTTCATGCCGCCGTTGCCGTAAAGAGCGACGCCGAGCGTCATCTTGTCGTTCAGCTTCCAGTTCGCGCCGATCGCGGGCATGACGAAGAGCGACGTACCGCTCTTCACGGTGCCCGGCGTGAGGCCGAACGTGCCCGGGAAGCCCGAGGGGTTTCCCGTGACCGTGAACTCGCGGTTCGGGTTGAAGAGCGAGACGCTCACGTCGTACCCGGTCACGAAGGCGTTCCCCGCGGGGTTCGTCGCCGGGCACATCGTGTTGAGCGACAGCGCGACGCCCGCGCCGCCCATGCCGTTCTGGGCGGTTCCGTAGCCGAGCTGAAAGTAGCCGTCCGTCGCAAGGGCGGGGGCGGCAGTCAGTGCGAGCAACGCGACGAGCGCGATGCCGATCCGGGTTTTCATCTGGGAACTCCTCTCACAGGCGGGCCGTCTGGCCCGGTTCGTCGGTGGCGGAAGGTTCAGGACGCGGGTGGGGCGGTGACTTCCTTCGGCAGCCCGGGGGTGATCGACCACTCGAGCCAGGATCCGTTGTAGAGACGGACGTTCGGGTATCCGAGGCGGTAGCGGAGCGTGTAGAAGAGTTCCGAGGCCTGCTGCCCCGTATTGCAGTAGACGATGACGGGTGTCGCGGCGGTCACGCCGGCGGCCTCGAGCTCGACCTTGACCTCCGTCTCCGGCCGGAAGGACCCGGCGTCGGGCTGGCCCGCAGGCACAATGTCCTTCATCCAGAAGCGGGACTTCGCGCCGGGCAAGTGGCCCGCGTTGTAGGCCTCGACCGGGCGCGCGTCGAGGAGGACGGCGCTCTTCGTCTCGACGGCCTTTTTCACCTCGTCGAGCGCGACGAGATCGGAAGGCTTCGGCGCGAACGCCTCGGTCGACGAGGCAACCGGCTTACGCTCGGCCGTCACCGGGCGCTTCTCGGCCGTCCAGCGCTTGAAGCCGCCGTCGAGGACCGTGACCTCCTTGACGCCGGCGATCCGGAGAACCGACGCGACGAAGGTGGCCTCGATGTCACTCTCCTCGGCGTAGACGACGACGGGAACCGTGCCCGTGACACCGAGACGGCGCACGACGAGCTGCAGCGTCTCGAACGGGAAGAGCGTTCCCGGGACGCCTCCAGCCGTCGACCGGAAGCTGTCGACGCCGACGGACTGGGCGCCCGCGATATGGCCGGCAAGGTAGGCCTTCAGCGACGGGCGCGCGTCGAGGAGCGTCACTCCCGCCGGCGCGGCGGCGAGGCGACCGGCGAGGGCCGCGGGCGAGACGACGGGCGGGACTCCGTCAGAGGCGATCGCGGAATACGCCATGAATGTCAGGCACGAGATGATCGCGACAAGAACGACGCGGCCAGGCTTGCGATTCGGGCTCACAAGGCACTCTTCCTTTCTAAGAAACTCTTCTCTTGGGGTCCTCAACAGCCCCCGCCTTTCTTCGGCTCGGCGGCAGGAGCGGCGGGCCGCGGTTCGGATCGAGCGGGTCCCGCCGTCTGAGCGGCGCCCGTGAAGTGGGCGAAGAGGGCGGCGCGGGTCTTGAAATCGACGCTTTGAGCGGCGGTCGGGCTCTCCGGGGACTTCGGAGCGGTCAGGACCTCGGCCCTCCACGCGTCGAAGCCTCCCTCGAGGACGTAGACGTCGCCCGCGTAGCGCTTGACGCCTTCGGGGGGCGCCGCGAGGTCGCCCTGTCCGTAAACGACGAGATTGCGCGTCGCCGCGAGGCCCGCAGCGGCCGCCGCGCCCTTTTCCTCGGGGCCGACGACGATCGCGCCTGGCAGATGGCTCTTCTCGGCGGCTGCCTCGGGACGCAGGTCGACGACCCACCACGACTGAGGCGCCGCAACGAGCTGCTTGCCGAGCTCGAGGGCGCCGATCTTCTTGAGGGCCTTCTCCGCGGCAGCAGTGTGCCGGGCCGGAAGCGCGAACGCGACGAGAGCGAAAGCCGCGACGACTGCGAATCCACCGAAAACGCGTGCCTTCACGCGTGCCGGGGACACCGGGACGAGCTCCCCCTGTCGCGGCGCGAAGATCGCCTCGAGCTTCTCGCCGCCGAGGAACGCGCCCACCGCCATCGCGACGACCGCGGCGGCGACGACGGCGATCGGAACGCCGATCAGCCGGTCGAGCCGGACCACGCCCATCGCGCCGCTCTTGTAGAAGCCCTCGAGCGGCCCGTAGCCGAAGCCGAACGCGAGCGAGCCGAGCATGATGCCGCCGAGCGCCGCGAACCCGTCGAGGTTGCCCGAAGCGGCGGCAACGGCCCCCGTGCCCGGGCAGTAGCCCGACACGATGAAGCCGGCGCCGAGGAGGAGACCGCCGACGAGCTGCGGCCAGAGGAACGTCTCGGGCACCGTGATCTTTGCGAGATCGAGGACGCCGATCCCGGCGAGAAGCGCCATCCCGACGCAGGCCGTCACGATCGCGCTGAACATGACCTTCAGGACGCGCACGTCCGTCAGGTAGAACTGTGCGGCGAGGTTGCGGGCGCGTCCGAAGCCCGCCCGCTCGAGGGCGAACCCGAACGCGATGCCGACGAGCGTCCCGATCAGAAGGCCCGTATACGGGCCGAATACGTCGCGGGGGAAGAGAGGGAACGTCATCGCCATTCCCTCCTCACGAGGGGAGCGACGAGGTAGCCGCCGGTAAAAACGGCCATCATGAAGACCCACGAGCCGAGCGAGAGCGCCGCGCCGCCCGTCAGCGCCTGGCCCGACGTGCAGCCGCGAGCGAGGCGCGCCGCGAAGCCCATCAGGACGCCGCCCGCGACCGCGAGCACGAAGCGGAGGGCGGTCGTCGCGCGCGGCCCCTTCTCGATGCCGATCTTCAGGCGCCCGGCCGAGTACGCGCCGAGGACGCCGCCGAGGAAGACGCCGAGGACCTCGAACACGAGCCAGTCCTCGAGGACGTGCTTGCCGGGACCGTAGTACTGCGAGAAGTACGCGTTCGTCTCGACGGTCTTCGGCGCCACGAGGTGGGCGCTCGCAACTGCGAAGCGTGTCACGCCGCCGGACGAACCGAGGCCGAAGCCCATGACGAGGAACGACGCGAGGAGGACGAGGCCGAGGAAAACTCCCGCCACGTAAGGGTTCCAGAAGGGACGTTCGGGCATTTCATTCACCTCTTCAAGGGAGAAGCCTGAAGGCCGAGGCCTGGCCGGCGGCGAGGAGGATCCAGCGCAGCGCGAGGCCGCCCGCGAGGATGAGGACGGGGACGAGGGCGATGAACGTCAGGTGCCGCCGGGACTCGAGAAACTCCATGGCGAGCGGCACGAGGAGCCCCGTGACGACGACGAGGGACCAGAAGACGGCCGTGTACGGCCCGCCGAGGAAGCTGTGGGCGGCGTAACGGCCCGCCTCACCGGACGTCGCCCAGCCGAGAAGAAGGAGAACGATGAGGACGAGCTCGGCGCCGATCGCGACGGCGTCCCAGCGAACGAGGACCTTCCGCTCCGTGTCGTCCAGACGGAGAAGGAGCAGCGACGCGGCGCCGGTCGAGACGCCCGAAGCGAGGAAGAGCGGCCCCAGGACCGCGCTGTTCCACGCGAGGCGCGACGGCATCGTCCCGAGGAGGAGGCCCGTATAGAGGCCGAGGGCCACGCCCATGACGACGCTCGTCACGAGGATCGCGCGGCGGTGCGCGTCGGCGACATCCGTGAGCTTCGCGAGGACGTTGCCGAGCCTCTTCGGCACCCGCGTGGCGAGCCACGTGCGCTGCGCCGCGTCGAGCGAGCCGAGGCCGAGGAGAAGGCCGGCCGGGTAGATGAGGACGAGAATCCACGCGCCCCAGGACATCGGCGAGGTCGGACGGAAGACGGCGTAGAAGCGCCACGCCCAGAGCCTGTGCGCGAGGTCGAGCCAGAGCGCGAGCATGCCGAGAGAGAGGAGCGCGAGCGCCGCGAACGGCGCCGGGAGCAGGGCGCGCGACCGCGGGCGGGCGCCGGAGACGAGCTCGAGCGCGGCCGAGAGGACGAAGATGCCCGCGACGATCCCGCCGAGGAAGAGGTAGATCGTGATCTCCGAGCCCCAGACGTGGAGCGACGGGTCGATCTGCGCGTTCGCGCGGGTCGTGACGGTCTCGAAAAGCTGCGGCGTCATGGTCGTTGCCTCACAGGAGGAAGTAGAGGTTCGGCTGCGCGCCGCTCTCGGGGTGGTTCACCTTCCAGCGGCGCGTCCTGAGGTTCTTCGAGACCTCGGACTCGGCGTCGTTGAGGTCGCCAAAAACAAGCGTCCCGGTCGGGCACACGGTTACGCATCCCGGCTTGAGCCCTTTCTGGACGCGGTGGAGGCAGAACGTGCATTTGTCGACGTAGCCCTTCGGGTGCACGAACCGCGCGTCGTACGGGCACGCGGTGATGCACGCCTTGCAGCCCGAGCATTTGTTGTGGCTCACGAGGACGACGCCGCCTTCGTTCACGTGGCTCGCGCCCGTCGGGCAGTTCTTGACGCAGGGAGCGTCCGAACAGTGGTTGCACCGCTCGGAGCGGATTTCCGAGGCGAGGAGCGGGAACTCCCCACGCACGTCCTCGACGATCCAGTCGCGGCAGAATCCGTCCGGGACGTCGTTCTCGGCCTTGCAGGAGAGAACGCAGGCCTTGCAGCCGACGCACAGCCGGGTGTCGACGGTCATCGCGTAGCGCTTCTTTTGACCGCTCATCTCAGGCTCCCGCGACGGCGGCACTGGCGGCCGCGCGCTCGACGGTCACGAAGTTGACGCTCATCCCTGTACTTCCCGACACGGGGTCCACGGCGATCTTCGTCACGAGCGTCGTGTCGTCCATGCCGCGGCCTCTCGCGAACCTGAGGCCCGGGCTCGTGTGGCCGTAACCGTGGACGACGAAGACGCAGTCGTGGCGGATCCGCTGCGTCGCCTTGAGTCTCGCCGGCGTGGACCTGGCGCCGTCCTGGTTGACGAGGACGACGCTCTCGCCGTCGCGGAGCCCCCGTTCCTTCGCGATCTTCGCGTTCAGCCAGACCTCGTTGTCTTTCGTGACCGTGGAAAGGAACCGGTTGTTCGTGGTGCGCCCGAACGTGTGGACGGGCGTCCGTCCGAACAGGAGCCGGAACTGTCCCGGGCCGGGCTCCTCGTGCCGCGTGTAGGGCGGCAGCGGCGGGAGGCCGGCCGCTTCCATCTGCTTCGAGAAGATCTCGATCTTCTTCGTCGGCGTCGCGAACGTCAGGGCGAGCCCGTCCTCGGTCGTCACCGGCACGGCTTTGCCGAGGAGGACGCCCTTCGCCTTGATCTCCGCAACGTCGTAGCCGCCGGCGGCGAGGCGCGCCTCGACCATCGTGCCGGCGTCGTCCCACGGGAAGTACTGCCCGAGGTTCATGCGGTTCGCGAGCTGTTTCGCGATCCACCAGCCCGGCTTGCTCTCGTAAAGCGGCGGCACGACGGGCTGGCGCACGGCGAGGAACGGCTCGCGCCAGGGTGTCGGCGCGATGTCGTCCCATCTCTCGAGGTACGTGCACTCCGGGAGGACGACGTCCGCGTAACCGACGATCTCGGCCGGAAGGACGTCGATCGCGACGAGGAAGTCCAGTTTCTGGATCGCCTCGAGCACGTTCTCGCGCTGCGGAAGGGCCTGGAGAAGGTTCGTGCCGTAGACGATCCAGCCCTTGATCGGGGCAGCACCGAGCTTGCCGGGGATCGTCGCGTCACAGACGCCGTGCGAGAGGACCTCGTCCGCGAACGGGTACGTGACTCCGTCGGGGTGGTCCTGGGACGTCTTCGGCTTCTGCGCGTATGCGGGCACCGGCGTCTTCGGGACGGGCATCGACGACGGGATGAAAAACCCGCCGCGGCGGCCCCAGCTCCCGAGGAGGGCGTTGAGGATCGCCACCGCGCGGCTTCGCTGGGTGTCGTCGCCGTACCACGTCGTGTGGCGGCCGGGATGGACGAGCGACGCGGGCCGCGCCCCCGCGATCACGCGTGCGGTCTCGACGATGACCTCGGGACGGATCGACGTCTCCGTGAAAGCCCACTCGGGGGTCTTGTCCGCGACGTGCTTCTTGAGCTCTTCGAAGCCTGTCGTGTAGGTCTCGACGTAATCGCGGTCGTAGAGACCCTCGTTGATGATCACGTGCATCCACGCGAGGAGGAGGGCGAGGTCGGTCCCGGGCTTGATCGGGAGCCAGTACTTCGCCTTGCCCGCGGCGGTCGAGAAGCGCGGGTCGACGGCGATGACCGTCGCGCCCTTCGCGATCGCGAGCGCGAAGTCCTGCACCTGCGTGTTGTGCATGTTCTCGCCGAGGTGCGAGCCGAGGAGCGTGATGACGCGCGAATTCGCGAGGTCCAGGACTTCCGGCGAGCCAACGGGCACCCCGTACGTGAGCTGGAAACCCACCTCCCGCGGCCCGCGGCACTGCCCGTAGGACGGCGCCGTGACGTTCGCCGAGCCGTACGCGAAGAGGAGGTGCTTGAAGAAAGAGCCGCCGAAGCCGTGCGAGAAGAGCGCGACCTTCTCCGGTCCGTACTCCTTCTGGATCTTCAGGAGCTTCTCGGCCGTGAAGTCGAGGGCCGTCTCCCACGAGACCTCCTCGAACGTCTGATCCCCGCGCTTGCCCTTCCGGCGCAGCAGCGGCTTCTTGAGTCTGTCCGGATCGTAGAGGAGGCCCATGCCGCCGGTTCCGCGAGGGCAGAGGTGACCGCGCGAAAGCGGGTGGTCGGGGTTGCCCTGGATCTTTGTGACACGGCCGTTCTTCACGTGCGCCAAGAGACCGCACTTCCAGAAGCAGAGCTCGCAGAACGTCGGGACGACCTTGTCGCCGTCAGTGCC
This sequence comes from Thermoanaerobaculia bacterium, assembly GCA_036385755.1. Lineage (GTDB taxonomy): Bacteria > Acidobacteriota > Thermoanaerobaculia > UBA5066 > UBA5066 > Fen-183. The sequence continues at coordinate 12,318 of DASVJU010000040.1, forward strand.
GGGGTCGTGGACGACGTCGGGATCGAGGCCCCACCACTGCGTGGCGAGACCGGTGCCGGCCGCGGCGACCGCGACTCCCGCGCCTCCGATCTTGATGAACTCGCGCCGGCTCTGGGCCATGTCGTTCTCCATCCGAGCGGGCGCTCGTATGTGACTCCGGAGTACAAGAAGCGGGCCAAGCGCAATACCCCGCCAATGGGCTAAAAGCGGCTCAGGCGGACACGCAACGTTGCAGCACGAAACACGGCGTTTCAGACCGGTGGGCAGAATCTGAAACACCCTGTCGCGGAACGAGGGGTTAGCGAGGCTCGAGCGGGGCGGAGGCGACGCGCTGTTTCTCGGCAGCGTTCAGGCTCCGAAAACCCGCCCGCGTACCCGCCTCGAACTCCGGCGCGGGCGGCGCGCGATGACAGCTCTCGCACGTGCGGGCTCTCCGGCCGGTCGTATGCGGCTCGACCGGCGAGAGAAGGCGGCGTGCCGTCTTTCCGCCCCCTGCCCGCGTCGCGTCCACGTCGAAGATCATTCCGGGCGTCGCGGGGACGATGCGCCCGTCTCCGCGCACGCCGAAGAGCGGCGGCGCCCACGAGAATCCCTCGGATCTCTCGACCCACGCTCCGGCCGACTCCTTCCCC
>DASVJU010000041.1:0-6445 GCA_036385755.1 Thermoanaerobaculia bacterium
CGGCCGCGCGCGCCTCGGGCGACGACGGGTCGGCGGGAGGGGTGCCCGAGGTGCATCCGGCGAGCGCCGCCACGACCGCGAAGACGACGGCAAAGCCAGGCCGCTCGGTCAAACCGGCGGTGTCCGCACGGTGCCCATGACCGGAGACGCTGCCGGAGTTCCGCCCAGAGAAGCGACTGAGGAGATGGCGTGCTTGTAAATCAGCTCCTCGCGCCCCTCCACGTCGAGCACGACCGCGTACTTGTCGAAGCGGCGGATCCGCCCCACGCGCTTCTTCTCGGAAAGGAGCATGACCTCGACGAGCGTGTTGTCCTTCCGCAACTGGTAGAAGAAACCGTCCTGAACGTTGATGGGCGGTTTGCTCGGTCCGATCATGGTCATCCCCCTTCGCCGGCATCCGAAAAAAGAAAGAGAGGCCGCGCTTGGCGCACGACGAAATCGACGAGATCGGGGCGGTCTGCGCGCACGGGAACGAGTCCGCTTTCGCGCCGGAACCACGCCTCCTGCCTCTTCGCATAATGGCGGGTCTCGCGAAGGAGCCGCCCGGCCCACTCGCCTTCGGAGAGCGTGCCGGAAACCAGGGCCGCCGTGTCGCGGTAACCGATCGCGTGGAACGCGGGGGCCGCGAGCGGGATTCCCGCCGCGAGCAGACCGCGCACTTCCGTTGGCAGTTCGTTCACGAATTCCGACTGAAACCTCGCGGCGATTCTTCCATAGAGGACTTCGCGCGGCAACGTGAGGAGCACCTTCACGCAAGGCTTCTCCCACGCGGGCCCCGGCCGCTCCCGAAAGAGGCGCGAGGGACGCGCGCCCGAGAGGAACAGAATCTCGAGAAGCCGGATCGCGCGGACGGCGTCGGTCGCGCCCACGCCCTTCGCGCTGGCCGGGTCGAGGAGCGCGATCATCCGGACCAGGAATCCCGCGCCGCGACGCGCCTTCACCGTCTCGAGGGCGCGCCTCAGCGCGTCGTCCCGGCGCGGCCCTTCGAAGAGCCCGCCGAAGAACGCGCGCACGTAGAAGCCCGTCCCTCCCGCCAGGATGGGAAGCTTTCCGCGCGCGAGGATTTCCTCGCAGAGGCGCCGGGCCTCGGTCGCGAACGCGCCGGCGCTCCAGGGCTCGCGCGGGTCCCGCGCGTCCACGAGGTGGTGGGGGACGCGCTCCCTGAGCTTCGCGGACGGTTTGGCCGTCCCCGCGTCGAACCCGCGATAGACCGCGAATGCGTCCGCCGAGACGATCTCTCCCCCGAGATGCTCCGCGACGGCCACCGCGAGCTCGGACTTCCCCGTCGCGGTCGCTCCCACGATGGCGAGGACGCCGATCGGGCGCGCCCCGTTCACGGCGTGCTCCGGGCGACGCTTTCGGGAAAGACCGGCCGGATCCGGCCGCCCGAAAAGACGAGCGCGACCTCGCCGTCGCGATCGGTCCGGAACGTCCGCACTCCGGCGGCGAAGAGCCGCTCCATCACCTCCGGCGCCGGATGGCCGAACCGGTTTCGACGCCCGACGCCGATCAGCCCCAGCCGCGGTGAAACGCGCGCGAGAAACGCCGCGGTGGTGGACGTCCGGCTCCCGTGGTGCGGCACCTTGAGGACGTCCGCGGCGAGCGTGCGGCCGCCCGCGCCGAGGTCGCTCTCGGCCAGACCCTCGATGTCACCCGCCAGGAGGGCCGTGCGCCCTGCGAGCGCGACGGAGAGGACGAGAGAGCCGTTGTTCTCCCGCGCGCGCGGGTACGGGCCGTCCCCCGGATGCAGGACCTCGAACGAGAGGCCAGCGGCCGTGAAGCGCTGGCCGGCTCCGAGCCGTTCCAGCGTGAGGCCCCGGCGAGCCGCCGCCTCCTCGAACTCGTCGAGGAAGAGGTTGCGCGGCGCGCCGCGGGGCAGGATGACGCGTTCGACCGGCAGCGAAGCCAGCACCGCGAGCAGGCCCCGCGCGTGATCGGGGTGCGGGTGCGTGAGAACGACGGCGTCGAATGCCACGGCCCCGAAGTCGGCGAGACGCGGCAGGAGCCGGAGCCGCCCGAAGTCGTACTCGCGGTCGGGACCGCCTCCGCCGTCTACGAGAACCCGGCCCTGAGGCGAGATCAGAAGCCACGCGTCTCCCTGGCCCACATCCAGAGCCTGAAGCCGAATCGTGTCCCGCGCCGAGACGACCGGCGGCGCGAGGACGAGGGCGAGCGCGACCGCCGCCGCAGCGAGCAGCGAACCGCGCCGGAGTGCCGGCCGCCGCGCGAGGCCCGCCGTGAGAAGGAGCGCTCCCGCGGCCGCGGCCAGCGCGAACGCGGGCGTCGGGACGATTCGGACCGCGTGAAGGCGGTCGAGCGCCGCGAGGAGCGCAAGCATGACGTCCGACAGGAATCGCAGCGGAAAGATCGCGAGAGACGCTGCGGCCGGAGAAAAAAGGAGGAGCGGGAGGAGCAGCAGACCCGCGAACAGGAACAGGCTCGACAGCGGGACGACGAACGGGTTCGACAGGAGGGCGACGGCCGGAACCATGTTGAAGACGAAGAGCTGCACCGGGAGAACCGCGAGTTCGGCGCCGACGGTCGCGCCCACGGCGTCCGCGACGAGCCCGGGCAGTCCCGCTCGGCGCAGCGCCCGCGCTGCGGGCACGCCGAACGCCGCGAGGCCGAAGACCGCCGCGAACGTCAGGAGGAATCCGACGTCGAAGAGATTCGCGGGATCGGCCGCGAGGAGCACGATCGCCGCGAACCCCAGGACGTGCGCGGCCGAGGTCGGCCGGCCGAGGAGCCGCGCCAGAAGATAGAGGCCGATCATCAAGGCGGCGCGCACGACGGGCGGCCGGCCCCCCGCGAAAACGGCGAAGAGCGTCGTCGCCACGAGCACGAGGGCGTCGCGCACCGCGAGGGACGCGCCCAGCTTCCGCGCGAAAAAGGCGAGCAGGCCTGCGACGAGAGCGACCTGCAGGCCGGAGATCGCGACGATGTGCGCGACCCCGCCATCGCGGAACGCGCTCACCGTCGAGCCGGGCAGATCCTGCGTCTCCCCCATCACGAGGGCGAGGAGGAGCGCGAGCGCGCCGCGCGCCGCGGGTTCGGCGCCGGCCAGATTGGACCGGAGGCGCCTTTTCACCGCCGCGTGGGCGACCGCCACCGGCGCCAGCGGTCCTCCGGGAGGGCCGATACGCTCGATTTGTGCCGCGCTCTTGAGAGCGAGGCGCGGCTCGACGGGCAGGTCGAAAGGAGAGCGCGACGGTCCTCCCGTCTCGGGCAACCGGAGCGTTCCGCGAAGGCGCACCCGCTCGCCGAGTTCCGCGACGAACGACGGGTCCTCTGCGCCCGCGACCGTGACCGAAAGCCCCGCTTCGAAGAGCAAGGGCCGGCCGGCCGCGCGCGCGGATTCCACGGCGAGCCGCGTCCGCCGGAGCGAACCGCTCGACGTCCAGGGGGCCTCGAGCCGGCCTGTCGCCTCGAGAAGGACGCCGTCGGCCTGCGAATCCTCGGCGCGCGCCGCGACGAGGCTTCGACGCGCTTCCTCCGCCGTCCGGAAGGCCGGGAGCAGGAAACGTTCGCGGGCGTTCCAGAATCCGAGGCTCGCGAAAAGAGTCAAGCCGAAGAACGCGCGGACGCCGCTCCCGCGCCTTGCGAAGGCGATGCCCGCCGCCGCAGCGAGGATCAGCGCGATCCCGAGGGCGCGCCCCGGCGGCACCGCGAAGACGACGGCGAGGAGGATGCCCGCCGCCATCGCGCCCGCCAGGGGAAGAGAGGGCGCACCGGCGTCCCGGGACCAGGAAGCGTGCATGCCGCGCTTCTATCCGACTTTCCGCCGCGCAAGCAAGGCGACCGTCTCGACGTGGTGGGTCTGGGGAAAGAGATCGAGAAGCGTCAGCCGCTCGACCGCGTAGCGGGCCTTCAGGCTCGCGAGATCGCGGGCGAGTGTCGGCGGATCGCACGAGACCATCAGGAGATGCCGCGGCGCCAGCCGCAGGATCTGCTTGCGAACGGCGGGCGACAGGCCCGCGCGGGGCGGGTCGGCGAGGAGAACAGAGAGGGGAAGAGAAGATTTCTGCGAAGAGAGGAAAGATTCCGCCGAGGCTCGGATCGCCCTCGCGAGCGGAAACCCCTCGGCATGCCAGGCCTGAAGATTTTTCGAAAGGGACTTCGATGCTGAGGGCTCGATTTCGACGGCTGTCACCTCGACCGCGCCGCCGGCCTCGGCCGCGAGCTCCAGGAGCGGCCGCGTCATGAACCCGACGCCCGCGTAGAGATCCACCGCGCGAAAACGCTCGCCTCTCCCCTCCCCCTTTCCAAGAAAATCTTCTCCTCCGGCGCGCAGCGCCGTCCGAATCTCCTCCAGAAAAGCATCCAGGAGATACAGATTTCCTTGAAAGAAAGAATCGACGGAGACGTCAAACGACGCGCCACCCGCGACGATCGACAGCGAGGAAGGCCCGTCGGCCCCGATCACCCGACCGCCCGAATCGACGACGCGAAACCCCTCGAACGGTCCCCTCCCTCTCTCTTTCACCTTCAAAGAAATTTGCAGACCATCCCCCTGACCGAGACATAACTCGCCGAGGAGGGTCTCCCCGTCCCGCGACTCCAGCGTCAGGAGCTCCCCTTCCAGCGGCCCGAGGGAGCGCAAGTGCTCCCGGATCGCGGGCAGCCGCGCGAGAAGCGCCCGCGACACGATCTCGCAAACGTCGAGGTTCGCGACGAGCCTCGAACGCGGCGCGAAGAACCCGAGTCGGCCGTTCCGGTCGAGATGCAGGCGGTTTCTGAGGCGGTAGTTCCGCGCGGACCCGCGCCAGCCCGGCTCGGGGAGCTCTTCGGGGCGGAGGCCGGCGAGCCGGCGGAACGCGTCGAGAACGAGCGACGTCTTCAGCTCGCGGTGGTACTCGAGGCGTGCGGCCGGCCAGTCGCATCCGCCGCAGGAGGCATCCCGGGCCCGCGGACAGAGCGCGGCGTCGGGGCGCCGCGCCGCGCCGACAGCGACGACTTCTTCGAGGGCTCCCCGGACGAGACGAGGCGAGACCTCCGTCACACGCACGCGCACGCGGTCGCCCGGCAGCCCGCCCGGCACGAGCATGACGACGCCGCCGATACTGGTCAGGCCCGCGCCTCCCGGCACGACGCGTTCGATGAGGGCTTCGGCAGAATCGCCCCGGCGAGACTCAGCCATGGAGCAGCGTCAGCGGCGGGAAGCCGGCGAGCGCCCGCACTTCGCGGCGCGTGAGCGCCGCGCGCATGCGCTCGACGACGCGGGGCGAAAGTCCGGTCACGTCGCCCAGCGCCGAATCGACGCGGGATTCGACGAGAGTTCGAAAAGAAGGATTCATTGCTTTCAGACCCTCGCGCACGAGCGATCCCTCGATGGATGAGAGTCGGTGTTCAATCTCTTCGAAGGGAAGATCAGGCGAGACCTCCTCGACCTGCGCCGCCGCTTTGTTCAGCCCCTTTCTAAGAACCTCCAGAGCGAAACCAGCCGCTCCGCCATCGCTCGGCGGGCAGGGATCATTCTCCTTCCGAAGCAAATCTCTCTTTTCCCCATCTCCCGCCGCGCGCAGGCCCGCCACGAGCGCTGCGAGCCTTTCCCGGATGGCGGCCGCGTCCGCGTCCGCGGCAGGGGGCGTGTCTTCCTTGCCGACGAGGCCGCGGCGCTCCATCTCCCAGCGCTCTTCGACGGCGCTCACGCAGTACGCGAGAGAGGAGATTTTTCCCGCCTGACCGCGGGCGCGGCGCCTCTCGAACGCCTCGCGGATGGCCCGCACGACCGTGTCCACCGGGATGCCGGCCTCGCGCCAGCCGCGGATCAGTCCCCAGTCCTTCGAGGAGACGAGGAACGGCGTGCCCCGCTCGGCGATGAAGGCGTCCTCGATCCGCGTCGCGTAGCCCGCCTCGTCGAGACCGGAGTCGGCCGGGTCGCTCAGAAGAGGACCACGTCGCCGGAGATGACCGTTTCCTCGCCATGCCCGATCCCGAGCCGGAGCGCGCCGTCCGCATTCACGCCGCGGAACACGCCGGAGACGGTGCGGCCGCCGTTCTGAATGCTCAAGGCGTCGCCCGGCGCGTGGGCGGACACGGACGCAAACGCCTCCGGGAGCGGCTCCGTCCCCGGCTCGCCCAGCGGGACGTCGAGGATGTCGAGGAGCGACGAGAGCGGGCGGACGCCCGCGAGTCTTCCGGCGGGCACGCCCGCCTCCTCGAGAGACGTGGCGCCCGAGAGCCCGTGAGAGTCCAGCTCGCGCCTGCTCCCCTTCACGTTCAGCCCCACTCCCACGATGGCCCAGCCTTCGCCCTCGTCGTTCGCGCGGGCCTCGACGAGGATGCCGCCGAGCTTCTTGCGGTTCAGGAGGAGATCGTTCGGCCACTTGAGCCGCACGTCGAGGCCGAACGCCCGCGAAAGGCCGCGCGCGAGCGCGATCCCGGCGCGCAGGGGAAGGTGAACGCGCTCGGGGCCGGCCTGCCACGGCACGATGACCGAAACGGT
>DASVJU010000042.1:0-8039 GCA_036385755.1 Thermoanaerobaculia bacterium
GGTGACGCCGACGAGCACGCCCACCCAGACGCCGACGATCACGCCGACCTCGACGACTACCGCGACGCCGACGATCACCGCGACGCCGACGGCCACGACCACGGTGACGCCGACGAGCACGCCCACCCAGACGCCGACGATCGCGCCGACCTCGACGAGTACCGCGACGCCGACGGCCACGCCCTCGGTGACCCCGACCAGTACGTCCACTCAGACGCCCACGGTCACACCGACATCGACGGCCACGAGCACGTTCACCCAGACACCGACGGGCACTCAGGTCGCGACCAACACGCCGACCGTCACCCCGACCGTCACCCCGACAAATACGTCGACCGTGACGCCGACGAATACTCCCACGGGCACTCCGGCGGGCACGTCTACGAGCACACCGACCGCGACGGCAACCGCGACGGCAACCACAACGGCGACCGCCACTCCCAATGGCGGCGGCGGCGGGGGATCGTCGGACGTTCCCGCGCTGTCTCCCCTAATGCTCGTGCTGCTCGGCCTCGCGCTGACGGGGGTCGGGCTACTCTCCTCGCGGCACCACTGATCCGTCCGGTCGATCGCTGAAGTCGCGCACGAGAAGGTGCTTCTGAACCTTCCCGAGCGCGTTGCGCGGCAGCTCCGCCACCACGCGGAGATCGCGCGGCTTCTTGTAGTCGGCGAGATGCTCCGCCGCGAAGGCGGCGACCGCCGCACAGACGGGCCCGGACGGGCCGGGCGGCGCCGCGTCCGTGAGGACGAGGGCCGCGGCGACGCGCTGTCCCCAGACGCGGTCGGGAAGCCCGACGACCGCGGCATCCTTGACGGCCGGATGCCGCCGGAGAACGTCCTCGATCTCTCGCGCCGAGATCTTGAAGCCGCCGCTCTTGATGATGTCGACCGAGCTGCGTCCCACGATCGTCACGTAGCCGTCGGCGTCGCGCCGCGCCACGTCGCCCGTCAGAAACCAGCCCTCGCGGAACGCGGCCGCGGTCTCGTCGGGCCGCTGCCAGTAACCGTTCATGACACCGCCGCCCTTCACATGGATCTCGCCGAGCTCTCCCACCGGAGGTTCGCGTCCCCCGTCGTCCGCGAGGCGGACCGAGCAGCCGGGCACCGGCAATCCCACGGTTCCGGGACGCCGCTCGCCGTCGTAGGGATTCGAGAGCGTGAAGAGAGTCTCGCTCATGCCGTAGCGCTCCAGGATCGCGTGGCCGGTCTTCTCCAGAAAGGCGCGGAAGTCGGCTGCCGGAAGGGGCGCGCTGCCCGCCGTGAAGAGACGTGCCTTGCGGAGAGCGGCGGCGGCTTCCGGATGCGCCTCCAGATGCTCCAGCAGCCGGACATACATTGTGGGCACGCCCATGAAAGCCGTGGCCCCGTCTCGCCCGAAGGCCTCGACGGCGCGGACCGGGTCGAAGCGCTCTTCGAGGAGAAGCGTGAAGCCCATCAGCAGCGCGCCGGCGACGCCGAGGCAGAGCCCGTGGACGTGGAAGAGCGGGAGCGCGAGAACGAGGCGGTCACGCTCCGTGAACCGCCAGAGGTCCATCACGGCACGGGTGTTCTCTTCGAGCGCACGGTACGAGAGCGCGACGCCCTTGCTCTTGCCCGTCGTGCCCGAGGTGTAGATGAGCATCGCGACGTCGTCGTCGGATGGCGGCTCGGGGAAGAGGATTTGCTTCGGAGAAGAGGAAGAGGGGGATTTCTTAGAAGGGGAAAGGGGGAAAGCCTCGGCGAGGGAGATGACTTCGCGCAATTGCGGAGGCCTGTTCTCTCTAAGAATTTCTTCCAGGACCCCATGAGATTCCTCACCGTCTCGGGTGAGCACCGCCACTGCCCCCGAGTCCTCGAGGATGTGACGGGCCTCCTCGACTTTGTACCATGGGTTGATCGGGACGTGGATGACGCCGGCCCCGAGGTGACCCACGAGCGCCGCCACGATTTCGGGGCAGGTCTCGGCGAAGACCGCGACGCGGTCGCCGCGCCTGACGCCGAGCACGCTCAGCCTGTCGACATAGAGGCTCGCAAAACGTCGTATTTCTTCGAAGGTGAAGATGCGGCCGTTCCAGACGACGGCCGGACGCGCGGCCCTGCTGCGTACCGCTCCCAGGAGACGCGAGACGGCTGCCGGTTGCTCCATTCCCTCCTCACCTTCTAGGAAAATCCGAAATCTGAAGTCTCTTCATGCGGACGCGAAGCCGAGGTAGCGGTCGCGAACGCCGGGGTCGTTCCGGAGCTCGTCCGAGCGGCCCGTGAGCGTGACGTGGCCCGTCTCCAGGACGTAGGCGCGGTCGGCGAGTGCGAGGGCGTGCGGCACGTTCTGCTCGACGAGGACGATCGTCACGCCGCGCGCGCGGATGGCCCGGAGGGACGCGAAGACCTCGCGGACGAGGAGCGGGGAAAGCCCGAGAGCCGGCTCGTCCAGGAGGAGCAGACGCGGCTGCGCCATGAGGCCGCGTCCGATCGCGCACATTTGCTGTTCGCCGCCGGAGAGCGTCCCCGCCTTCTGTGAGACCCGCCGCTCGAGGACGGGGAACATTGCGAAGATCTCTCCGAGCGTCGCTTCGGCCCGCCCACGGGCGTGCTTCGGGTATGCGCCCATCCGGAGGTTCTCGAGAACCGTCATGGCCGGCCACAACTGCCGGCCTTCGGGCACGAGGACGATTCCGTTCGAGGCCAGCTCGTTCGCAGGTCTGCCCGCCACGTCCTTCCCGTCGAAGACGACCCGCCCCGCCCGCGGGGCGAGGAGCCCGGCGACGGCGCGGAGAGTCGTCGATTTCCCGGCCCCGTTCGCCCCGATGAGGGTGACGACCTCGCCTTCCTCGACGGTGAACGACACCGTCCGCACCGCCTGGACGTCGCCGTAGAACACGTCGAGGGACTTCACGGACAAAAGGCTCATGCGTCCCCCGCGTCGTCTCCGAGGTAGGCCGCGACGACCTTCGGGTTGCGGAGGACGTCCTTCGGGACGCCCTCCGCGATCATCTCGCCGAAGTTCAGGACGAGGACGCGATCCGTCACGCCCGCGACGGCGTGGACGTGGTGCTCGATCATGAGGACGGTGAGCCCCGAGTCGCGGATCGCGCGAATGAGGGACATCGCCGCGACGATCTCGGAAGGATTCAGCCCCCCCATGACCTCGTCGAGGCAGAGCACGGCGGGCTCCGTCGCGAGCGCCCGCGCGATCTCGAGACGCTTGAGGTCGCCGATCGGAAGCGCCATCGCGAGCGATCCGGCCCTCTCCCCGAGGCCCGTGCGCTCGAGGATCTCCGCCACGCGCCGCCGGGCATCCGCCCCGCGTCTGTGTCCCGCCCCGAAGTGGGCGCCGATCGACACGTTCGCCTCGACGGTCATGTCGCGAAAAGGGCGCGCGATCTGGTGCGTCCTCACGAGTCCGCGCGCGACGACGGCGTAGTTGGGAAGGCCCGCGATCTCCCTTCCGCGGAACAGAATGGAGCCTGACGTCGGGGACAGGGATCCGACGAGGCAGGAGAAGAGCGTCGTCTTGCCGGCGCCGTTCGGGCCGATGACGCCGAAGATCTCACCTTCGGTGACCGAGAAGCTCACGTCCGACAGGGCGAGGAGCCCCCCGAAGCGCTTCTTCAGTGCCTTCACGGAGAGGATCGGCTCAGGCATCGGCATAGAAGCGCCGGAGGCGCCGGTGGAGGACTCTCCTCACGAGACCGAGGATGCCCTTCGGCTCGAACAGCATGACGACGATGAGAAGCGTGCCGTAGAGGAAGAGGTACGAGTCGCGCAGGGCGGGGATCGAGAGGAGCTTGACCTGCAGGGTCGAAAAGACCAGGGCTCCGAGGACGGGCCCGGCGATCGTCCCGACGCCCCCGACGATGGGCATCAGGACGATGCTCAGACTCAGCCGGAAGTCGAAGACGGAGCCCGGGGCGATGTACTGGAAGTTGATTGCATAAAGCCCGCCCGCGACGGCGACGAGGGCCGCCGAAAGCGCGTGCGCGAGGAGCTTGAAACGCGTGGAATCGATGCCGAGAGATTCCGCCGCGTCGATGTCCTGCCGGATCGCGGCGAGAGCCTGCCCGAACGCGCTGCGCTTCACGAACGCCGCGAGGGCGACGACCGCGATCGCGAGCGCCACCATCGACAGGTAGTTGAGCGTGAAATCGAACGATCCCGGAGGCATCCTGAGGCCGCTCGAGCCTCCCGTGAACGAGACGCTCGAAGCGCACACGCGGACGACCTCGCCGACGCCGATTGTCGCGATCGTGAAGTAGGGGCCGCGCAGCCGGAACGCCGGAAGGCCGATGAGGACCGAGAAGGCCGCCGCCAGAACGGCCCCGAGCGGCAGCGTGAGGAACGGGTTCATCCCGTTGAGCGAGAGCAGCACCGTCGCGTAGGCGCCGATCCCGAGAAACGCGGAGTAGCCGAGCGAGACCTGGCCGGCGAACCCCCCCAGAAGATTCCACGCGGACGCGAGGATGACGGCGAACGCGAGGCTCCAGACGTCGTTCAAGGTGCCGCGTTCGAGCATGAGAGGAGCGGCGAGAGCGAGAACGCCGAACACGGCCGCCGCCACCCGGGGGAAGGTCATCATCGAATCGCGCTCCGGCGCGCGAAACGCGAGAAGAGCCCGGGCAGGCCCTGAGGGAAGACGACGAGGGCGACGAAAAGAAGAGCGAAGCTCACGGCGTCCTGGAACGACGTCGGAATCGTCGTCCAGACGGCGAGGCCGTTCTCGAGGAGAGCGAGCACGAGCGCGCCCGCCGCGACACCGGTCACACTTTCCATGCCTCCGAGGACGATGATGCAGAAGGCCTTGAGCAGGAAGCTGCGGCCGAAGTCCGGCGTGAAGGCGTAGAGCGTCGACAGCATTCCGCCCGCGATGCCCGCGAACGCGGTCCCGATCCCGAAGGCGGCCGCGGAGATCCGGTCGGCGTTCACGCCCGACAGGAGAGCCGCATCCCGGTTTTGCGTGACGGCGCGGACCGCTTTCCCGACGTACGTCCGGTGCAGGACGAGCTCGAGGACGAGGAGGGAGAGTGCGGACATCCCGAAGACGAGGAGAGCGGGCACGCCGACGCGCACGCCGAGAAGGGAGACGGACTTGAGGGTGTACGACGTGAGGATCGACTGGGTGTCGCCGGACCAGATCACGTAGGCGAGATTCTGGAGGACGAGCCAGACGCCAAAGAGGAGGAGCAGGCTTTCCATGGAGGGCGTGCCGCTCGAGCGGGGCAGGCGCCGGACGACGGTCCGGTGCAGGAGGACTCCGCCCCCGAAGAAGAGGGGCGCGACGACGAGGAGGGACAGAAACGGGTCGAGCGAAAACCGCGTGAACAGGGCGAAGGTCGTGTACGCCCCGAGCATCATGAAGCCTGCGTGCGCCAGATTGATGATGCGCATGACGCCGTAGATCACGGCGAGGCCATAGGCCATCGTCGCGTACAGCGCCGCGGAAATCACGGAGTTGACGAGGACCCCGGCAATGTCCTGCAAGAGGACCGGAGATTAACAGGCCGGGCCGGACGCGTCCTCACGAACAAGGCGTCTTTTCAGGATGGCGGACTAGTACGAGAAGGCCTTGCCACCGCCAACGCGTGAGCCTCCGTGAGGAGGCTCACGCTGACGTCCCAGGGAACCGGAACGTCCACCCATGCGCTGACCCACCCGAACCGACCGGAATACGGCGTTTTAAAAAGCCCGAAGTGTTCCACGAGGAATTCCTGACGATCGGGTTCAGCCAGGACGGCGATGGATGGACGGCCGTGAAAGACCTCGAACGCAGCGATGGTTCGGCCGCCGACGTGGAATGTGGGATGGCCCCACGCGAGCTTCTCCTCTGTTCCGGCGAGCGCGCGACATTGGCGGCGGAGCCATGCAAGCGAGTCGGCCTTACGCGTTGGCTTCATGACAACAGCGAGCGTACCTCAGGGTGACGCCGTTTCACGTCGCGTCATGCGGATCGCGTCGGCGCCGGAATGGCGACGCCCTTGATGAGCAGCCACAGGGCGAGGGGCACCTCGAATGCGAGGTGTTAGGCCTCAGTGGTTTGCGACGAACAAACCGCGAATAAGAGGCCACGTGACGTTCTCGAAAAGCGTGCCGGTGAGCTCGACGCTAATATCGGCGAAAGTGGCGTTCTGACCATTACCGGCGTTTAGTTCAGCAGTGTCCTGCACGTGCATATGGACATGAGGAAAGTCGCTGTTCCCGGAGTTACCGCATTTGCCGAGAACCTGGCCGCGCTTCACGCGCTGACCGGCCTTCACGCTGATTGTGCCGCGCTGAAAGTGCGCCAGGATGAGGAAGCGAGCCGGTGCGACTGTGATTACAACGTGGTTGCCGGCGGGGTGGCGGGTATCCTTAACTCCGAGCGGGTTGTCGGGAAGAGCATCGATGACAGCGGCTACGTCTCCGTCCGCGGGCGCCAGAACGGGCTCTCCCCAGGAGTAGAAGTCCTCCGCTCGGGAGGGCGACGCGGTTCGCGTGAGTTCACGCTGACTAGCTCCACCCACCTTTGCGAAGTCGAGGCCGAACCACTGTGCTCTGACGCTCATGTGTTGGTTTACGTTGGGCGTGTCGCCACCCTGCATGACGAACCAACGGCCATTGAACGGCAGGTGATACTCCTGAGCCTGAGCAGAGAACGCAGCCAAGAAGAGGAGTAGCGTCGCGGTGCGAGTCATGTCTCGGCTCCTGAGGCCTAACGATAGGATCTTGCTCCGGTTTAGTTGACACCCGTGTGGATAGGAGTCTGAGCTTCGAACACGGCTGGAGGAAGGTAACCGAGCGAGGAGTGGAGCCGGTGCTGATTGTAGAAGCGGACGTAGTCAAGGAGAGCGGCCCTGAGGTGGGATTCGGTCTGGAACGTAATTCCGAAGAGCCATTCTGTTTTCAGCGAGTGAAAGAACGACTCCATGTGGGCATTGTCGTTCATATGGCGCGGTCGATTCATGCTCTGGAGGAAACCCAGCCGAGAGAGCGCCTCACCGAGGTCGAAGGCGGCGTACTCGATTCCGCGGTCGCTGTGGAAAGTGACACCGGGGGACGGGCGCCGCCATCGGACAGCGTGAGCGAGGGCGCGGCGAGTGAGCGAGGCGTCGCGGTTCCGACCCAGGCTCCAGCCGAGGACCTTGCGAGAGTGCCGGTCCATGACGACAGCGAGGTACCGCCAGTGGCCGGCCACCCTTACGTAAGTGACGTCCGCCACCCAGAGCTGGTTCGGGCGATTGGTTGTGACGCCGTGAATCGCGTTCGGATGGCCCCGATAGAACTTTCTTTGTCCCACCCGCGGTCGGCGGTAGAGACGGGCCGAGCGGCCTTGGATCTGCGCCAGCCGCATCAGGCGGGCGACCCTGCGGCGGCCGACCGGAATCCCCAGCAGGCCGAGTTGCCGCGTCACCCGGGGACTGCCGTATAGCCCCCTCGCTTTTCGGAACACCTCCAAGACTCGTTCGGTCATTGAGGCATCAGAGGCCGCTCGAGGGCTGGGCGGTCGGCTCCGCCAGGCATAGAACCCGGCCCGTGTGACTTCGAACCTCCTGCACATCAGGCTCACCGCGAACGCATTCCGGTTCGCCTCGAGGAACGCGAAGACGTTCCTCGTTGTTCGCGGGCGAACCGGATCGCTCGTTTTAACAGTTCGTGCTCCATCTTCAGCCGCTTGTAATCCCGCTCGACCTCCCGCAACCGCTGAAGTTCACCTACCGCCTTCAGGTCCAGCGCCGGGACGGTGCCCCGCAGTTCGCCGTCACGAGCCTGCTTGCGCCACCGAGACAGCATGAACGGGTGAATGCACAGCGACTGGGCGACGTCCCGGACCAGGACTCCCGGCTGCTCACTGAGTTGGACGGCTCGGAGCTTGAACTCGGGGCTGTAGCTTCTGACTCTTCGAGGACCTGCTCTTCCCATCGTGACCTCTCTCGTTAGCTGAGGGTGTCAACGATACCGAAGCAACCTCCGAGTCCGCTGCAGCGCGTTGTTAGGCGTTGCTTGGGACGGCCTGAGCGAAGGCGGACGGTGCCTGTGCGCGAAGTGATGAGAGGAACGAGGAGAGATCGGCCGGTGCAAGCTGCCGACGT
>DASVJU010000043.1:0-18656 GCA_036385755.1 Thermoanaerobaculia bacterium
CGCTCGGCCGAGCCGAAGCCCTGGCTCTTGTGCATGGAGCGGCTGAGCGCGGCGATCTCCGTGTAGGAGCGCCCGAGGAGCGCGTTGTACGCCCCGAGATCGGCCGTGACCTGCCCGGGCACTTCCTTGCGCGGGGCGTCCGCGCCGAAGCGGAAGACGTTCCACAGGAGCCGCTTCGGCTGCCAGGGCGTCAGCGTCACGAGCTGTTCGGGAAAGCGCGACGGGTCGCCGGCGGCCTTGAACGCCTCTTCGGCGAGGATGGCCGAGGCCGTGTGGTGGCCGTGCCCGCCCTCGCCCGTCGTCGGGAAGCGCGTCACGATCACGTCCGGACGGAACATGCGAATGACCCGGACGGTGTCGGCGAGCACCTGCTCGCGGCCCCAGATGCCGAGAGTCTCTTCGGGGCTCTTCGAATAGCCGAAGTCGATCGCGCGCGAGAAGAACTGCTTCGCGCCGTCGAGGCGGCGCGCGGCGAGGAGCTCCTGCGTGCGCAGGACGCCCATCAGCTCGCCGGACTCGGTGCCGATCAGGTTCTGCCCGCCGTCGCCGCGTGTCATCGACAGGTAGCCCGCGTCCACGAGCTTCTCGCGCGAGGCCCACGCGAGGAATGCCGTGTTCTCGTCGTCGGGGTGGGCCGCGACGTAGAGGGCGCCGCCGACGACGTTCAGTTTCGCGAGGGCGAGGCGGATTTCGGCGGCGTTCGGAGTCTCGGCGGGGGCGGCGGCGCGGAGGGCGCTCGGCGTCAGCGTCGCGGAGGCCGCGAGGAGGAGGGCGAAGAGGACTGCCGCGCGGGAGCGGTGGAGGGAGCGTCGCGTCATGCGGCGATTCTAGGGGCTGAGACTCAGTCCGCGGTGTGCTTTCCGAAAGTCTCGTTGACGGCAAGGGTGAGGACGCACGCGAGGACGAGCATGCCGAGACTCGCGAGGAAGGCCGCGTGATAGCCCGCGGCGGGATAACGGCGTGCGCCATGCTCGACGACGCCCAGCCAGCGCGCGTCCAGGACGCGGCCGAGGACGTTCTGCATCACGGCGGCGCCCAGGAAGCCGCCGGCGTTCACCGTGGCCGTCGCGATGCCGCTGAACCGCGGCGGATTCACCTCGCGCGCGAGCACCCAGGTGAGCGTGAAGCAGCTCGCGGTCAGCCCCACGAGGAAGCAGAGCGGCCCGAGAAGCGCGCGGGGCGGCCCGGCGGGGGGCACGGACACGCAGGCCCAGACGGCCGTGTAGACGAGCGTGAAGAGAATGTAAGGGACGCGGCGCGACCGGAAGATCCTGTCCGACAGGAAGCCCGCGGCGGGCGCGCCGAAGATGACGCCGATCCCGACGAGCGACACGATCTCCGCGGATTCCCTGGGCGTCATCCCGTAGACGTCGCGCATCCACGGCACCGCCCAGAGACCCGAGAACGACAGGAGTGTCCCGTACTGGCAGAAGAAGACGAAGAACATCGGCCACGTCTTCCTGTTGCCGAAGACCGTGCGATACCCCTCGACCACGGAAACGCGCGGCACTCGGCCGCGGCCCGCGGAAGCGGGAAAGCCCGCGTCCTCGGGCTGGTCGCGCACGACGGCGAGGCAGAGGCCCGCGAGAAGGAGCGAGATCATCGCGACGCCCGCGAACGTCGCGCGCCAGCCCGCGACGGAAACCACGAGCGCGAGGGGCGCCGCGGCGAGAAGCCCCCCGAGGTTCCCCGCGACCTGCGTGAGGCCCGACCACGTGCCGAATTCGTCCGGCCGGAACCACTCGCCGACCTGTTTGAGCGTCCCGATGAAGACGACGGAAGCGCCGGTGCCCACGATGATCCGCGCGGCGTACGCGAGGGGCAGGGCGTGCGCGGCGGCGAAGAGCGTGCCGCCCACTCCCATCACGACGGCGCCGGCGGCGACGGCGCGCCGCGGGCCCCACGCGTCCACGGCCGCGCCCACGACGAACTGCATCGCGGCGAAGGCATAGAGGTAGAGCGCCGACATCGTGGCGATCTCGACGCCCGTCGCCGCGAACGTCGCCATGAGGTCTTTCGCGAGAACCGCGGGCGCGATCCGATGGAAGTACGACACGACGTAGACGAGCGCGAGCACGCCCCAGACGAGGAAGCGGCGGGAGCGGAAGGAGAGAGTCACGGCGACCAGACGAAGTGAACCGGTTGGGAGATTCTCCTCCTGCCGTCTGCGGCGCGAAACGCGACCCGCAGAACGTGCGGGCCCGGCGAAAGCCCGGAGGAGTCGAGACGCGCCCTGTATCCGGCCTTCGAAACGTCTCCGATCGCGGGGATCACGGAAGAGACGTCGGGCCTGGGGAATCGCTCGAGGGTGAGGATCCGCACGGGGGCTCCGTCCA
The DNA here is from genome assembly GCA_036385755.1 of Thermoanaerobaculia bacterium. GTDB lineage: Bacteria > Acidobacteriota > Thermoanaerobaculia > UBA5066 > UBA5066 > Fen-183. Next base: position 2,337 of record DASVJU010000043.1, read on the forward strand.
GGCGGAATTCGACCGGCTCGACCGAGAAGCCGCCGAGGAGCTGGCACCAGCCCTGGACGGCCATCTCTCGCGCCACGACGTCGCGGTCCGCGGGCGAATCGATCGACACGGGAATGTCCGCGTCGTACCGGATCAATTCCGCGTTCCGGGCCGCCGGGTGAAGACCCGCCGAAAGCTCGCGTGTCACGAGCCCGACTTCGACGGCCAGCAGCGTACCCCGCGTGAGCCGGCGCAGGCCATCGCTCGAGAACGCGAATCGCCGGAGCGAAGAGAGTCCGGCGACGTGCCGGTCGGCGACGAGGAGCACGTCACCGCGCGCAGCGACCACCGGCCGGTCCCCGACGATCTCGCCTCGGAGTCGCCCGGGAAGAAATCGTTCGACGTGCTCACGGAGCGCGGGATCGTGAACGACCGTCCCCCGCGCGTACGGCTCCGTTCCGAGAAGCCGAATCGCCGCGCACGAAGGGCTCGGCGTTCGGGCGAGCTCGGTCACGGGCCCGATCCCGAATGCCGCGCACGCCCCGATCATCGAGATCGCCGGAAGGGCGCCCGAAATGGCGGATCGTCGCGAGAGCCGCTCCAGACCGGCAGCCGCGAGTCCGGCGACCCCGCCCAGAAGGACCGCACCGTAGCGCGGAGCGTCCCAGGGCGGAGAGACGGGGACGTTGAGGAGGGCCCAGGGCAGAAGGACGAGGAGAATCCGGGAGCTCGCGCGAAATCGGGAAGCCAAGCCGACGATGGAAAGTGCCGTCACGGCCCAGAAGACGACGTCGTTTCCCAGCGGATCGACGAGCCAGCGGCGCCAGGCCTCCCCGGAGAGCAGCTCCGGAAGGGACAGAAGGGAGTTGCTGCGCACGTCCGCCGCCTGAATCGCGAGCTGCTCCCGGAACCGGTCCAATCCTCCCGAGCCGGCAACGGCAGGCCACCAGATTCCAAGGGAGACGAGCGCGGCAAAGAGCGCGCCGAAGAAGACGAGGAGGACGCCGCGGGCGCGTCTCTCGTGAGAGCGGAGAAACGGAATGCAGGAGACGAAGGCGATCGGGAGAAGAGGTGCCGCGCACTGGGGTCGAAGGCCGGCGGCCACGGAAGCGAGAACGAGCCCGAGAGCGATCCCGGCCGGGCGCCCGCCCCGCGCCGCTCCGAGAAAGGATGCGCAGCTCGCGAAGTAGAAGGCGGCCGCGGGCGCGTCACTGAAGCCGCGGACGCCGAAGAGCCAGATCGAAGGAAAGAACGCATACAAGAGGCCGCCGACGCAGGCGTACGCACCGGAAAGCCCCGCTTCCCTGAGCAGCCAGGCGAGCGCGAGGGGCGCGAGGATGCCACCCGTCGTGCCGACGATCGCAAGCGAGCGGTATGCGTCGATCCCGGACCGGTGGAGGAGCGACGCCGACTCGATGAGCAGGGGGTAACCTGGTGGGTGCGGGCGATGCTCGCGCAGGTCGATCCCGTGCATGACGGCATCGGTCAGGAGCACCTCGTCCCAATGCCACGGATCCGGCGCGATCGTCAGCAGCCGGGTCGCGGCCATCAGCAGGAACGCGAGCGCCCACGCCGACGGGCGCGCGCCCGTCAGACCGGCGGGCGCTTCTTGTGCCATTCCGTCCGTGCCTGGTAAGCCGTCCCGAGCGCGACGAGGGTTTCGTCGCCGAACGCACGGCCGGTGAACTGAAGCGCCGTGGGCAGGCCGTTCTCGCCGAAGCCGTTCAGTACCGAGAGCGCAGGCTGGCCCGCGAGGTTGCCCGCCCCGATGACCGACGGCCCTCCGCTGATCCCGGGGTAGACCTTGTCGAAATCCGGACCGATCGGATACGAGACGGACGCGCGCGTGGGTGAGGCGAGGGCGTCGAACTTCGCATAAAGGCCATCGAGCGCTTTCTTGATCGGGGCGCGCAGGCGCATCGCCTGGATGTAATCCACGGCAAGAGTCATGGACGCGGCATAGCCGCCCCAGCGGTCGTTCGGCACGCGGAGCTCCTTCGACCGGCCGCTCTCGACGAGGTCGCGGAACGCACTCGCGCCTTCTGCCGCCACGATCGTTCCGACGGCCGGCCCGTAGGGGAATTCCGGGAACGCGACGTCGGGAACGATCTCCGAAAAGCCCTCGAGGACCTTCAGCGCGTCCTCGAAGTTCTTCCGCACCTCGGGCTGGACTTTCTCGGTCGTGCCCTTGATGACGCCGATCCGGAAACGGCGCGATTTCGCGCCCGCGGCCTCCAGGCGGAACGGGCGGGAGAGCGACGAGGCGTCGAGCGGGTCTTTTCCCGCGATCGTCGCCATGACGAGTCCGCAGTCCTCTGCCGTTCGGCACATGGGGCCGAGCTTGTCGAGCGTCCAGCAGAGGGCCATCGCGCCGTGCCGGCTGACGCGGCCGTACGTTGGCCGGAGGCCGGACACGCCGGAAAACGCAGCGGGTGTGACGATGGAGCCGGAGGTTTCCGAGCCGATCGAAAAGCCGACGAGCCCGGCGGCGGTGGCGGCACCCGGGCCGGAAGACGACCCGCCCGACCAGAAGTCCGTGTTCCAGGGCGTGCGACCGGGCCCCGTGAAGGAGGCGTCCGCATTGTTGTAACCGAAGCCGCCCGCGAGTTCGACCATCGCGAGCTTCCCGAGGAGCACGGCGCCGGCTTCGTGCAGTCTCTTCACGATCGTTGCGTCTTCTTCGAAGACCTGGTTGCGGTACGGCTCGGCGCCCCACGTCGTGGGGATGCCCTTCGTCGCGAGGAGATCCTTGACGCCGTACGGGATCCCGTGGAGGGGCCCGCGCCACTTGCCGGCCGCGATCTCGGTCTCCGCCGCACTGGCTTCCTGGAGCGCCCGCGCACGCGTCACCGTCACGACCGCGCCGAGCTTCGGCCCGATGCGCTCGAGCCTGTCGAGGTATCCCTCCGCAAGGGCGACGGGAGAAATCTGTGTGGCCTTGAGCTTCTTCGACAATTCGGCGACGGAAAGGAAGAAGTCATCGTCCGTGAGAGGCGCCATCAGCGGCCTCCCGGAATCTCCGCGAAGAAGACGACGTCGGGCTCGTCCGCGTTCGTGAGGTCGACCTTCTTCACGGCCTCGGCGCCCTTGAGGCGGCCGTCGAGACTCTTCGCGATCTCGCCGAGCTGTTCGCCGGAAAGGTGCTTGCCCCAGCGGATGCGGACTACCTCGGTGAGGGCCTCGGCCGTTGAGGATGGGGCTTCCGGGGCGGGAACGGGCGTGGGAGCCGGCGTGGGGGCGGCGGACGGCGTCGGCGCCGTCTGGCCGAGGGTGATGCCGGCGCCCGCGAGGGCAGGCGCCGCGGCCGCGAGCGCGAGACTTTTCGCGAATCCGCGGCGCGAGGGCGAGGGCGGCCGGGTCAGATCGGACATTCGTCGCCTCCGTCAAAGATCTTCGGGGGACTCAATCTATCTTGATTCGCAGGGGCGCGTTCCCCATACTTCGGCCGCGATGATGAATTCCCCGGCGACGGCCACCCGGACCCTCGAGACCTCGGCTCGGTCGGGCCGGGGCGTCTCGGGGCTCGTCCTTATTGAGAAGTCCACGGTGGAGAGCGGGCGAGGGGATTAGGCAGAAAGCCACACGGTAACCCCAAGGCCCGCTCCCACGAGGGAGCGGGCTTTTTCGTTTTGCGAACCCTATCGTTCTGGAGGAGAGAGGGCATGGCGAGAGAGCGAAGCGCGAGCGCAGGGAGGCGTTGGACGGACGGCGTCAGCCCCGCGCGAAATCCGTTTCGCGAGCACGACGCCTGCGGCGTCGGCTTCGTCGCGCACCCCCGCGACTCGTCGCACCGGATCCTGAGGCTCGCGCTCGGGGGCCTCGCGCGCGTCGCGCACCGGGGCGCCACCGGCGCGGATCGCACCGGCGACGGAGCCGGCCTCCTGACGCGAATCCCCGAGGCGTTCTTCCGCCGCGACGCGGCCCGGCGCGGGCTGCCGTTGCCGCCGGAAGCACCCTTCGGCGTCGGGGCGTTCTTCCTCCCGCGCGCAAGCGACGGCGAGAAGAAGGCGGCCGCCCTCATCGAGAAGGCGTTCACGGACGAAGGCGTGGCGCTGCTGGCCTGGCGCGACGTTCCGGTGCGGACGGATCGGCTCGGGGACGCCGCGGAGGCCACCCGCCCGGCGATCCGGCACGCGTTCGTCGGCATGCCGGCCGGCGTGGACGCGGACGAGTGGGAGCGCCGGCTCTACCTCGCGGGCCGCGTGGCGTCGCGCCGAGCGCGCGCCGAGGGCCTCGACGGCTTCTGCGCCGTCTCGGTGTCCGCGCGGACGATCGTCTACAAGGCGCTCCTGACCGGGACCGAGCTGAAATCCTTCTACCCGGATCTCGAGCAGCCCGACTACACGACGCCGATCGCGCTCTTTCACCAGCGCTACTCGACGAACACGGTCCCGAGCTGGGGCCTCGCCCAGCCGTTCCACCTCCTCGCGCACAACGGGGAGATCAACACGCTCTGGGGAAACCGCAACGCGATGCGCGCGCGCGAGCCGGAGCTGTCCTCGCCGCTCTGGGGCGAGCGTCTCTCGCGCCTCGTCCCCGTTCTGACCGACGAGGGAAGCGACTCGACGAGTCTCGACGAGGCGCTCGAGCTCCTCGTGCGCTCGGGGCGCGATCCCCTGCATGCGCTCACGATGCTGATCCCCGACGCGCCGCAGGAGTGGACGGACGAGGCGTTGCGCGCCTTCTACGACTTCCACGCGGGGCTCGTGGAGCCGTGGGACGGGCCTGCCGCCGTCGCGTTCTCGGACGGCATCGTCGCGGGCGCGCATCTCGACCGGAGCGGCCTGCGACCCCTGCGGTACAAGATCGCGAAGGACGGGCTCGTCGTCGCGGCTTCGGAAGCGGGAATCGTGGACCTCGAGCCCGAAGACGTCGTGGAGAGCGGGCGCCTCGGTCCCGGCGAAACGATCGCCGTGGACACGGCGACGGGCGAGATCCTCCGCGACCGCGACGTGAAGGCGCGTCTCGCCTCGCGCCGCCCGTGGGGAAAATGGGTGGCGCGCCACCTGCGACACCTCAAGCCCGTCAGCCCCCCGGCCCCCGCGCCGGATGCGGCCGGCCCGCCCGACGCTTCGCAACTGCTCCTCCGGCAGGCGGCGCACGGATGGGGCGTCGAGGACGCGCGCTACGTCCTCGCGCCGATGGCGGCGGGGCAGGAGCCGCTCTTCAGCATGGGAGACGACGCGCCGATCCCGCCCCTCTCGAAGACGCCCCAGCCCCTGTACGCGTTCTTCCGTCAGCGTTTCTCGCAGGTCACGAACCCTCCGATCGACTCGCTGCGCGAGACGCTCGTCATGTCGCTGCGCATGGACCTCGGCAAGGGCGGCTCGCTCCTCCTCGAAGAGCCCGGCGACGCCCATTTCCTCACGCTCGAGCACCCGGTTCTCCTCGAGGACGAGATGGCGGGTGTTCTCGCGGCGTCGGAATTCCGCCCGCTTTCGCTCGACGCCACGTTCGAGGCGGCGGGCGGGGAGCGATCCCTGATGGCCGCGCTCGAAGACCTGTCGCGGCGGGCCGAGGAGGGCGTGCGCGCGGGCTCGGAGATCCTCGTGATCACGGATCGCGCCACGTCGCGAGAGCGCGCCGCGATCCCCTCGCTCCTCGCTCTCGGCGCCGTCCGCGAGCACCTCCTCCGCGCGGGCCTCCGCTATCGCGTCGGCCTCGTCGTGGAATCCGGGGACGCGCGCGACGTCCACCACCTCGCGGTCCTCCACGGATTCGGCGCCGAAGCGGTTCATCCGTGGCTCGCGATCGCCTCCGTGCGGGCGCTCGCGGCGAAGGAAGGCCTGCCCGGTGACGCCGCGGCCGCGTTCCGCGCTTCCGCCGAGAAAGGTCTTCGAAAAGTCCTTGCCAAGATGGGCATCTCGGCCCTCTCGTCCTATTGCGGGGGCCAGGTTTTCGACGCGATCGGCCTCGCGCCCGAGGTGATGGAGCGCTGCTTCCGGGGGACGTCCTCGCCGCTCTCAGGACTCGGCTTCGCCGAGATCACGGCGGACCTCCTCGCGTGCCACCGCACCGCCTGGGAAGGCGCGCCGGGCGCGCCTCTTCCGGATCACGGGCGCGTGCGCTATCGCAAGGACGCCGAGGAGCACGCGTGGGCACCTCCCGTCGTCGTCTCGCTCCAGAAGGCCGCGAAGGGCTCGGAAGAGGCGTGGGCGGAATTTCGCGGGAAGGCGGACGCGCGTGGGGCCGCCGTGCCGCGCGATCTGCTGGGTTTCAGCCCCCGCCACGCCGTGCAGGTCGAGGAGGTCGAAAGCGCTCACGAGATCCGCAAACGCTTCATCGTTTCCGCGATGTCCCTCGGCGCGCTTTCCCCGGAGATGCACGAGACGCTCGCGATCGCCATGAACCGCATGGGCGCGCGCTCGAACTCCGGCGAGGGCGGCGAGGACCCCGAGACCTGGAGGGGGACGGGAGCGGACCGGAGGGACAACAAGATCAAGCAGGTGGCCTCGGCGCGCTTCGGCGTCACGGCCGCGTACCTCGTGAGGGCCGACGAGCTCGAGATCAAGATGGCGCAGGGGGCCAAGCCCGGGGAGGGCGGCCAGCTGCCCGCGCACAAGAATTCGGCGCTCATCGCGCGCCTGAGGCACGCGGTCCCGGGCATCGCGCTCATCTCGCCGCCGCCCCACCACGACATCTACTCGATCGAGGATCTCGCGCAGCTCATCCACGATCTCAAAGAGGTGAACCCTCGCGCGCGTGTCGGCGTGAAACTCGTCGCCGAAGCCGGTGTCGGGCGTGTCGCCGCGGGCGTCGCCAAGGCCTACGCCGACTACGTGCTCATCGCCGGACACTCGGGAGGCACCGGGGCGTCGCCTCTGTCGTCGATCAAGCACGCCGGCTCGCCGTGGGAGCTCGGGCTCGCCGAGACGCAGCACGCGCTCGTTGAGAACAACCTCCGGACGCGGATCGAGGTGCGCGTCGACGGCGGCCTCCGCACGGCGAAGGACGTCGTGATCGCCGCGTGCCTCGGGGCCGAGTCGTTCGGGTTCGGGACGGCGCCGCTCATCGCGGCGGGCTGCGCCATGGCGCGCCAGTGCCACCTCAACACCTGCCCGACGGGCATCGCGACTCAGCGCGAGGACCTCCGGAAGAAGTTCCGCGGGACTCCCGACCAGATCGTCGCGTATTTCACGTTTCTCGCCGAGGACGTGCGCGAGATTCTCGCGTCGCTCGGCGCGCGCTCGCTCGACGAGATCGTCGGGCGCGCGGACCTTCTCACGCGCGTCGAGAGGCCCGAGGCGCCGCGGGCGGCGCTCCTCGACACGTCCCTGCTCCTCCAGCGCGCAGGGGACGAATCGAGTCCGCGCCGGAGGATGCAGCCTCGCAACGACAGGCCGCGCACCGGCCCCCAGTTTCCGTCGCTCGACAGCGAGATCCTGCCTCAGGCCGTGCTCAGCCTCGGGACCGGGCGCGCGTACGCCGGAAGCTTCGCGGTGCGCAACCACAATCTCTCGGTCGGCGCCCATCTGTCGGGCGAGTTCGTGCGCCGCTACGGCGAGCTGCCTCCCGGCGCGGTCCGGCTGAAGTTCCGCGGCCCGGCGGGCCAGAGTTTCGGCGCCTTCGCGATTCGCGGCCTCGTCCTGGAGCTCGAGGGCGAGGCGAACGACGGAGTGGGGAAGGGCCTCTCTGGCGCCGAGATCATCGTGAAGCCGTTTCCGCGGGCGGGCTATGCCGCCCGCGCGGGCGCGCAGACGATTCTCGGGAACGCCGCGCTCTACGGGGCAACCTCGGGGCGCCTGTTCGCGGCGGGCCGCGCCGGAGACCGCTTCGCCGTGCGCAACTCGGGAGCGGTGGCGGTCGTCGAGGGACTCGGCGCCCACGGCTGCGAGTACATGACGGGCGGCGTCGTCGTGGTTCTCGGGTCGACGGGCGCGAATTTCGGCGCGGGCATGACGAACGGCGTCGCGTTCGTCCTCGACGAGGACGGCCGCTTCGCTTCGCGCTGCAACACGGAGCTCGTCTCGGTCGAGGCCGTCGCTCCGGCGGACGAGGAGATCCTCCTTCCGCTGATCGGGGCTCATTTCGAGCGAACGGCGAGCGCGGTCGCGGCCCGCGTCCTCAAGGACTGGGAGACCGTGCGGCCCTTCGTGCGCCGCGTGACGCCGCGGGGGACGCCCGTGGTGGCACTGTCCCTCGTCCCCCCGCCCGAGGAAGAGCTCCCGGTTCCGGAAAAGTCGAGGATGGCGCGCCCGGCGTAAAGTCCGGGTCATGATCTTCGCCGCGCTGCTGCTTCAGATCTCCGCGTCGTCTCCCGCAGCGACGCCCGCCACATCTAGCGCCCCGCCCGTCCTCCACGCCGTCCCAAAGCACGACGAGCTCGTCTACACGTTCGGCGGCGCGGCGCCGCGCTACCGGATCAAGCCGGGGACGCGCATCGTCGCGTGGACGGAGGACTGCTTCGACGGCGCCGTGAAAACGACGACCGACCTCCCGTCGAAGGTGATGGCGCCCGGGCACGACAACCCGCAGACGGGACCGTTCTTCGTGGAGGGCGCCGAGCCGGGCGACACGCTCGCGATCCGCATCCTGAAGCTGGCGCCCGCGCGGGCGTGGGGAGTGTCGGCTTTCGGGCCGGGCTTCGGCGCTCTCGTCGGGACGGACCGCACGGCGATCCTCGGCCCCGAGCTTCCCGAAACGGTATGGCGCTACGAAGTCGATCGGCAGAAAGGGGTCGCGCGAACCACGTCCGGCGACGGAAAACAGGCCTGGGAGGTCCCGCTCGCGCCGTTCCTCGGATGCCTCGGCGTCGCCCCGGGAATGGGCGAGGCCCGTTCCACGATCGTGCCCGGGACGTTCGGCGGGAACATGGACTGCCCCGAGGTCAAGGCAGGGAACACGGTCTACCTCGGGGTGAACGTCGCGGGCGGGCTGCTCTCGTTCGGCGACGGCCACTACGCGATGGGCGAGGGCGAGATCATGGGCGCCGCCGTCGAGGGCGCGATGGACGTCGAGCTCGTCGTGGACCTCGTGAAGGGAAAGTCCACGCCGGTGCCGAGAATCGAGAGCGTGGACGAGGTCATGTTCGTGGGCTCCGGCCGGCCGCTCGAGGACGCGGCGCGCGTCGCGTTCAAGGCGATGGTCGGATGGGTCCGCGACGCGACGGGCCTCCCGGAGGTCGATGCCTATCAGTTCGTCTCGCAGAACGCCCGGGCCCCGATCGTCCAGCTCGTCGATCCCGAGTACACCGTTCTCGTGAAGATCGAGAAGAAGCGGCTGCCGACCCGGCGTCAGTAGAGCAGGAACGCGGCCCGGCGCTTCTCGAACTCCATCGCGCCCGCTGCCCATGCACCGGCGATCTCGCCGGCGGTCTCGCCACGCGTGAACCGCTCGAGGGCCGCGGCGTTCACGAGGAGGCGGTTGAACCGGTCGACCTTCCACTCTTTCGGGTGAAGGTCGCGGAGCGCGGTCGCGGCGTGGAAGCCGAGCGCGACGGCGTTCAGCGCGTTGCGGTCGACGACCGTGATTCTGACGCCCGAGCACGTCTCGCCTTTGAAGACGGACGAGGAGGGCGTGAAGCGCACCGGCGTGAAGCGCACGCCCGCGATCCCGCGCGCGCTCAGCGTCGCCGCGACGCGCGGGCCGTCCATCCACGGGGCGCCGAACTGTTCGAACGGCGCGTCCGTGCCGCGCCCGACGGAGACGTTCGTCGTCTCGAGGAGGCCGACGCCGGGATAGAGAGCTGCCTGGGTGACCGTGCGCAGGTTCGGCGACGGGTTCACCCACGGCAGGCCCGTCTCGTCGTACCAGAGGTCGCGCGCGTAGCCGCCCATCTTCACGACCGTCAGGTCCGCGCCGATCTTCCTCTCCGCGTTGAAGAGGACGGCAAGCTCCCCAATGGTCATTCCCGTACGGATCGGCACGGCGTGGTACGCGACGAACGTGAGCGCGTCGGCGTCCGCCGGCGGCCCCTCGGTCACGTCCGACCGGATCGGGTTCGGCCGGTCGAGGACGACGACCTTGACCTTCGCCTTCGCGGCGTCCTCGAGGATGTACCCGAGCGTCGTGAGGTACGTGTAGAACCGGCAGCCCGCGTCCTGGAGGTCCACGACGACGGCGTCGAGACCCGCGAGGTCTCCGGCGCGCGGCCGCCGCGACTCGGGCGTGTCGCCGTAGAGCGAGCGGATGGGGAGGCCCGTCTTCTCGTCGACGGAGTCGCTCACTTCTTCGTCGAGAACGCCTCTGATTCCGTGCTCAGGAGAGAAGAGCTTCGAAAGGGTCACACCCGCGGCGCGGGCTTTTGGCGAGTTGAGCACGTCGATCGTCGACCGCCCGTCGCGGGTCAGCCCCGTCTGATTGGTCAGGAGCGCGACGCGCATTCGCGCGATCACACCGAAGGATTCTTCTTCGAGTGTGTCGATGCCCGGCCGGACCTGCCCCACGACGCGCGCCGGCGCAGCCCCATTCACTTTCGAAGAAGGCGCCGAAGGCGCGCTCGTGCTCCTCGAAGCAGACGTTGCGGCGCCGATGGCCGCCAGGAAAGCCGTCCCCTCCGAAGCCATCCGAAGCTCTTCCGGTCTTCTGTCCGTGATCGCCGAGGCCACGATCGTCGCGACCTTGCCGCGCAGCGGGACGACGTTACCGGACTCGTCGGGATGGTTGCGGTTCGTCAGCAGGATCACGAACGTGTCGGTCGCGAGGTCGAGCCACATCGAAGTCCCGGTCCAGCCCGTGTGCCCGACCGAGCCGAGCGGGAAGAGGTCGCCGCGGTTCGAGGAGAAGGAGCTCCCGACGTCCCAGCCGAGGCCGCGCAGGACTCCGTCGCCGTAAAAGCGGGGACGCATCATCGACGCGACGCCTGCGGGCGAGAGGACTCCGCCGCCGTCCTTCAGCATCGCGGCGCAGAAGCGTGCGAGGTCGTCGGCGGTCGAGAAGAGGCCCGCGTGCCCCGCCACGCCGCCGAGCGCATACGCGCGCGGGTCGTGCACGGCGCCGCGGCGGATCTCGCCGTTGATGCGTTCCGTTGGGGCAATTCGGGAGAGAGGAAGAGAAGAAAGAGAAGAAGATTTCTTAGAAGGTGAAGAAGAAGAGGGAGAGAGCGGCCGGAAGCCGGTTTCCTTCATTCCGAGCGGCTCGAAGACGTGCTTCGCCGCAAATTCGTCGAGTGGAAGAGAGGAAACGCGGCGCACCAGTTCGCCGAGAACCTCGAATCCGACGTCCGAATACAGGAACCGCGATCCGGGGGCCGCTACGAGAGGCTGCCTGTATTTCTTTTCGAAGATCTCTTGTGGCGTTCCGACATAGAGCGCCATCGGATCATCTGCCGCGAGGCCCGCCCGGTGCGTCAGAAGCTCCTCGATCGTCACCTGGTCCCGGGCGCCGCCGCCGGACGCGAACTCGGGGATGTGCTTCGCGACGCGGTCCTGAAGACGGATCTTTCCGTCCTCGACGAGCGCCATGACGCTCGTCGCCGTCGCGACGACCTTCGTGAGCGAGGCCATGTCGAAGACGGTGTCGAGCGTCATCGGCTCGACCGCGGGTACGACGGCGCGGTTCCCGTACGCCTTGCGGTAGACGACCTTGCCGTGCCGGCCGACGAGGACGACCGCCCCGGGGCATTCCTTGTTCACGATCGACTCGGTCACCACTGTGTCGATGCGGGCGAGGCGCTCGGCCGACAGGCCGGCCGCCGAGGGAGGCGTGACCGCGAGAGCGGCCGCGAGAAGAACCGTGTTCACTGCGCCGGCTCTCCCTCCGCCGCGACGATGGCGCGCAGCTCTTCTTCCGTGCGGTAGACGCCGCCGCGAACGACGGCCTTCACGGAGCGGGCGTTCGTGATGTCGGCGGTCGGGTCCTTCGTAAACACGACGAGATCGGCGTTCTTTCCCTTTTCGACGGTGCCGATGTCCTTCTCGCGGGAGAGCGCGCGGCTGCCGCCCTTCGTCGCGGCGACGAGGACTTCCATCGGCGTCATGCCCGCCGCCTGCATGGCTTCCATCTCGGCATACACGGACGGGCCGTGGAGCGTTCCCGGGTTGCCGGCGTCCGTCCCCATCGCGATCGGAATGCCGGCGTCACGGACCCGCCTGAGGTTCGCGAGACCGACGGCGTTCCGTTCGGCCGTTCGGACCTCGCGGTCATGAACCTTAGACGCGACGCTGGCCGCCTCGATCTCCGGCGTCGCAGCGAGGCGCGCGCGAGTTGCCGGGTCGACACACCCGTTCGGGTCGTCGAACGCGAGGGCGGTGCCCGCCGCGGCGGCCTTTGCGAGCGCGACGTAGCCGCCGATCACCACGAGCGTCGGGTTGTAGATCGCGCCGCTCTTCTTCAGGAGGTCGAGGAATTCGTCGTCGACCGGCTTGTCCGAGACGCCGTGGACGAGGAGCGAGGCGCCCGCCCGGAGGGCGACCTTCGCCTCCGCGAGGCCGGTCGCGTGGACGATGAGCGGCAGGCTCCGCTTCTTCGCCTCGGCGCCGGCCGCGAAGACGGCGGCCTCGGACGCGTCGACGGGACGGTCGGGAGTGACGACGTACCAGACCTTGACGGCCGGGGCGCCCCGCGACGCGAGGTACGCAACGGCCGTTCTGGCGGCCTCGGCGTCCTTGAGGAAGATGAACTGCCTCTCGCCCGGAAGGTTCAACCAGAAATCGATCGTCGAGAGAAGCGGCCCGGCGGCGCGGACGCGCGGCGCCAGCGTGTCGTTCTCCGCGCGGACCGGAAGGTCCAGCGACCACGCGAACCCGCCGACGTCGAAGACGCTCGTGACGCCGGAACAGACGTAGGACCGGAAGAAGCGCTCGGGGTGGCTGCGGAGGTCCCTCTGGACATCCTCGTAGGGATGCTTCGAACGCACGTCGAAGGCGTCCGGCCGCCCGTCGGCCCAACCGGTCTGGGCGAAGTGGACGTGCGCGTCGACGAGTCCGGGCGTGAGAAACGCGCCCGTGAGATCCGTTCTTTCGACGCCGGGCGGAACGGGGCAGGCCGCGCGCGTGCCCGCACAATCGATTTTTCCGCCGCGCACGAGGACGACGGCGTCCTTCACGGGGGGACCGCCGTTGCCGTCGAGAAGCGTCGCGCCCATGAACGCGCGGGGCGGCGGGGGCGTGCCGGGCGGCGCTTCGAAAGCGGAAGTCACGGCGATTTTCCAGCCTTTCGGCGTCTTCACGAAGAGCCGCTCCGAGATGCCGGCGTGCTCGTCCCCGCCGTAGCGCACCCGATAACGGTACGTTCCGTAAACGATTCCTTCCCGTACGGGAACGAGCTGGAGGTCGGCCGCCTCGAGGGTGTCGGGCCACTTCGCTCCCGCTTGCTTCTCGAAATCCGTGAAGCCCAGGGCCGGGCCGTCCGGCGAGGTGCGCACGAGCTGCGGGGAGTCGAGGTAGCAGGCGAGGTAGGCCGCGCGGTCGCGGTGCTGGATGGCCGCGAGGTTCTTCTCGAAGAGGGAGCGCGCGTCGTCGACGTCGGAAGCAAAGGCTGCTGAAGACAGGGAGATCAGAACCGCGCAGGCGAACGCACGAAGAGGTTTCATGGAGGGGATTATTGAGGATTTTCGCCCTTCAGCGGGGCGCGACAGGCTTCGAAATTCCGTCCCCCCGCTTCGCGAGGCCGGGGATCGTGATCGGAAGCTTCCCGCCGATCGCCGTCTCGCCGAAGAGAGCCTGCACGGCGGCCGCCTGGCTGACGTCCTGGCCGCCCCACGCGCAGAGGTAGGTGGGAAGGTCGGGGAAATCGCGCAGCAGGTACGGGCTTCCGAACGAGACTGTGACGACGGGCTTGCCCAGCGCGAGAACCAGAGGCAGCGCGGTGCGGCCCGGCTCGGGCACGGTGATCTTCCCCTGGCCCGAACGCGTCCTCACGAACAGCGACACGAGGACGATGTCGGCGTCCTTCGCGGCGTCGACCGCGGCTTTGGCCTCGTCGGGCGTCGAACGGGGGTCGAGACGCACCGTCTTCACGGACGGAACGCGCGCCTTCAGATCGGCCGCGAGCGGGCCGGAGGGGCCGTTCAAGGACGCCTCGTCGGCGATGACGAGCGAGAGCAGCTTCACGCCCTTCCGGAACGGCAGCACTCCCTTCTCCTCGCGCACGAGCGTGAGCGAGCGCCGCGCGATCTCGGCCTCGAGCTCCTGGATGGCCGGCGTGTCGACGATCTTCGCGAGGCGGCCGACGAAAGGAATCCGGTCGTCGTAGAGTTTCAGCCTCTTCTTGACGTCGAGGATCCGCTTCAGGGATTCGTCGAGGCGCGCCTCGGTGATCCGGCCCGACTTGACGGCGTCCCGCACGGCCGCGATCGCGGCGTCCGTGTCCTGGGACATCAGGACCTGATCCGATCCAGCGAGGATCGCGCGCACCGCGGCTTCGCCGGCCGCGAAATGGGACGTGATGCCGCCCATCGTCATCGCGTCCGTCACGACGAGACCCGTGAAGCCGAGCTCCTTCCGGAGGACGCCGGTCACCGTGCGCTCAGAGAGCGTCGCCGGCATCGTGCCCTTCGTCTCCAGTTCGGGGATGCCGTTCGCTCCGGCCTCGCCCTTCGCGTTCGGGAGCGGTGGCGCGGGCGTGTCGTCGAGCGCGGGGACCGAGAGATGGGAAACCATGACGGAACCGGCGCCCGCTTTCACGGCCGCGCGGAAGGGAACGAGCTCGACGGAGGAGAGCCTCTCCTTCGTGACGCCGAGGACGGGCAACGCGAGATGCGAGTCGACGGCCGTGTCCCCGTGGCCGGGAAAGTGCTTCAGCGTGGCGAGAACGCCGCCGTCCTGCAGCCCCTTCACGGTGGCCTCGACGTACCGGGACACGTCGGCGGGATCCTCGCCGAAGCTCCGCACGTTGATGACGGGGTTGTCCGGGTTGACGTTCACGTCCGCGACGGGCGCGAAGACCTGCCCGATGCCGATGGCCCGCGCCTCGCGGGCCGTTGCGTACGCGCGCTTCTCGGCGAGCGCCGGATCGCCGGCCGCGGCGACCGCCATCGCCCACGGACCGTACGTCACGTCCTCGAAGCGCATCCCGAGACCGGCCTCGAGGTCGGCCGAGACGAGGAGAGGAAGCCGCGCGATTTCCTGGAGCTTCCCGACGAGGACGGCGGCCTCGTAGACGTTCGACCGGAACAGGATGACGCCGCCGACGCGGTTGTCCAGGACGTGATGGCGCAGAGTCCGGAACTCCTTCGACTCCTCGCTCATGTAGATGCCGCGCGCGGGCACGACGAAGAGCTGCCCGATCTTCTCGTCGAGCGAGATCGAGTTCGCGCGCGGCGCGTCCGCCGTGAGCTGGCCGAAGTCGACGGTCACGGGAGGAAACGGGTTTCCGCCGCTGCAGGACGCGAGAAGAGCGGAAGCGACGAGAACGGCGGTTGCGCGAAGGCCTTCGTGTTGCATCATTTCATCTCGTTTCGAAACAGATCCTCGAATGTCCCCCGGCGGCGGATGAGCGTCGCCGTGTCGCCGTCGACGAGCACCTCGGCCGGAAGCGGCCGCGCGTTGTACGTCGACGCCATCGCGAAGCCGTAGGCGCCCGTGTCGAGAAAGACGACGAAGTCGCCTGTCCGGGGACGCGGAAGGCGGCGCTCGGCGGCCAGGATGTCGCCGGTCTCGCAGACGTCGCCCGCCACGTCGAGGATCTCGGGCGTTCCCGAGGCGCCCACGACGCGCGCGCGGTGGTGCGCGGCGTACATCGCGGGGCGAAGGAGCGTGTTCGATCCCGCGTTCACGTTCACGAAGGTCTTGACCGTGGTGGTCTTGACGGAG
This sequence comes from Thermoanaerobaculia bacterium, assembly GCA_036385755.1. Taxonomy (GTDB): domain Bacteria; phylum Acidobacteriota; class Thermoanaerobaculia; order UBA5066; family UBA5066; genus Fen-183. The sequence goes on from DASVJU010000043.1 coordinate 18,008, forward strand.
TTTACGCGCGTCACGAGGAAACCCGAGGGAGCGACGAAGAAGCGTCCGGGCTCGATCCAGAGCGCCGGCGGGTCCGGGCCGAGAGCGGCCATCGCGGCCATCGCTTCGCTCCAAACCGGCGCGAGAGCCGCGGCGAGGACGGCGGGGGCGAGCCCCTCCTCCCCGTCGTGGTAGGGAACCGCCAGCCCGCCGCCGAGGTCGACGAATTCGAGCGAAAGCCCGAGATCCCTTTTCAGCTCCCGCACGAAGGCGAGCATCTTCCGCGCCGTGGCGACGTAGCCGTCCGTCTCCATGATCTGAGAGCCGATGTGGCAGTGAACGCCCGTGATCGCGACCGAAGGGAGCTCTTTGGCCCGCGCGTAGGCCGCGCGCGCGAGGCCGCCGTCGAGATGGAGGCCGAACTTCGCTTCGGGGATCCCCGTGTTGATGTGATGGAGCGTATGCGGGTCGACGCCGGGATTGATGCGGAACGAGATGCGCACGCGCTTGCCCGCGGCCGCCGCCGCCGCCGCCGCCTGCTCGAGCTCGTCGCGCGAGTCGACGTTCAGGACGGCCCCGATCTCGACCGCCTTCGCGATCTCCTCGGGCCCCTTCGAGGAGCTCGTGAAGAGAATCTCGTCGCCTCCCCAGCCCGTGCGGAGCGCCGTCA
>DASVJU010000044.1:0-34302 GCA_036385755.1 Thermoanaerobaculia bacterium
CTTTTCGCGCCGGTTGGCTTCGTCGCTCTTTATCGCCGCGACGCCTGGCTCGCTCACGCGTCCGCCCTGTCCTTCGTCGCGCTTCTCTTCGCGGCTTCCGCGTGGTGGGCCTGGGACGGGCAGGCGGGATGGGGACCGCGGCTGCTCCTGCCCGCGCTTCCCCCCATCGTGCTCCTTGCGGGCTTCGCCTGCGCCTCATCCGGCCGGCCGGTCCGCCTTGCGGGCGCGCTCGCCCTCTTCCTCGGCTCGGGCGTGAATCTGCTCGGCGCCCTCGTGCCGTTCCCGGCCGTCTATGCGCTCTCATCGGTCGTGCCGCCCCAGCCGATCTCGGAGGCGCGCGCGAACGGAACGCAATACGAGGTCAGCCGGGGGGAGGACGGCGTCCTCCGCGCGACCGCCCCTCACCACCTCTCACTCACGCCCGCGTGGAGCCCGATCCGCGTTCACGCGCTCCTCCTCGCGGCGAAGCTGCGAGGAAGAGCGGCGGAGCGCCTGGAACGCGAGGGGTTCCCCTCGCTCGACCCGCCCTTCCGGCCCGCCCTTCCGGAAGAGTCTGCGCCGGCGATGCGTCTCGCGCTGCGGCCGGTTCGTCCCGGGTGGGGCCGCGGATATTTCTTTGAAGGGGAGGAGAGGCTGTCGGATCCTTGGGACGACGCCGTGCGCGATCAGACGATCCGCGCAATCGACGTGAAGGACTTCGCGCGGGCACAGGCGCTGGGAGAGGAACTCCTGAGAAGGAAAGGCGGGGATTCGGATTCTGCGAACGACCCTCAGCTCGTCGCGCTGATCGCCGAGTCGATGCGCCTTGGCGGCGGCCAGGCCGCCGGTGCGCAATCGCCCGACGCGCGCGCCGCGACGTCCCTTTCCTACCTTTTCAGGAAATCCTCCTCTCCTTCTTTTCCCCCCTGCAATCCCTGGATCCTTTTCGTGCGTGCCATGGCGGAGCCCCCCGGCGACCTCTCGTGCATCCCCGAGGCGGGGCGGGAGGGCTTCGCCCGAAGCCTGGACGTGGCGCGCCGCCGGGGCTGGAGCCTCACCTCGTGGGTGAGGGCGATCCGGACGGGAAAGCCGTAGCCGGCGCCCGAAGGCGCATCAGGAGCTGGGCGTCGCCGAACGGCTCTATCGAGATGGCGCGCGCCTCGAGTCCGTGGCGCAGGGGGGGCAGCCAGCCTCGAAGCCAGACGAATTTCGGCCAGGATTCGGTGTTCTTGTCGATCGCGGTCGCTGTGTCCCAGAGGAAGCGTGAGAAGAAGACCGTGTCGACTGGCGCATCCGGTGTCATGGCCTGGCCCGCGATTCCGACGGCGCGCGCGCCGGACTCGTCGACGATGAGAGAGGTCAGGCCCACGCGCCCGAGGTCGCCGCGCCGGACGCGTTCGAAGACCTGTCCCTGCTCCTGGCCCCAGTCCACGTTCGAGTCGGAAAGGACGGCGGGAACGCCCGCGGGGCCTCCAACGAGGAAATTCCCGAACGAGATCTCGCGGCCCAGCCGGAGAACGGACTCTCCGGCGGCGAGGAGGACGACTCCGAGGAGCGCCGCGCGGAACACCCGCGGGCGGAGGGCCAGAAGAGTCCTGCCGGCGCCGGCCGCCGCGACGAGGAGAAACGGCACGGCGGGCAGGGCATGTCTCACGCCGATGTTCACATTCGACGCGCAGGCCGCGGCGAGATACGCGCCGCCGAGCGCGGCCGGGAGCGCGGCGCGGGCGAACAGGAGGCGCCGGAGCCGCGCGCCGCGGAAGAGGCCGAGGCCGGCGGCGAGGAACGCTGCCGCGAACGCGAGGACGGCCGCCGCCGTCAGCTTGATTCCAAGAGCGACCGGGAAATAGAGCGCGTGTCCCTTGCCGGAGATCTGACCGAAAAAGTAGTTGAAGCGCTCTCCCGGACCCGCCACGCCCTGCACGAAGAGGAGTCCCGCGCCGTATGCGGCGATCGGCCTGGGAAACGTGCGCGCGAGAGCCACGGCGGCGCGCTCCTGCGGAAGCCCCCTGAACTCATGGGCGATTCCGGCTCGGAACGCGTCGTCGCTCGTGCCGGCGAACGCGATGAATTGCACGAGGAAGAGGGTCAGGAGAGCGATCACGACGAGCGCGAAGACGGAAGGAAATCTCTTCACCTTCGAAGAAAGACTGCCTGGCGAAAGCCGGATCATTGCGACAACGGCGAAAACCGCGAGGAAAGGAAACGCCGAATATTTCGACGCCATCGCGAAGCCGTAAAGCACACCGCTCGCGATCAGCATCGCCCGTGTTCTCTCCCGCGCCGCGAGCTCCAGCGCGAGCGCCGCCGCGACGAGGAAGAACGTGACGAGGACGTCGCTCTGAACGAGCGCGCCGTGGCCGCGCAGCGTCGGTTCGATCGCGACGAGCGCCGCGGCGGCGAGGCCCGCGGCATTTCCGGCGAGGGCGCGTGCGAGGAGTCCGGTCACGAGGGCGAGGCCCGCGAAGACGAAGGGCATGGGCGCGCGGCCCGCGCGCGCCTCGTCGATCTCCATAGCGGGCTTCTCGCGCGGGAGAAAGACTCCCGCGAGGAGCTTCATCAGGGCGGGGTGCTCGAAGTTCGAGACCATTCCGGGGCCCTGGCGCCATTCGCGCGCGGCGGCGAGGTGGGCGGGTTCGTCCGACGTCGTCCAGAGGGAGAAGCGCGCGTGCTCGGCGCCCGCGAGGGCGAGACACGAGAGGAGGGCGAGCGCGAACGCGAAGCGCCGGGCGGACATCCTTCGATTATGCGTGGACGCCCGGAGCCTCGTGCCCCGTGCGCGAGACCCACTCGACGTACGAGCCGCCGTAGGCGTGGGGCGGGTCGGAGGAATCGTTCTCGGAGAGGACGAGCACCCGGTTCGAGAGCCCGCGCAGGAAGGCACGGTCGTGGGACACGAAGAGCATCGTTCCGTCGAACTTCGAGAGCGCCTCCACGAGCATTTCCTTCGTGGCGAGGTCGAGATGGTTCGTCGGCTCGTCGAGGACGAGGAAGTTCGGCGGGTCGAACAGCATGCGGGCCATGACGAGGCGCGACTTCTCGCCGCCGGAGAGGAAGCGCACCTTCTTGTCCACGTCGTCGCCGGAAAACTGGAAGGCGCCGACGAGCGCGCGAAGAACGCCGATGCCCGCGGCGGGGAAATCCTTCTGGACCTGCTCCAGCACCGTCAGCTCGGGGTCGAGAACGTCGAGCGCCTGCTGGGAGAAGTAGCCCATCTTCACGCTCGCCCCGATGCGAACGGCGCCGCCGTCGGGCGGCAGCATGCCCGCCACCATCTTGAGGAGCGTGGTTTTTCCGGCCCCGTTGACCCCCATTACGCACCACCGTTCCCCCCGGCGGATGAGGAAATCGAAGTTCGTGTAGAGGCGCCTTTCGCCATAGCGCTTCGAGAGCTTCTCGAGGACCGCCACGTCGTCACCCGAACGGGCGGGCGCCCTGAAATCGAAGCGTACGACGGCACGCTTCTTCGGGAGCTCGATGGCCTCGATCTTCTCGAGCTTCTTGACGCGGCTCTGCACCTGCGCGGCCTTCGAGGCGTGCGTCTGGAACCGCTCGATGAACCGGTTCTCCTTCGCGAGCATCGCCTGCTGGCGCGCGTAGGCGGCCTCGCGCTGCGTCTCGCGCTGCACGCGCTCGCGCTCGTAGAAGTCGTAGTTGCCGGAGTAGGTCACGGTCTCGCCGGCGTCGATCTCGACGACCTTCGTGACGACGCGGTTCATGAAGTCCCGGTCGTGGCAGGTCATGAGGAGCGAGCCCGGGTAGCCCTTGAGGTATTCCTCGAGCCAGAGGATCGACTCGATGTCGAGGTGGTTCGTGGGCTCGTCCATGAGGAGGACGTCGGGCCTGCCGAGAAGCACCTTTGCCATCGCGACCCGCATCTTCCAGCCGCCCGAGAGAGCGCCGACGTCGCCGTCGATGCGCGCGTCGTCGAAGCCGAGGCCGTGAAGGACCTCGCGGGCCCGGGCCTCCAGCTCGTAGCCGCCGAGTGTCTGGTATTCGGACTGCACGTCGCCGAACCGGGCGAGCACGCTCGCCGCGTCGTCCGCTCGCGCTGCGTCCCCGAGCGCGTGCTCGAGCTCGATCAGCTCGTGGTGGAGGTCGCCGAGGCGCCCGCTTCCCGCGATCGCCTCGTCGAGGACGGGCCAGCCGGACATTTCGTCGATCTCCTGCTTGAAGTACCCGATCGACAGTTTCTTCGGCACGGAGACGTCGCCTTCGTCGGCGTGCTCCTCGCCCGTGATGAGCCGGAAGATCGTCGTCTTGCCGGCGCCGTTCGGGCCGACGAGGCCGATCTTCTCGCCGGTGTTGAGCTGGAAAGAGGCATCGACGAACAGGATCTGCCGGCCGTACTGCTTGTAGATGCCCGAGAGCGCGATCATGGGCGGCGGACGATAGCAGGCCCGCGCTTCGGGAGCTCGATCATTCGCTCATGGCTCAATCATGGCGATCCGGCGGGCGTGGCGGCCGCCGCCTGCCGCGGGGTCGAACGGCGTCGCGAGGAAGATCCGCACGATCGCGAGCGCCATCTCCTCGGTGATCATCCTCTCCCCGAGAGACAGGACGTTCGCGTCGTTGTGCTCGCGGCAGGCCTTCGCGGTCGCCTCGTTCCAGCAAAGGGCGCAGCGCACGCCCTTCACCTTGTTCGCGACCATGGCCTCGCCGTTTCCGGAGCCTCCGAGCACGATCGCGCGCTCGCATTCGCCCCGCGCCACGGCCTCGGCCGCGGGCCGGACGTAGAGCGGGTAGTCGACCATGTCCGGGGAGGACGTGCCGCAGTCCTTCACCTCGTGGCCTTCCGCGAGGAGCATGGCCTTGATCGCTTCCTTGTAGGCGTATCCGGCGTGATCGGAACCGAGCGCAATTTTCATGGTCGGCGAAGTCTACGTCGGCCCCGGTGGAATCAGCGTCATGCCCGTCCCCTACCTCGATCTCGCCCGTGCGGCTGTGGGGCGCTGACGCAAGCTCGATCCGGGGGGCCGCCCGGTTCTGGCTGCTCAGGGCACGAGCGTCGCGGCGAAATAGCTGCCGTCGTTCGTCCGGTTGTCGACGAGCGTGGCCCAGGCCGTCGCGGAGCCTCCGTCGACGACGTCGATGAGCAGGGACGCCTGCTCGAGCGGTGGCGTCTGCATGTTGGCGAAGACGTCGTTCCACTGGACGGCCTCGTTGGGAGAGAGCGTGAACGTACGGACGGCGACGATGGCGCCCGACGCCGACACGAGCGAGACCCGGAGACGCGTTACGAGGCCTCCCGTTTCGACGAATCCCACGTTCGTGCGCTCCCGAGGGGAGCCGGAAAGAAACGCGAGCGCGAGAGTGCGCCCCGGAAGGGCATCGGACGCGCCGGATACGGGATCGATCGCGACTCCGTAGCTCCGCGCGCCGTCGAGCGTGTACGTGCGGCTGGAGGCGAAGAATGTGGCGCCTTCGAGGGCGATGAGGCGGAGCGCGCCGGAGGTGTCGGAAGTGGGCGCGAAGAGCTGCCCGAGGGCGTCGTCGAGAAAACGTGTCTCGCCGCCGGCAAGCGTCACGAGGACGGGAGAGAAGGAGCCACCAAACGTCGGGGTGAAGTCGACCTTGATGCGCGCCGGAGAGGCTCCCGCATTCGCGAGCTTGAGATCGGTGACGTAGCGCGCGCCGAGCTGGCCGTTCGCGCGCGCGACCGCCGGAAGCAGCAGGTTCGCTCCGGCGAAGGCGGCCCCGGAGAACGCGCCGTCGTTCGAAGAGTCGTCGATGGGCGTCGCATAGGCCGTGATGCGCCCGCTCCCGGAAAGGACGCGCACTTCGAAGCGGTCGGAGGCGTCGGGAGGGATGCCCGCGGCCGTGTAGATGTCGTTGACCTGCAGGAGGCCGCCCCCGGGCACCGTCTCCGGCAGGACGGCACGAACGGCGCCGTGCGCGTCCTTTAGGACGATCTCGGCGGCGACCTCGCTGCCGGTGACCTCGGCGAGCCCGATGTTCACGCGGAAGCCCGTGCTCGCGAACACGGGGACGAGCGTGAGGGTCGTGCCCGAGCCGCCCGCCGCGAAAGCCGGCATGGCGGGAATCGAGAGACCGAAGGCGCCGCCTCGCACGGCCGTCGTGGCCGTGTGGGACGCGGCGACGACGGAATCGGCTGCCGAGAGGAACAGCGGCCCGTAACCCTTCGTGCGAAACGTGTTGCCGAGCACGTCGTCGAGCGCCCGGGTCGAAAGCGGCGGGAGCGTGAGCGACACGGTTCGCGCCTGTGCGCCCGAGGCGGGCTGGAACCTGAGCACGACCACACGGGGATTCACGGCGTCGGTGTTGAACAGCCGAACGTCCGTCGTGAAGGAGGCGCCGAGTCTTCCCATTAGGTGCGCGGACGTGGGGATCAACGCGGTCGCCCCCGGGAACGGAACGTCGGGCGGCGGGGCCTCGGGCTCGATGACGATCGCCCAGGAGACGACGCGCCCGGGGCCGGAGCCGGGCGCGTCGTCGAGCACCCGCAGCCGCCACGTGCCGGCGGCCGGCTTTCCGGCGAAATCGGAGAGGGGCGCGGGCGGATCGAGTGTGCGCCCGAAGACTTCCCGGAGCGCTTCGCCGGGATGGCCGCCGTGATTCATGAGAAGGACGTTCGTGCCGTCCGGGCCCGTCAGAGAGACGACGAGCTGCGTGGGATCGGGATGGTCGATCGAGAGCGCGACGGTCACCGTGGAAACGCGGCCCACGAGTGCGGACACGACGGCCTCGCAGACGAGCGACTCACCCGTTCCATCCGGGATCAGGCTGCCGCCGCAGGAGCCGACGGGCGTCGTGGCGTCGAGGGCCGCGGAGAGATCGAGGCGCGGCGTGTAACGTCCCGTCCGACCGTCGAGAACGGGAACGCCCGTGGCGCGCAGGAGGTCGAATGCGAGAGCGGGATCGGCGAGCGGCCGGGCCTGCCGTGTGAGCAGCACGGCGCCCGTGGCGGCGGGTGCGGCGGCCGACGTGCCGGAGAAAATCGCGGTGCGCCCGCCGCCCGTCGCGGTCGTCGTCCACCCGACGCCGGGCGCGAGAAACGAAAGGCCGGTGCCCGACGTGCTCGCACAGGGGACGACGTCCGGCCCGGTCAGTGTGTCCTCGCAGGAAGCGGGCCCGCCCCAGGCGACCGATCCCGCAGAAGCCGAATACACCATTCCCACGGCGGCGACGTTCGAAAAGCACGCTGGCCACGGCAGGCCGGACGTCTTGCCGTCGTTCCCGGCGGCCGCCACGACCGCGAGCCCCGCCGCGCGCGCGGCCGCGAACGCGGCCGCTCCGGCCGGGTCCTCCGTGTCGCAGAACGCGCGGTGCGAGGTGTCGTCGGCGAGGCTGAGGTTGATCGCCTCGACATTCCACGCGTCGCGGTTCGAAACCACCCAGTCCACGGATGCGAGGACGTCGGACGCGCGCGCGCTGCGGCAGCCGTCGCGCAGGCTGAAGACCTTCAGGACGACGAGGCCGGCGTCCGGCGCGAGACCCAGAGGACCCGCGATGACTCCTGCGACCTCTGTTCCGTGACCGTTGCAGTCCGCGAGATTCCCGTCGTTGTCGGCGAAGTTCCAGCCCGGCCAGGCCTTGCCGGCCGGAGGCCTGAGGTCGGGATGCGCCACGTCGATCCCGCTGTCCACCACGGCGACGCTTCGGCCGCGCCCCGTCACGCCCAGGCCGAGCAGCCGGTCTGCTCCGACCTGCGCGGTTCCGATTTGTCCCGCGGGACGCACGAGGCGGTCGAAGCCGACGTGGACGACGTCCTGCCGGAGCGCGAGCGAAGAGATCTCGGCGGCGGTCGCCCAGCCCGCGACGACGGGCGCGTTCGCGAGCCGGCGGGTGACGGGGAAGCCCGCGTCCTCTCGTCCGGTCCGGAGCGACACGACGACCGGAATCCGCACCTCTCCCGCCCTCACATGCTCCGCGACCTCCTTCGACACGACCGCAGCCCGCGCGGAATCAGGCGCGAGAGCGAGAGCGGCGGCCACCGCGGACAGGAGGATCGAATTGACGTTCATGGGGAGGACACCGAGCGAGATCATGACGGAGCAAGGGGCGTGCCGGAAGTGACGGGAGCCGCTAAGATCTCACCATGCCGGCCTTCCCACAACCCCTCGACGTCGAAGGCGGCGTAGCCGTCTTCGCCGACGCGCATCTCGGGCAGGTGGAACAGGATGCCGAGGATTTCCTGGACGCTCTCGAGGGGGTCCGGAGGCGCGGGTTCGGCACGGCGGTCCTCCTCGGAGACATCTTTCATTACTTCATCGGCAACGCGAAGCTCGAGACCCCCCTCCTCACGCGGACGCTCCGGGGGTTGAAAGAAGTCTCTTCCCGCGGTCTTTCGCTCCGGTACGTGGAGGGAAACCGCGATTTTTTCGTCGCGGGCACGCCCTACGCGCGACCTTTTGCCTCGTGGGCACTGACCGACGGCCTCCGCGTGGGCTCGACGCGCTATGCCTTCGTCCACGGAGATCGCGTGAATTCCGCGGATATTCCTTACCGGTTCTGGCGGCGGATCTCGAAGAACGCCATGGCACATGGAATCCTGAAGGTGATCCCGGGGGCGCTCGCGCGCGCGATCGTGTCGCGCACGGAAACGCGGCTCTATCGCTCGAACTTCCGGCACAAGAAGGTCCTCCCGGAGGCCGCGTTGCTCGCGGAAGGCCGCGTGGCGCGCGGCGCCGGATACGACGCGCTCCTGGTCGGCCACTTCCACGTCGCAAGGACGCTGGCGGACGGCGGTGCTGTCACGCACGTTCTTCCCGCGTGGCTCGAGGAGAGGAAGCATGCCGAGATCGCGCCGGACGGGACGCTGTCGATCGTCCAGGAAGAAACGGTCGAGAGGGCGAAGCGCCGGGGATTCGGCGCGCTCGAGGAAAGCCCCGCCGCCCCGGGCGCGGGCGCGAGAGCCTCGTGAGCGGCGCCCGGCCGCTTCGGCGCGGCCGTCTCTCCGGAGACCTGCGGGTCCCCGGCAGCAAGAGCCTCACGAATCGCGCGCTCGTCGCAGCGGCATGCGCGGACGGGGAGAGCATGCTCGTCAATCCCCTCGAGTCTTCGGACACCCGCGCGCTCGCATCTGCGTTGAGATTGCTCGGAGGAGAGATCTTCTTCGAAGGTGTGAGCTGGCGGATCCGCGGGCCGCTGCGTCCCCGCGGTGACTCGGCGTCAGAGTTGGTGGTCGACGTCGGAGATGCGGGTACCCCCGCGCGCTTCCTGGCGGCGCTCTTGCCGGCGATTCCGGGCCGCTACGTGCTGGACGGCACGCCTCGCATGCGCGAACGCCCCATGAGCCCGCTTTTCGAAGCAATCCGAGCCCTGGGCGGCGAAATTCATTGTCTCGAGCGCGAAGGCTTCCTGCCCGCGGCGATTCGCGGCGGCACCCTGCGCGGCGGCCGCGTGAGGATTCGCGGGGACGTCTCCTCGCAGTTTCTTTCGGCTCTCATGCTCGTCTCGCCTCTCGTGCCGGGAGGCATCGAGATCGACGTCGAGGGTCCGCTCGCGTCGGCGTCCTACCTTGCCTTGACGCGGCGGATCCTCGAGGGTTTCGGAGCGTCTGCGGGCGGCGGCTACCACCCGACGCGTTTTCGCGTGCCCGGCGACGACTCGGCGGCGTGCTTCCCCATCGCGGGAGCGCTCGCGTCGGGCGGGCCCGTGACACTGCGCGGCCTCACGCGCGATTCCGAGCAACCGGACGCGGCCTTCCGCGCGTGGGCGTCGTCCACCGGGGGCACGCTCGCCTGGGAGTCCCGGGCGGAAGGAGAGGACGTGCTCACCGTGTCGGGGCCTCAGGGCGGCGCGAAGGCGCTTCTTCCGGTCGAGGTCGACGTGGACGCGGCTCCCGACGCCGCGCTCCCTCTCGCCGCGCTCGTCGCCTTCGCGGGCGGGACGTCACGGCTCACGGGAGCCCTTCGCCTGCGTGAAAAGGAGTCGGATCGCCTCGCGGCGGCCCTCGATCTCCTGACCCGCGCCGGGGCCGTCGCGTGCGAGGAGCAGGACGCGCGCGGCCCCGTGCTCGTCGTGGACGGCCGGGCGGCCGTGCCCCGCCCGGCCGCGTTTGCCGCACACGGGGATCATCGGGTCGCGATGACGGCTGCCGTCCTCGCGCTGGGTCTGCCCGAGGGGTCGACGCTCGACCATCCCGAGACGGTCGCAAAGTCATGGCCGGGCTTCTGGAGCGCCTGGGACGCGCTTCTCTGACGAAGGGAGCCGCTGGATCAGATGAGGGCCGCGAAGCCGGCCGTCGCGATCCCGCGGGAGGCGAGGGCCGCCGCGACCGCACCCGACTCGAGCGCCTCCGCCTCACCGCGCCAGTCGTAGCCCCAGTGGTAGCGCGCGCGTGTGATCTCGTCCTCGTCCCCCGCGTGAAGCGCGATCTCGTAGTCGCCCTCCGGAAGGTCCGTGACGGCATGCGCGAAGCGCGCGGCCGTCATGTGTCCCGCTTCGGCAAGCCCGAGGACGCGGGGAGGCTCGGGAAGTCCGGCCGCCTCGAGGAGCCTCCGGCCGCGGCGGCCGAGACGCGCGAGAAGGAGCGCGCGGGCGCGGGAAAGAGGCGGCGCGTCCGGCCGGCCGGGCGGGTCGTCGGCGCGGGGCGCGCGCACGAAGGGCACGCCGAATTGCCGCGCGAGCCTCACGGCGACGGGAAAAAGTAGCGGGTGCAAATGGAGGTTCTGGTGCGAGTCGAGGTGTGTGACGCGGAAGCCCGCGCCCTCTGCCCGCGCGATCTGCGCTTCCCATTCGCGCTCCACTTCGGCGCGCCGGATCCGGCCGGCCGTCAGGGCCAGGAGAACACCGGGCCAGTGAGCGCGGAAAGACGCGCCGGAGAGAAGCGACGGGATCTCGCGTGTCGCCGAGATCGGGCGCTCGTTTCCCGTGATGCAGAGGTGAACGCCGGTCTCGGAAATTCCCGCTCCGCGCAGGCTTCGCACGGCCTCGTCGAAAGACGTTCCGTTCGCGAGAAGGCTCACGTCCGAAAGGGACCCTTTCGCGCGCAGCGCGGAGATGCGGCGCGTGTGCGCGGGGGCGAGGCCGAAGTCGTCGGCGTTGAGGACGACGCGCGTCAAGGCGTTCCGCGCCGGCGCCGCTCGGCGCGAATCTCGGGCGCGAAGCGCGCCATCTCGCGCAGGATCGTGAGAACCGTTCGCGGCGAGGAGAGGGTCGAGAGACCGCGCGTCCGCGGAAAGTAGTCGATGCCGAGCTGCTGGATCACGGCTCCGCGCGCGGCGCACCGTGCGAGGAGCTCGGCGTCGAAGAACGAGCCCTCGCTGCGCAGCGTCATTCCCGTCAGCAGGCTTCGCCGGATGAGCTTGCAGGAGAAATTGACGTCCCTGAGGACGATCCCGAAGAGAAGGTGCACGAGGCCGTTGTAGGCGAACGAGTACAGCGATCGCAGGAATCCCTCTCCGGTCCGGTCCAGCCGGTAGGCGGAGATGAGATCGGCCCCGGTGATCTCGGCGGCTCGAAACAGGCGGCCCGTCTCGGCGAGGTCCCAGGGCAGGTCGCAGTCGCTGTAGAGAATCCACTCGCGCCCGGCGGCGGCGAACCCCTCGCGCAGCGTGCCCCCGAGTCCGCGGTTCGACGGCTGCGCGATCACGCAAATCCGGGGTTCCTTCTCGGCACGCACCCGGGCGAGCGCCAGGGTCGCGTCCGTGGAGCCGTCGTCGACGAGGACGATCTCCCAATCGTCGACGTGCTCCTCGAGGGCCGGAATCGCGACGTCGAGGAGCCGGCCGACGCTCTTTTCCTCGTTGAACATCGGGACGACGAGAGAGACGGATCGAGGCGGACGCGCGGCGAGAGCCGCTTTCGAACCGGGGTTCGACGATGTCACGTCCCGAAGCATACCCGGCGGCTCACGAGACGAAGTGCCAGTTCACGAAGAACGCGGCGCGGAGGAGAAGGAGCACGGTCGAGAGCGCGAGGGCCGCCGCGCGGAGACGCGGGCGGTGCTCGAGCAGCTCGAAGAGGAGGATCATCCCGGGGAAAATCGTGAGGGTGTAGCGCGGAACGCCATTCGTCGTCCCCGTGAGGAACGCCAGGCCGAGAACGCCGGCCGTCCACGCCGCGTCCGCGAAGCGGTGCCTTTTCGCCTGCAGGGCGGCGAGAACCGCGAAGAGCGTGAAGTGTGCGAGGGGCGCGATCGCCCCCGGGTGCTCGAGGAGCACGCCGCTCGAGAAGAGTGCGACCTGCTCGCGCACGAATGCCGCGGCACCGTCGAGGGGGTTCGTCGAGCGGTGAGCCCACGCGCCCATCGCGCGAAAGAACAAACCCGGTTCTCCCTTCCACCAGCCGATACCCAGCACGTACGTCAGGACGCCCGCGAGCGGCGCGACTGCGAGCGCGAGGGAAGCCAGGAGCCGTTTGCGGGGATGCGCGCCGAGCCCTTGCGGGCCGAGTAGGTATGCGAGACCCAGCGCGGGGCCGACGGCGACCGCCGGGGCGCGCGTCAGGCCCAAGAGGATGCCGACGCAGATCGCCACGAACGGGCGGCCCGTGCGAATGAAGCGGAAGGCGAGGAGAAGCAGGAGGAAGAACAGCGATTCCGTGTAGGCGGCCGCGAAAAAGAACGCGACGGGGTAGAGAAGGAGGAAGGGGAAAGGGCCCCACGCGCGCTCCTTTCCGAGGCGCGCGCGGCACTCTTCTCCGAAGAGGGGAAGCGCGAAGAGGAAGGCTATCCACGAAACGGCCGTGAGCGCCCACAGCGGCGGAAGTCCCGTGAGGAGGAAGAGCGCGCGGGCGAGCATCGGGTAGAGCGGAAAGAACGCGTGCGCGGACTCCTGCCCCGGCGCCGGAGGCGGGCCGTACCCGTCGTGGGCGATGCTGAAATACCAGCCCGAGTCATAACGGGCGAAATAGGGATTCGCCCCCGGCCCCCACGGCGAGGGGCGCGCGAGCGGGAGAACGTGGATGGCGAAGGCGGCCCAGAGGTGGATCGCGACGAGCCACAGGGCCGCCAGCGCCGCGAGGCGGCGGTCCCCGGCGGCGCGAAACGGCCAAGGATAGGGCGAGGAGGAAGGCTCGGAGCTCGTGGCTGTAGTCTACGGGCGCCCATGGAACGGCACGCCGAACCGGCAGCGGGAGGCTTTCTGACTCTCGGAAGCGGGGAATCGGCCTCGCTCCGCAGGGCCGCCGCGCCGCTCACTCTTCCCGAACGCGCCCACCTCGATCTGCGGTTTCGGAGCGCGCCCTGGAGGCGCGTCGTCGAGGCCTTCGAGCCGGACGGCCGCCTCGTGGATTTCGGCTGCGGGCCGGGCCTTCTCGCGCACCTCCTGGTCCGCGCGGGATTTGCGGGTACGTACCTCGGTCTCGATCCCGACTCCCGCAAGGTGGATCGCGCCCGCCGCTGGCTCGCGGAGTCGCCCGCCCGTCTTTTCAGCGCGGCGACGGTCGATGCCGCGACGCCGGGCGCGTTCTCACAGGCCGCGCTGATCGACGTGCTCTACCTCGTGCCGCCGCCGGAGAGACCCGGGTTTCTCGCACGGGCCGCGCGCGCCCTGACACCCGGCGGACTCTTCGTCGCGCTCACGAGCGGGGGAGGGCCGCGCTGGAAGAGGCGGCTGGATACGGCGCAGGAACGCGTTGCCGTCGGCCTCGGCATCACGAGGGGCGGGGGCGTCGCCACCTGCGATGGCGCGGAGGTCGCCCGGCTGCTCGCGACCGCCGGTCTCACGGGGGCCGCCGTCGTCGACGTGGGCCGCGGCTTTCTCCACGGTTTCGAGCTCGTTTCGGCGCGCCAGCCGCCCGCTTGACGGCGGGCCCGAATTTCGAAATCGTTGGGCCCAAGACACCGGGCAGGGCCCGCTCGACGGGGGGACGGAAGATGCCTTCGAAGGCGCTCCGGCAGTGGACGATTCCGCGCCGCGACCTCGCGGCGGGGGGCTCGGCACTCGTGCGGCTTTCCCATCCTCTCCTTCCCGTAGTCGTCTCGGCGCGTTCGGGTCCTGAGGGCCTCGTCCTCGGCCTCGAAGGCGCGCGTCCCGCGCCGCTCGGCCGGCTCGACGCTCGGGCGCGCCGCGCGTACCTCGTGAGGCTCGGCTCGCTCGCCGGATTTCTGTCGTTCCATGGCCTCGGCATCGCCGCGGAAGACGTCGAGCTTCTCGGCGCCCGCGATGGTGATGCGGACCGGCCGGCGGCCCCGGCCGCCGCGTGGCGCGCGGTGTCTCCCGCGCTCGCCGTCGCGGCCGCGGCCTTGCGCCTCGCCGGGCGGAACGTCAGGGGCGACGACACGGACGCGTTGCGCCGTTCGATCGAAGGCGCCCTCGATCGCGCGCTGCCGCGCGACGTCACGGAGGACGTTCTCTCCGCGCTCCGCGCGGCGGACGCACGCGCGCGCCCCGAGGCTCTCGTCGGTGAGCTCGCGCGGCGCGGAGGCGTGGGGCGCGCCGTGTCGCGCGATCTGCTCGGCCTCGCGTTTCCGGCCGTATCCGTCCCGCAAGGCGACTCGGCCCGGCCCGCCGTGGCGATCGGACCCGCCTCGCTCTGGCTCGTGCGCGGCGCCGCGCGGCGGGACGAGCCGCCCGCGTTCCTGGAGTGCGCATCTCTCTCGGCCCTCGAGGAGGGGGGCGCGCTTCGCCGGCTCGCCCGTGCGCTCGCCGAGGATCCGCGCGCGGCCTGCCTCGAAGCGCTCGCGAACGGGACGCGGGCTCCGCGTTCTCCCGACGGACCTCCCCTCGCCCTCGTCGCGATTTCTCTCGACAGGTGGGACGGGCGGTCGCGCCGCGCATTCGAGGAAGAGCTCCCCGCCCTCGGGTTCCGGCTCTTCGCCACGCGAGCCGCGAGCCTCCGGCCCTGGGAGGAGGCGCCGCTCGTCGTTTTCCTGATGCGCCGCGGCGACGCGGCCTCTCTTCTCTGGCTGCCCTTCGCGTCCGTGCACGACGCCGTCGCCGGGTGGCGCGAGGCGGAAGACGCGGCCGGGGCCATGGGTGGGGGCGGCTTTCTCGACGTGGCGCATCGACTCGCGGTGCGGTTCGATCCTGCAGAGGGGCGCCTCGGTCCCGCGCGGGCGCGGCCGGCCGCTTCGAGCCGCGCGGAGCCCGTGCTCGAGGCGGCCGCTCTCCTCGCCCGCGGTTTCGGCGCCGCGGAAGCCGCCGCGGCCGCGGACGTCCCCCTCCGGAACGTGGAAGAGGCTCTTCAGGCGGCCGCGGAAGCGGGAACTCTCGTGACGCGACACGCGAACGCGTACTCGTTCCGGGACGAGGAGGAACGCGGGAGGATCGCCGCGCGCGTGCCCGCCCCGGCGCGCCGGGACGCGGTCGCCCGCCTCGAGGACGCGGGACTTCTCGGCATCACGCCGTCTCGCCTCGCCATCGCCTCGCTCGCTCGTGCGAATGCAGGCGACCTTGCGGCGGCCGGCCGCGCTCTCGACGCGGCGGTGGTGAACGGAGACCTCTCTTTCGCCGCAGAACTTCTCTCTCGCGCCCCCCGGACGGTGCCCGATCTCGGGCGGCCGCTTCTCGCGGTGCGCGTCCTTCAGCGGGCGGGCCGCCCGGAAGACGCGCGCGCCCTGGCGGGACGGATCACCGCCGAGGCCATCGCCGGCATCCCGCTCGACGAGCGCCTCGCGACGGCCCGTGCGCTCGTCCGCCTCCGCGAGGAAGGACGCGCTCTCCTCCTCTGCCCGGGAGGCGGGCCCGAGGAGGACGTCGCGCGCGCCTGGGTCCTCGTCGAATCCCGACGGGACGGCGACGCCCGGCGCGTGCTCGAGCGCGCCGCGGAGGGCCTCGCCGGGGCGCCCGCCGCGTTCCGCCTCCTGGCGAAGCTGCTCGGCGCGGAGCTTCACGAACGCGCGTCCGACTACGCCGCCGCGGGCGCCGCTCTCGTCGAGGCGGAGGCGCTGCTGCCGGGCGTCGAGGAAGAGGGGCTCGCGCGGGAGATGGCGCGCACGGCGGGCTACCTCGCGAACGACCTCGGCCGCACCGACGAGGCCCTCGTATTCTTCCGGCGCGCCGAAGCGCTGTCCAGGAGCGCGCTGGAGCACGCGGACTCCACGTATGACGTGGCGTACGCGGCGCTCGAAGGCGGCCGGTTCGAGGTCGCGGCCCGGGAACTCGACTCCGCGCTCGCTCTTTATGCCGCGAGCGGGCACGAAGAGCGGTACCTTTCGGCGCTCGGGAACCGCATCGACCTCCTCCTCCGGATCGGTGACTTCCCGGCCGCCCGCAGCGTGCTCGAGCGGGTTCTCGCGCATGAGCGCGCGGGCGGGCGGGACCATCAGGTTCTGTTCGCGATCGCGAACCTTCAGGAGCTCTCGCTTCTCGACGGAGACGAGTGCGCGGCGGCGGCCGCGTTTCGCGAGGCCGAGACGCGCGGGGCGGCGAGCCCCCATCATCCGTCCTGGCGGGAGATTCTCCTTTTCGAAGCGGAGCGTCTCCTTGCGGCGCCGGATCCGGAGGCGGCTCTCGTCCTGCTTGCCCGAGCGGGGAACCTCCCGGACAACAGCGTGCGCACGGAGGCGCGCCGGCTGCGGCTCGTGGCGTCCGCCTCGCGCGACGCCTGCCGACCGACGCGTGAGCGGCCCGGGGCCTTCCCTCCCGACGAGCGTGTCCTTCTCGACGCCGAGGCCGCCCTCGCCTCCGGACGCGCGGCGCCGGATGCCGCGAGCGCAGCTCTCGAACGCCTGGCGGCGACGGGCGCGGGCGCCGGAACCGCGGTCCGGCGCGTGCTCGAATGGTCGGGCCGCTTTCCGGCATTCTTCGCGACTTCCGCGGCCGGTCCGCTCCTGAGGCTCGCGCGACGCGCCGCGGTGCGGGCGGGACTCTCGCGGGCCGAAGAGCGCTTTTCGAGGCTGCTCGAACACGGCGTGCCGCCCGAGCCTTCGAGGGTGCCGATCGCCTCGCCTCCTTCCGTCGTCGCGGAGGATTCCGCCACGCGCGATCTGTTCGCGAAGGCGGCCCGCGTCGCCCGGTCGACGATCTCGGTCCTCCTCCTCGGGGAGAGCGGCACGGGGAAGGAGATCGTGGCGCGCGAGATCCACCGCCTCTCGGGCCGGCGCGGACCTTTCCTGGCGGTGAACGTCGCGGCGCTTCCGGGCACGCTCGCGGAGGCGGAGTTGTTCGGCCACGCGCGCGGCGCCTTCACGGGCGCCGACCGGGATCGCCGGGGCCTCGTCGAGGAATCTTCCGGTGGAACGCTTTTCCTCGACGAGATCGGCGACCTGCCGTTCGCCCTCCAGGGCAAGCTCCTGCGCGTCCTCCAGGAAGGCGAGATCCGGCGGGTGGGTGAGACCGCCGTCCGGCGCGTCGACCTTCGCGTGCTCGCGGCGACCCACCGCCCCCTCAAGGAGATGGCCGAGGCCGGCTCGTTCCGGATCGATCTGTATTTCCGCCTGGCCGGGTTCGAGCTCGAGCTGGCTCCTTTGCGGCAGCGGCCAAGAGATCTCGCGCGGCTCGTCGAGGTGGCTCTCGCGGGTCGCGCGATTCTGGCGCGCGAGGCGTCGGCCGCCCTCAAGGCGTGGCCGTGGCCGGGAAACGTGCGCGAGCTCCTCGCCGCCCTCGAGTCCGCGGTGACGCTCGCGGCGCCCGCGCGGGTCGTCGGCATCGCGCACCTCCCGCGCGCTTTTCGCGAAAGGAAGGCGGTGCCTTCTGGCTCGGCGTCCTATCAGGAGGCGCTCCGGGCAGCGCGTCTCGCGGCGATCGACGGGGCGCTCCAGGCCACCGGGGGAAACCGGACGCGCGCCGCCCGCGCGCTCGGAATCTCACGCCAGTCGCTGCTTTACGAGATGAGAAAGCTGGAGATCGATGCGCCGCGCGGCGGACGCTAGACTCCGCGCGTGTCTCCGCGCCGCCGGCTCGGTCTTGCGCTCCTCGCGCTGCTCCCGTTCCTGAACGGGCTTCCGTACGATTTCACGTACGACGACAAGCTCATCATCCGCGACAACGAGCGCATCTCGGCCCCGGCGAGAGTGGACGAGATCTTCACGACGCAGTACTTCGGCGGGGCGCTCACGTCGGCGCAGAATTACCGGCCCATCCTCCTCCTGACCTATGCCGTGCAGCGCTGGATCCACGGAAACCGGCCGTGGCTCTTCCGGGCGGTGAATCTCGCGCTGCACGCGGCGGTCGTCGTGTCGCTCGGCGAGTGGCTGTTCGCTCTCGGCTTCGCCGCCGGTCCCGTCTCGGCGGTGGCCGCGCTGTTCGCGGTCGCGACGATCCACGTCGAGGCCGTGACGTCCCTCGTCGGCCGCGCCGAGCTCCTCGCCTCGCTGCTCGTCTTCGTCGTGGCGCGCCTCTGGCTGCGCTCCACGAGAGAAGGGGTCTTCGCGCGGCGGCCTTACGCGGCCGCGCTCGGCCTCTTTCTTCTCGCGGTGTTCGTCAAGGAGAACGCGATCGTCGCGCCCGGCGTCGTCGTCCTCGGCGAGCTGTTCCGCGGCGGACGCGGCCGCTCGCCGCGGGAGGCCTGGAGCGGCCTTTCCAGAGCGGCGCGCTGGGCGCTCGCGGGTTTCGCTCTGCCGATCGCCGTCCTCTTCGCCGTGCGTCTCGTCGTCATCAAGGGGTTCCTCATCTCGAGAGAAGCGGGCATCTTCGAGCTCGAGAATCCTCTCGTCGTGCTGACTTTTCCGCTGCGGGCCGCGAACGCCCTCGGCCTCTGCCTGCGCTATGCGTGGAAGACGTTCCTGCCGATTCACCTCGCGGCAGACCACTCCGCTTACGCCTTGCCGCTCGCGCGCACTCTGCGCGACCCCGCCGCCTGGTGGGGAGTGGCCGGGGCGCTCGCAGCCGCCGCCCTGACACTCGTGCTCTGGAGGAGACGACCCCTCGCCGCCCTCGGCCTCTGCCTCTTTGCCGGCGCGCTCTTTCCCGCCTCGAACGTCCCGTTCGTGATCGGCACGATCTTCGCGGAGCGGCTCGCCTACCTGCCTTCCGCCGGGCTGTTTTGTCTCGCGGTGGGCCTTCTTGCCGCTCCCTCGCGGGAGGTTCCGCGGCCCGCACGGCCCTGGCGCGAATGGCTCCTTCTCGCAGTCGTCGCTCTGAGCGGCGCGGCGACGATCGCCCGCAACCGGGTCTGGAAGGACGATCGGACGCTCTACGCCGACATGGTCGCGAAGGTTCCGGGCTCGGCGAAGGCCCACTACGACGTGGCCTGGGACGCGCAGCGCGAGGGCCGCGGCGCCGAGGCCGCCACGCATCTGCGCGTGGCCGTCGCGATCTTCCCGGGCTACTACGACGGGTGGGCGCTCCTCGGAAAGCAGCTTTGGGACGAGAAGAAGTGGGACGAGGCGATCGCGTGCTACCGCAAGTCGGTGGAGATCTTTCCGTCGTACGAGAACGGGCGGTGGGGTCTCGCGAAGACGCTGGAAGAGTCGGGAAGAACGGAGGAGGCGCGAAAAGCTTTCGAGGACGGTGTGGACCAATTGCCCGATTCGTATCCCATCGCGTACCACAGGGCCGCGTTCCTCGAGCTTCACGGCACGCTGGAGGAGGCCGAGGACGCCTGGAGCGACGCCGTCGAGAACGGCGACGGAGCCGTGTCCGCGCGCCTCGCGCACGCCCGCGTCCTGAGGAAGCTCGACCGGGAGGAAGAGGCCTGGGACGAGGCGCGGTTCGCGCTCGTGAACGATCCGGCGAACGGCGCGGCGCGGCGCTTCCTCGCGGAGGGATACGAGCGCGCCGGCCGGACGCTCGCGGGGGGCGCGGAGTGGACGCGCGCCGTGCGCGCGAATCCCGGCGATCCGGTCCTCGCGTCGGAGCTGTTCGAGTACGCGACGCGTCATCCGGAGACGCGTTACCGGGCGCGGATCCTCGTGCGCGTCGTGCGCCGGAACGTTCCGAAGCCCCCCGAGCGGCTCGTGAAGGCACTCGCGGCGTTCGGCGCCTGACGGGCCTTCAGCGCGCCGGAGGGAGACCCGCTTTGCGCACGATCTCGCGGAAGCGCGGCTCCGCGCGCAAGGGGTCGAAACCGTGCTCGACGTTCAGGTAGACGAGCCGGCCCGCCCTCTCCTCGTACGCCTTTTCGAGCCATGTGAGAGCGTCGGCTTTGCGGTCGAGCCCGAGCGTGAGGATCGCGAACGGGAGGGCCGACACGAATCTCTTCCGCGCCAGCCCCTCGAGCTCTTTCAGCGCGGCTTCGGCCTCGGCCGTCCGACCGGCGCGGCCGCAGCCATACCCCCAGAACGCGAGCGCGTCCGGACTGCGGCCGGAGAGCTCGACTGCCTTCGTCCATTCTGCGATCGCAGGTTCGTGGGATCCCGTTCGGAAAAGGAGAAGGCCCGTGTAAAGGTGAACGAGCGGGGAGGTCGGATCGAGCTCGAGGGCGCGCCGCAGCTCTGGAAACGCGCGGGCGGCGTCACCCGCCCAGTAAAACGCGAGACCGACGTCGAGATTGATCGTCACGTTGAGCGGATCGAGGTCGCGCGCCTTCCGGATCTCCGCCAGCGACTCCTCGAAGCGGCTCGATGCGCTCAAGAAATTGGAGTACCACTGGTGCGCCTGGGCGTCGTTCGGATTGAGCGCGACCGCTTGCCGGAATTCCCGCTCGGCCCCCGGGAAGTCGCCCTCGTACTCATAGCGCACGTCCGCAAGGGAGGCGTGTGCGCCGGAAAGAGCCGGGTCGAGCGCGATCGCGCGCGCCGCGGCCTCGCGCTGTTTCGGGATCACGTCTCTCGGAGCCTCCACGCCGTAGTAGCCGAGAAGATTGAACACGTCCGCGAGTCCCAGCCACGCGGCCGCCTCGTTCGGGTCGCGCGCGAGAGCCTGCTGGAAGAGGTCGAGGCTCCGCCCGATGTCCTCGTCGCGACGCCTGTTCAGGAAGTAGCGTCCCCTGAGCGTGAGGTCCCACGCCTGCGCGTCGTGCGGCCGATCCCCGAGGCTCTTCTCCTCGGCGCCCGTGAGCCGCGGCCGGAGCGAGCGCGCGATGCTCTGCGCCAGGTTCGCGGCCGCCGGCGCCGCGTCACCGACCCGTTCCGTCACGCGGTCGCCCCAGATCTGCACGCCGTCACTCACGCGCACGAGCTCGGCCTGCACCACGAGATCCCGGCCCTGCACCCGGACCATCCCGGTGACGACCGCGTCCACCGAGAGCTCCCGGCCGGCCTTCCGCGGGTCCGGTTCCTCGCGAAATCTGTAAACGGACGTCCGCGCGAGGACGCGTATACCCGGGACGCGCGACACGCTGTTGATCAGGCTCTCCGTGATGCCCTCCGAGAGGTAGTCGTCCTCGGCGACTCCCGTGGCGTTCGCGAACGGAAGGACGGCCACGGATCCGAACCCGCCGCGGAGAGTGCGGTCGTGAAAAAGCGCGGCGGTGAGTGCGCCGACGGCGACCGCTGCGATCGCGGCGAGGCCTCCGACAGCGCGCGTACTCGGGCGTCTCCGGCGAGGCGGCAAGATGGATGCCGTGACGAGCGTCGTGCTGGGACTCGAGTGCCGGGCCGGGTCCGGACCTGTCAGAGCGACCTTGAGCGCGAAAGCGAGATCGCCGGCGGACTGAAAGCGTCTTTCGGGACTCTTCTCGAGGCACCGGACGATCAGGAGGCGAAGGTCCTCTGGAATCTCCGGAACGAGATCGGCTGGGTCGGCGGGCTCCGAGCGGAGCGTGGCGACGATGGCATCCGGCGTGGACTCGGCGGGAAAGGCGCGCCGGCCGGTGACCATCTCGTAGAGAACGCATCCCAGCGAGAAGACGTCGCTCCGTCCGTCCACAGGCTTCTTCCGGATCTGTTCGGGCGAGAGGTATCCGGCGGTCCCGACGAGGGAGTGCGAATCCGTGAGATCTTCCCCCGGCCGGGCCGGTGCCCGGGCGTGCTCCTCGAACATCGCGATCCCGAAGTCGAGGATCTTCACGCGGCCGTCCGTCGTGAGGAAGACGTTCGAGGGCTTGATGTCGCGGTGGACGATGCCGCGTGCGTGCGCCGCGGCGAGACCCTCGGCGATGGCGCGCGCGATCTCGGCGGCCTTGCGCCAGGGGAGAGCGCCGGTCGCGAGGCGGCGCGAGAGCGTCTCGCCTTCGAGCAACTCGGTCACGAGCCAGGAGACGTCGCCCGCGGCGCCCATGTCGTGAATGTCGAGAATGTTCGGATGCGAGAGCGCTGCGACCGCGCGCGCCTCGCGCTCGAAGCGCGCGTGCGCGGTTGTGTCGGAGGCGAGCCCTTCCGGGAGAACCTTGATCGCCACCTCGCGGTGGAGTCGCGGGTCGCGCGCCCGGTAGACCTCGCCCATCCCTCCAGCGCCGATCAGCGCGAGCACTTCATATGCACCGAGGCGGTCTCCCTCGCGCAGTGTCACGGGACTGCAGCAATTCTAGTCCCGGGCGCCGCGGGTGCGCGCGTTGCGAGGCCGTCTCAGAAGCTCTTCGTGAACGAGACGTACAGGGCATCTCTTCCCGGCGAAAACACACCGCCGCTCTCGCTCTCGAGACCGAAGTTGCGCGAAAAGAAGGCCTCGATCGTCGAGCTCCAGAGGAATCCGCTCGTGAGTCCCACGGTGACGCCGTTGAGCCAATCCGTGCGGTTTACGAAGTCTCCCTTCGCGTCGAAACGGACGCGGTCCGCCCGCGCGAGCGTGCCGCGCGCAGAGAGGAACAGGAAGAACAGCGCTTCGAAGCGGTACTCGACGTTCACGATGCCGTAGCCGCGCGTCGCGATCTCGTCGAAGGCGGCCGCGGGAAGGATGGGCTGGGAAAGGCTCTCGAAGTCGCCGGCATTGGATCCTCCCGAGAGGCGCAGCGCGGAAAAGCGGTCCAGGTTCGAGCCGGCGCCGCCGTACGCCGACACGAGAAGGCGATGACGTTCGCTGCGGACGAACGGGACGGAAAACGCCGCCAGCGCGTAGCCGCTGATCGCCGACCAGCTCCGCGTTCCGTCGGCCGCGTGCGTCCCGGACGGGCCTCCGCCCCAGTCCTGCCAGCCCGCGCGATGCGCCCAGAAGGCGTCGAGCCCCGCGCCGAAGCCCTGGTGGGTCAGCTCGAGAAGATTCCGCTCGAAGGCGTCCGCCCTGAGTCGCCCGTGGACGCGGCCCTCGTACCCGTCCGAGGGATTCCGGAAGGATTCGAGCGTGTCGGAGCCGCGCCGGAAGAAGAGGACGCCGGGCTCGTACGTCAGCGCGGCCTCGACCGCGCTGTCCTGGAGAGAGGGAGCGATCCTGAAGCGCGTTCCGAGGCCGACGCCCGCCCGCGCGAGGGACCACTGAAGCTCCTCGGACGCAATCCGGCGCCCTTCGACGTATTCCGAGCGCGCCCACGGGAGCGTCGTGTTCTCGAAGGTGAGGACGCTTTCGAGCGAGCCGGAGAGCTTCCGGTTCCAGCGGATGTCGTCGTAGATGCCGAGGAGCACCGCGCGGAGGCGCTCATCGCCGCCGTTCCGGTTTCGCCACAGGAGAAGCGCTCCCTGGGGAACGAACGTCCGATTCTCCGGGCCGGAGGGAATCCACTGGAGCGCCGCCCACAGCTCGGTGACGCGGGTCCGGTCGCGCGCGGAAACCTCGATTGCCCTGCCGAAGACGGAGCCAGAGAAGGCCTCGCCGGCACGCGGTGTCCGGTCTTCCGCCTGCGCGGCCGCGGGCTGCGGCAGATTGCAGCAACCGAGAAGGCAGAGCAGGAACGCCCGACCGGCTCTCATGGTGATGATCCCTCCGTCTTCAGTTGCCAGCTGTTCAGAAGGTGGCCGCCGGGAGCGAGGCTGTAAATGATGAGAATGATCTAAGCGTCTGGCTGCGGTCATCGATTGTTTCCTTCGGTCGGCGGGGAAGAGGCGGGTGTGGGGACCGGCTCGAGGCGCAGGACGACGAGCGGGGGATCCAGCTTGTAAGCGGCGCCGTTGCCGTTGTCGATGAGAAACCCGGCGCCGGAGAGAACCACGCCTCCGATGAGGGCGCCGGTTGCAGCCCCTTCGAAGGCCAGAAAGCCCGAGTCGCTCCTGTGGCCGATAGCGCCCCCGGTGCCGATCCCTACGGGAATGCCGATCGTGTTGAGCCAATCCCAGCCCGAGTCCTTGCGCGTGAGGGCCACGCGCCGCGTCTCGTAACCTGCTTTCTCGACGACGATCTCGAGGGCTTTCTCTTTTCTCTTCAGCTTCAGGACGCCGGGGGTCGTGATCTTCTGATCTCCCGCCGAAGCGGTCGCGCCCGGCGGATCGGTCTCGACGCGAACGTCCTGGCGCGTTCCGTGGATCACGGTGGCGCAGCCCGGAAGGAGGGGTGAGAGCACGAGCAAGAGCGCCACTCCGAGGGGTCGGAAGCCTGTACAGCGAGTTTTCATGGCTCTTCTCCTTTCCTCTCTGGAGAACGTGGAGCCGCAATGGCGGGCGAGTCCTCAGGATTCTTCAGGGAATTCGTCTGATATCGTTCTCTCAAGTAGCCGTGCGCCTCCGCATCGGAAATAGCGTGTTCGACCGGGAGAGCCGCGAGCTTTCTCGCGCGGGGCGTCCGGTTCCGCTCTCCCCGAAGGCGTTCCTTCTCCTCGACCTCCTCCTCGCGCGCCGGCCCAGGGCCTGCCCCAAGGCCGAACTCAGCGAGGCCCTCTGGCCCGACACGTTCGTCGTCGAGACGAATCTCGCGAACCTCGTCGCCGAGCTGCGCGCCGCGCTTGGCGAGAAAGGGCGCCGGGACGGTCTCGTGCGCACCGTCCACGGGTTCGGTTACGCCTTCTCGGGCGAGGCGGTCGAGGAGGATCCGAAAAATCGGCGTGGCGGCACGAGCGGGGTTGCTCTCATTGCCGACGGGCAGACGTTCGCGCTCGCGTACGGCGAAAACGTCCTCGGGCGGGATCCGGCGGCTGAGGTATTTCTCGATGACACTGCGGTCTCGCGGCGTCACGCGCGGATCACGGTGAGCGGCTCTCAGGCGACGCTCGAGGACCTCGGTAGCAAGAACGGGACGTTCCTCGGCGGCAAACCCGTCACCGGGCCGGTCCCGCTCGGGGACGGCGACGCGATCCTCCTCGGATCCGTTCTCCTGACCGTCCGGCTCGCGGATCCCGGACGTTCGACGCGGACGCTGCGCGACAGCGCGTCGAAGCGCGTGCGCTAGACCGGCGGGGGGCTCTTCTCGGCGCGCTCCGCCTCTTCCCGCTCCCGTTCCGTCACGCGAGCGGCGGCGAGCTTCGTGCGGTGGCGCCGGATGAGGTTCGCGAGGACCACGTACGTGAGCGCGCCGACGATCACGGAAAGAAAGAGCATCCCGACCGCCATCTGGACGCCGATGGCCTTCATCGTGGGGCCGGCGGCAGTCCAGAACGACCGCCGGAACATCTCGCGCCACGGCAGGTGGGCGACGGCCTCGCGCCGCGCGCGGAGGATGAGCCGCCCGATCGGAAGGGCGACGGCCGCGACGCCCGGCAGCGTGAGCGGATTCACGACGAGCGTGCCGAGGAGAATGTCCACCTTGTTGAGCTTCAGGATGACGGCGAGAAGAAGCGCGATGATCCAGTGGAGGCCGAAGAGCGGCGTGAAGGAGATCGCGACGCCGATCGCGAAGGACGCCGCGACCGTCTCGGGGGGCGAGTCGCTCCCGAGCATGTGAAGAAACCGGTGCCGGAAGTCTTCAGGGCGCAAAGTGGTCGAAGCCCGCGTCCGGAAGGGGCGTGCGCTTTCCGCCCCGCACGAGGCGGACGCCCGCACCGTCGTCGATCGTGCCGATCCGCCGGAGGGCGAACCGGCCGGTGAGCGCCTCGATCGCGGCGAGCTTTCGCCGCGGCACCGTGAAGAGCAGACCGAAATCCTCGGCGCCGTAGAGAGCCGTGGCAAGCGGATCCATCCGGAGCACGCCGGCGAGATTGGACAGGGCCGAGTCGGCCGGCAACAGAGAGGCCTCGACGGTCGCGCCCACGTCCGATGCGCGGCAGACGCGATAAAGATCGCGCGCGAGACCGTCCGAGACGTCGATGGCCGCCGAGGCGAGCCCGCCTTGCGCGAGCGCCTGGCCGAGTTCGAGCTGCGGGCGCGGATCGATCTGATGGCGGATGAGCCGCGCCTTCTCGGGCGCGCGCGGCGCCGGGACGCGCCGCCCCTTCGGGTCGAGAACGTCCTTCTCCGCGGAAAGGCGGTAGCCGGCCTCGAGCAATCGAAGACCGGCCGCCGCCGCGCCGAGCGTTCCCGAGACGAAGAGCGAGTCTCCCGGTTCGGCGCCGGAGCGAAGAAGCGGTTTCTCAGGCGCCTGACCCATGACCGTCACGGAGATGAAGACCTTCTCGGACGCGGAAAGGTCTCCGCCCACGACGGCCACCCCGTATTCGGCGGCGGCCTCGCGCACGCCCTCCGTGAGGGCGTCGAGCCATTCGGGGCGCGTCTTCTTCGGGAGGCCGAGGGCGAGGACGGCCCACAGGGGGGTCGCCCCCATCGCGGCGAGGTCGGAGAGGTTCACGCTAAGAGCCTTGCGGCCGAGGCGGCGGGGGTCGGAATCGCGCCGAAAGTCGTGATCCTCGAGGAGGACGTCGGTGGTCACCGCGAGCCGCGCCGGCGCGGCCAGGATCGCGGCGTCGTCGCCGATGCCGGTCTTCACGTCGCGCCGCCGCGTCGCGAAGGCGGCCGCGAGGCGCTGCACGATCGCATCTTCCGGCGGCAGACCCGCTTTCATGCGGACTTCCTCGCCTTGCCGGGCGTCTTCTCACGGGCCCTCGCGG
This sequence comes from Thermoanaerobaculia bacterium, assembly GCA_036385755.1. Taxonomy (GTDB): domain Bacteria; phylum Acidobacteriota; class Thermoanaerobaculia; order UBA5066; family UBA5066; genus Fen-183. Next base: position 26,491 of record DASVJU010000044.1, read on the forward strand.
GCTTCGAAGCTCGCGCAGGCCCGAGCGCGGCCTTCAGGACGTCGTCGACGCGCGCCGCCAGAACGAATGTGAGGTCCCGCCTCAGGTCCTTCGGAATCTCGGACAGGTCGCGCGCGTTCGCCTTCGGGATCACGACGAAGCGAATTCCCGCGCGCCGCGCCGCGAGAACCTTCTCCTTCAGGCCGCCGATCGGGAGGACGTCTCCGCGAAGCGTGATCTCGCCGGTCATGGCCACGTCGCGACGCACCGGACGGCTCCCGAAGGCCGAGATCATGGCGGTGGCCATGGTCACGCCCGCCGACGGTCCGTCTTTCGGGATCGCGCCTTCCGGCACGTGCACGTGGATGTCGTGCGTCTCGAAGTAGTCGGCCTCGAGGCCGAGCGTCTCGGCCCGCGAGCGCGCGAACGTGAGCGCGGCGTGCGCGGATTCCTTCATGACGTCCCCGAGCTGTCCCGTGAGTTGCAGGCGGCCCTTGCCGCGCACGGCGCGCGCCTCGACGATGAGGACGTCCCCGCCCACGGCCGTCCACGCGAGACCCGTCGCGGTGCCGACCTGGTCGGTCCGGAGGGCTTCGTCACGCGTGAACTTCGGATTGCCGAGGAAGAGGCGGACTTCCCGCGGCGTCACGGCGACGCGTTTCCGGCGCCCGGAGGCCCAGCGCACGGCCACCTTGCGGCAACACGAGCCGATCTCCCGCTCGAAGCTGCGGAGCCCCGCCTCGCGCGTATGCCCCTCCACGATCGTCCGGAGGCCCGCGTCGGTGAACGTCACGGCCTGTGGCGGGAGGCCGTTTTCCTTCAACTGCTTCGCAATCGTGTGCGTCTTCGCGATCGCGACCTTCTCCTCCAGCGTGTAGCCCGACAGGCGGATGACTTCCATGCGGTCGAGGAACGCGGGCTGGATCGTGTCGAGGACGTTCGCGGTCGTGATGAAGAGGACCTTCGAGAGGTCGTAGTTCACGCCGAGGTAGTGGTCGCGAAACGTCCTGTTCTGCTCGGGGTCGAGCACCTCGAGGAGCGCCGAGGACGGGTCGCCGCGGAAGTCGGCGCCGATCTTGTCGACCTCGTCGAGGATGAAGACGGGGTTCGACGTGCCCGCCTGCGAGATGCCCTGCACGATGCGGCCCGGCATGGCTCCCACGTAGGTACGGCGGTGGCCGCGGATCTCGGCCTCGTCATGCACGCCGCCCAGCGACAGGCGCAGGAACTTGCGGTCGAGAGCGCGCGCGATCGATCGCCCCAGCGATGTCTTGCCCACGCCGGGCGGCCCGACGAAGCAGAGGATCGGGCCCTTCGAGTCAGGCGCGAGTTTTCGCACCGCGAGGAACTCGATGATGCGCGTCTTGATCTTGTCGAGATCGTAGTGGTCCTCGTCGAGGATCCTCCGCGCGCGCGGGAGGTCGAGATTGTCCCTGGAGACGATTCCCCACGGCAGGTTCGCGAGCCAGTCGAGATACGTGCGCAGCATCGCGTTCTCGGCGGAATCGGGGTTGCCGCGCTCGAGCCGCTTGACCTGCTTCTCGATCTCCAGTGCCGCTTCCTCGGGGATCTGCTTTTCCGTGACCTTCTTCCGATAGGCGGCGATCTCCTCGGAGATGTCTTCCGTCTCGCCGAGCTCCTGCTGAATCGCCTTGAGCTGCTGCCTCAGGAAGTACTCGCGCTGGCTCTTGTCGATCTCGCCTTTGGCCGCGCCGGTGATCTCCTGCTGGACGGTCAGGACGCGGACCTCGCGCCGCAGGATCTCGAGCACGGTGCGCACGCGTTCGAGCGCGGGGATGGTCTCGAGGATCTTCTGGGACTCCTCGATCTTGAGCTCCAGGTTCGAAGCGGCGAGGTCCGCGAGGCGCGCCGGATCGTCGAGACCGGCCGCCACGACCATGACCTCCGGCGAGATCGCCTTTCCCAGCGTGACCGTCTTCTCCAACGCCTCTTTCACGCTGCGCGTGAGCGCCTCGATCTCCTCGGAATGAGGCGCCTTTCCCTCGGGTTCGGCGATGCTCGTGACCTTCGCGCGCAGAGAGGGAGACTCGGCGAGAAACGAGTCGATCCTCACGCGCGCGAGGCCCTGCACGAGAAGCCGGATGCGGCCGTCGGGCAGCTTGAGCATGCGCATGACGGCGGCGGCGGTCCCGATCGTGTAGAGGTCCTCCGGCTTCGGTTCTTCGACGGAGGAGTCCCGCTGAGCGACGAGAAGGAGCACGCGCTGTTCGGCGAGCGCCGCGTCGACCGCGGAGATCGACTTCTCGCGCGAGACAGACAGCGGCACGATCACATAGGGGAAAAGAACGACGTCCTTCAGCGGGAGGACCGGAAGGATGTCGGGAATGACGACCTTCTCGACGGCGGGGGCTTCCGCGCTCATGCGCCCTTCTTCCCCTTGACGACCGGGATGGACCGGCCGTGAGAAACCGCTTTCTTCGGCACCTCGAGGACGAGGAGTCCGTCCGTGTAGGTCGCCCGCGTGTGCTCCGGGTCGGGGTCCTCCGGCAGCTCGAGGGCGCGCTCGAAGGCGCCCGCCGCACGCTCGACTCTCAGGAAAAGACCGTCCGCGCGGTCCGTTGCGCGACGGAGGCCCTTGAGCGTGAGAACGCGGCCCTGGATGTTCACCGCGATCTGGTCGGGGTCGGCGCCTGGAATCTCGAACACGAGCCGCCAGCCGTTCACGTCCTCGACGACGTCGACGGGCGGCATGCGGCGGTCGGCTCGCAGGGATGTCTCTTCGCCGAACAGGAAGGCGACGGGCCGTTCGTGCTTCTTCACTTCGTTCTCCCCGCCCCGGGCACGCGCCCGAGGAGCGCCTTGAGCTCGTCCACGAAGTCTCCGAGATCCTCGAACCGGCGGTACACGGAAGCGAAGCGCACGTAGGCGACCTGGTCGAGCTCCTTGAGTCTCTCCATGATCTGCGTGCCGAGTTCGACGGTCGTCATCTCGCGAGGCTCGCGCGCCGAGAGCGCCGCCTCGATCTCGTTGCAGACGGCTTCCAGCGTCGCCGTCTCGACGGGCCGCTTCTCGCAGGCCTTCATGAGACCCCGGAGGAGCTTGTTGCGGTCGAACGCCTCGCGTCGGCCGTCCTTCTTCACGACGAGGAGCGGGATGTCCTCGACCGTCTCGTACGACGTGAAGCGGCGCTGGCAGGCATTGCATTCCCGCCGCCGGCGGATCACCGCTCCTTCGCGGCTTTCGCGCGAGTCGACGACCCGGTCGTCGCCCACGCCGCAATACGGGCAGCGCATGGGACGGAGCCTAGCAGGAACGCCGGGTCAGGCCCCGCGGCTTCCGCGCAGCTTCTCGAGTGTGATCATCTGCTCGATCGTGCGCAGCGTCAGCTCCGCCTTGCCGAGCTCGCGGAGCGCCGACCAATCGCGCCTGAGCTCGCGCGAAAGCGGATCGGGCAGCGTGCGGAGCCAGCCCTCGATCCTGAGGTCGACGAACTCGCGCTTCTCCTCGATCGTCAGCTCGCGCGCGAGCAGCAGGCGGCCGGCCTCCTCGGCGTCGATGAGCGTCTGGAGCACGCTCCACCGGCTGCCGGGACGCTCCGCGCACAGAGCGGCGAACGCGCCGCTGCTCGTCTCGCGGATCAGCTCCTCCTCGCGCGTCGTCATGCTCTCGTGCTCCTTCGGCTCGTCCCAGCTGTCGGAGTCTTCCGCGATGTACCGGAGGTAAAGCATGGCGAACAGGCATGTCGGCGCGACGAGCTCCTCGCGCACGCGGGCGTCGGCCCAGAGCGCGGCCGCGGCGCGCAGGCACCGCTTCGCCGTCGTCTCGGCCAGGCGCCTGCCGAAAACCAGCGCCACCGACTCGCGCACGAAATAGCTCAGCTCGCTCGCGATGATCTCCCGGTATCCCGGGACGTGCCGCTCCAGGAGCGTCGCGGCGCGCCGGTCGATTGCCGCGAGATCGCTCACGACGGCGGGAAGCCCGAGCGTGGTGCAGCCGAGGTTGTAGTTGATCGCCCGCGGCAGCGTCACGCCTTCGGGCCATGCGTCGCGCAGATCGCGGTTGCCCGGCAGCTCCCGGCCCCCGCCCCACTCCTCGGGGTACTCCGGGATCGAGCGGCCGTAGTTGACCGAACCGGTCGCGCGGATCCGCACGCGCGTTTGCGGGACGAGCCCGCTGAACGGCGCGAGGAGCGGGGCGATCCGGAGCAGCGTCTCGGTGTGCGCCTTGACGCCCGCCTCGAGGAGCCTGACCAGGGACTCCCGGTCCGCGGCCCCAAGCGTCTGCGCCGCGCGCTTCACGGCGACCGCGGCGCGGAACTTCGACGCGAGTCGCTCGGCCTCGGCCGGTGCGTCGGCCCTGATCCCCTGCATCGTCACGCCGTCCGCGCGCGCGAACTGGGCGATCACACCCTCGTGATCAGGGTCGAACCCGCCGCGGAATCCCGCCCGGCCTGCGCCGACGAGGAACGTCACCGAAGGCGCCGGCTCCCCGATGCGACGGGCGTGCGCGGCGAGCCGGCGCTCGGCTTCGTCCCGCCCCGCGACCGTCAGCGTGTAAGCCGCGTCGGTCGCGATCTTGCCGCTCTGCTCGGCCGTGTCGGACATCGCGACGAACACCCTCACGGTCGCCCCGGTCCCGTCGAAGCGCGTCCTGAAGCCGCCCGGCCCGGGGAGGTCCGGGGCTCCGCGGCCCCTCTCGAGCGCCTGGTAGTAGCCCTCGAGGAGATCGGGCATGTGCGCGAGAGCGCCGACGTTCTCGACGAGCGGCACGAGGCGGACGCGCGACACCCGCGCCGACAGCTCCGCGCGACGCGCCTCGGGGACGCGCGCCGAGAGGAACGCGTCGATCCGCTCCGGCAGGCCACGGAAGAGGCCTTCGACCGCCTGGAGGTAGAGCGTGCCGATCTTGACGACCGCGCCGAGCTCCGTGCGCGAGTTGACCTGCGGCACGGTCAGCTCGTAGATCGCGTTCTGAACGGGCTCGATCCCCAGCCGTTCGCAGGCGATGAGGAACAGGAAGTTGGCCCGCGCGACAGCCGCGAGGATCTTGGAGATCTTCTCCTCGTCCTGCTCGAGCCAGGGATTCGGCACGCGGAAGAGGAGGTGGCGGTCCTGGCCGGGGATGATGCCGTGCCGGAGCAGCGTGAGAACGACTTTCTCGGGGACGTCCAGCCAGTCGGGGCTGATCTGCCGGCCCTCGTAGTCCAGGAGGACCTCCGTGCACGGCCCGAGAAGGTCGGCAATCGTCTCCTCGAACTCTTCGCGTGCCTCGACGAGCGGGTTCCACTCGAGGTGCGTCAGCACGCGTTCCGCGCGGTCCGGTGTTCCGTCCGGTGCGGAGCGCAGGGCGCGCGCAAGCTGTTCGGCGCGGTGCGCCGTGGAGTCCGGGTGCTTTGTTCCGGTCAGGCGGAGCGTCTCGAGGCGCGGATGCTCGAGGAAGCGGCGCCGCGCCGTCTCGAAAGCGGGGACGTCGAGCGCGTCGAGCGCGGCGTAACCCGATTCCGTGCACGCGCCGAACCAGACGGCCTCCTCGATCGATCGCTTCTTCCCGGGGGGCGGCGGCGCGCTCGAGCCCGCGCGACCCCGGCTCTCGATTCGGGCACGCACGCGGTCCATGAAGACCGCGAGCTCGCTCACGTCCTTCGAGCCGTAGGACAGACGCTGCCAGGTCCCATAGCGGGCCGGGTCGCTGCCGGCGAATGCCGCGAACGGGATGCCTCCGACGCCGCCCGTGAGGAGGAAGTCGAAGGCGTCCACGGAGGTCCTCACGACCGCCCGCTCGCGGACGCCGTTTCGGAGGCGCTCGAACGACTCGCCGACGAGCCCGGGAAACGCGAGCGGCGAGTAGAACGTGCCGCCGAAGTCGGTGCGCGTCACGCCGAGAGAGGCGAGCGCGTCCGCCGCCTGAATCATGAAGTCGCGCCGCTCTCTCATGTACGGGGAGGGGCGCCGGAGCGCCGCGAGAGGGCTCTGCAGCGCGGCGAGGGCCCAGTCCTGAGCGAGCGTCGAGGGCGTCGCGACGAGCCACGCCGAGAGGTTTGCGACGATTTCCCGCGCGCGCACGCCGCCGGTCTTGATCTGGTCGGACAGCACCATCCAGCACGCGCGCGTGCCGGTCGACGCCCCGAACATGTCCATCTTCGACAGGCCGGACAATGTCACGACCCAATCGCGCCATTCGGGGTCGGCGAACGCCGGGTTGACGAACGAGCCGACGTAGTCGAGGCGCTGGTAAACCGAGTCGTAGAGAACGTACACGCGGTGCCTCGCCGCCACGCGCACGAGCTCCTCGACGAGCGCACGAGGGTAGACGCGTCCGGTCGGATTGTGCGGGTTGTTGACGATGACCGAGGAGATTCCGCCGCCCTCGAGAAGGCGCTCGAGCTCCGCCGGGTCGGGCAGGAAATCGGGCGGCATGGTCGGGAGCTCGACGACGCGCTTGCCGGCGCGCTCGATGAACCAGTCGTACTCCCAGCTCGGGCGCGGCACGACGACGCCGGAGCCGTCGGCGCCGAGCACCTCGAGCACCATCGCGAGGCCCGAGCGCGTCCCGGGCGTGAAAATGACCTCGTCGGGCAGGAAGCGGACGTCCGAGGCGGGATAGTCGAGAAGGCCGTCGCGGTTGAAAAACTCGGCGATCTCGCTGCGCACGTCCATGCGGCCGACGGCGGGCCCGTAACTGTGGACGGTGTTGCGCGTGATGCGCTGCGCCGCCCGGACGACCTCGGGGTGCGGCGCGAAGTCCGCGTTCTTGTAGTCGCCCTGCGTGAGGTCGAGCGCGCCCTCCTGCTGCACGCGGCGCGCGAACGCGCGCACCAACGGCTCGGGGGTCGAGAGGGCGCGGGTGGAGAGGCTCCGAGGAACGGGCCCGATCTCGGGAGAGCGCATGGGCCGCGTTCCGATCACGTGCGACCGAAGGGGAACGGGATCACGTCGCCGTCGCCGGGCGCCTGAGGCTGCTCCACGGCGGCGGGACGGTCCGCGCGCGCTCCGCGCCGGACCTCGAGAATCAGGTCGCACAACTCGCGGACCGCTCCGGCGCCTCCGGGCTTCGTCAACTGAAGAGCCGCGGCCTCCCTCACGATCTGGACCGCGTCGGACGGAGCCGCGCCCACGCCCGCGCGCCGCAGGATCCCGAGATCCGGCAGGTCGTCTCCTACGGCCACGATCTCGAACGCGTCGAGCGACCAGCGCTTCGCGAGGAGGTCGAACGCGGCCACCTTGTCCCGTTCGCCTTGGAGGACGTTCTCCTCCGGGATCTTCAGCTCGGCGCACCGGTACGCGACGACCTTCGACGAGCGGCTCGAGATGACGCCGAGCTTGTAGCCCAGGTCGCGGAGGAGGACGAGACCGAGGCCGTCCTTCACGTCGAACGTCTTCCACTCGCGCCCGTTTTCGTCGAACGTCATCGAGCCGTCGGTCAGGACGCCGTCCACGTCGAGGATGATCCCGCGGATGCGCGAGAGCTTGGTCCTGAGGTCGTCGGGAACGATGGGGTTCGCGGGCATCTGTGCCGGAGATTATGCTCCGCGGACCCCTAAATCGACTCGATTCCCCACAGGTCGTGCAGGTGCAGGATGCCGGAGGTTTTCCCGTCCGCGTCGAGCACGAACAGCGACGTGATCTTCCGCTCCTCCATGAGCCGAAGCGCCTCGGCCGCGAACGCGGCGGCGACGATCGACTTCGGGCTGCGGCCCATCGCGTCGGCGGCCGTGTCGCTCATGATCTTCGGCCCGTCCCGCTCGAGGAGGCGGCGGATGTCGCCGTCCGACACGACCCCCACGAGCTGTCTGGCTGCATTCGTGACACCCGTGATACCGAGGCGTTTGCGGGACATCTCGTAGACGACGTCCTTCATGGCCGCGGACTCCGG
>DASVJU010000045.1:0-11719 GCA_036385755.1 Thermoanaerobaculia bacterium
CGAGGGTCTTCGCCCTGCCGCTCCTCCTTTTCGCCGCCTTCGTCCTCAAGAACCTCTGCGCGTTCGTCGCCGAGTACCGGTTCAACGCCGTCGGGCTCGCGTTCGTTCGGGACCTCCGGAAGACGCTCTACGAGAAGATTCTCGGCCAATCGGGGGCCTTCCTCGCCCGGAACCCCTCCGGAGACCTCATCGCGCGCGTCACGGGCGACGTCGACCGCATCCAAAGCCTCTTCGGAACCGACCTCGCGGACCTCGTCCAGTCCCTCGCGACTCTCGCGGTTCTCGCCGTCGTCGTCGTCTCGCTCTCCCCTCAGCTCACGCTCGTCGCGCTCCTCATCACGCCCGCGATCGTCGTCCCGGTCATCCTCATCGCGAGGCGTCTGCGCGTCCTCTCGCGCGCGGCGCGGGAACGCATGGGCGACCTCACGGGCGTCCTTTCGGAGACGATTCGCGGGGCCCGCGTCGTCCAGGCCTACGAGGCCGAGAAGTGGGAGAGCGAGCGCTTCTCGGACGTGAACGACCGGACGTTCCGTCTCGCGCGCAAGGGCGCGCGCGTCATGGCGTTCTCGTCGCCTCTCGTCGAAACGGCCTCCGTCCTCGCGTTCCTCCTTCTCCTCGCGTACGCGACGACGCGCATCGCGGCGGGGAAGATGACGCTCGGCACGTTCATCTCCTATGGCGTCGGGCTCGCGATGATGTATCAGCCCTTCAAGCGGGCGACCCGGACGAATCTGGCGCTCCAGCAGGCGCTCGCGTCGGCGCGCCGCCTCTTCGAGGTGCTCGACGCCCCGAACGACGTCGCGGACGCGCCCTTGGCGCAGCCGCTCGGCCCCTTCGAACGTGAGATTCGTTTCGAGAGCGTCTCGTTCTCCTATGGCGACGGGCTCGAGGTCCTCTCGGACGTCGATCTCGTCCTCCCGCGCGGCTCGGTGACGGCGCTCGTCGGGCCGTCCGGCGGCGGCAAGTCCACGCTCGTGAGCCTCCTGCCGCGCTTCATGGATCCCACGGCCGGACGCGTGCTCGTGGACGGGACAGACATCCGGGGAACGACGCTCGCTTCGCTGCGCGCGCAGATCGGCCTCGTGACGCAGGAGACGGTCCTCTTCGACGAGAGCATCCGGCGCAACGTGGCCTACGGGCGTCCCGGCGCCCCGGACGCCGACGTGCGCGCGGCCCTCGCGGCGGCGAACGCGCTCGCCTTCGTGGACGCGCTTCCCGCCGGGATCGACACGCGGGTCGGCGAGGCCGGCGCCCGCCTTTCGGGCGGCCAGCGTCAGCGGCTCGCGATCGCGCGCGCACTCCTGAAGAACGCTCCGATCCTCGTCCTCGACGAGGCGACGTCGGCGCTCGACGCCGAGAGCGAACGGGCCGTTCAGGAAGCCCTGGAGCGCCTGATGGCGGGACGCACCGTCCTCGTCATCGCGCACCGGCTTTCCACCGTTCGAAGCGCCGACCAGCTCGTCGTCCTCGACGCCGGGCGGATCGTGGAGCGCGGAAGGCACGCGGACCTGCTCGCGGCCGAGGGGATGTATCGTCGCCTTCACGACCTCCAGGTATTCGAGGCGCCGGGCGGCGCGCCGGAGGCGGGGAGCAATGCACCATGAAGTCCATGACCGGATTCGGCCGCGCGGCGGCGACCCTGCCTGACGGGACGGACGTGGCGGTCGTGATCCGCGGCGTGAACCATCGCTTTCTCGACCTGGCCCTCAAACTGCGCGACGAGTACGCCGCCGCGGAGCCGGCGATCCGTCGGGCAGTGGGGAAGGTCGTGGCGCGCGGGCACGTCGACGTCTTGATTCGGACCATGAGAGCCCCGGGCGCCTCTGGAACGGCCCGCGTCGACATGGAAGCTGCGGAAAAATATGCGAGGGAATGGAGAGAAGATTCCTCGAAAAGGGGATTGCCGGAGGATCTCTCCACGAGGGACCTCCTCGCGCTGCCGGGGGTCGTGCGGACGGACGACGCCGGCGCCGCGCCCGATTCCACATTCGAAGAATCTCTCGTTCCTCTCGTCGAGCAGGCGTTGCAGGACTTCGACGCCGCGCGGGCGCGAGAGGGCGCCGCTCTCTCTCTTACGTTCGAAGAAATCCTCAAGAGAATCGAAACAGGAGTGACGCGCCTCGACGCAGAACGGGTGGGAATCTCCGAGCGCATCGCGGCGACCCTCCGCGAGCGCATCGCGAAATTGGCCGCGGGCGTGGCGCTCGACGAGTCGCGGCTCGTCCAGGAGGTCGCCCTCCTCGCCGACCGCGCCGACATCACGGAAGAAATCGATCGCCTCAAGACTCACCTCGTCGAGCTGAGGCGCCTTCTCGCCGCGGGAGGGCCCATCGGCCGCCGACTCGACCATCTCGTGCAGGAGATCCACCGAGAGGTGAACACCTCGGGGTCCAAGGTCCGGGAAACGGGAGCCACGCGGCTCGTCCTCGATCTCAAGTCCGATCTCGAGGCCTGCAAGGAACAGGTCCAGAACGTGGAATGAGAGGACCGCGATGAGCCGAGGCGACCTCTTCATCGTCTCCTCGCCTTCGGGCGCGGGAAAGACGACGCTGATCCACCGCGTTCTCCAGGACCCGCGGATCGGAGAGTCCCTGTACTTCTCGGTTTCCCACACGACGCGAAGCCCGCGGTCCGGGGAGCGCACCGGAGTGGAGTATCACTTCGTCGACGAAGCCGCATTCCGCGCCATCGAGGCACGCGGCGGTTTCCTGGAGTGGGCGGTCGTCCACGGCAATCTCTACGGCACTTCCCGCGAAGAGGTCGAGCCGCGCCTCGAGAGCGGAATCGACGTTCTCCTCGACATCGACGTCCAGGGAGCCCGTCAAGTGCGTTCTCACGTGCCGGAGGCCGTCAAGGTCATCGTTTTCCCGCCCTCGCGCGAGGTCCTCGAGAAACGGCTCAAGGCGCGTGGGTCCGACGCTCCGGACGAGGTTCTCCGCCGGCTCGCCGTAGCCCGGAAGGAGATGGAGGAATGGGGCGAGTTCGACTATGCGATAATCAACGAGGATCTGGAGGCCGCGGTGGACGAGCTTCGCTCGATCCTCGTGGCGCGGCGGGCGGGTAAAGGCCGCCGGCGCGAGCGTCTCGAATCGATCCTCAGGACCTTCGCGCCCTGAATTTTCACGGAGGACAACCTCTTCATGTCGAAGCTTCCGCCGAACGTCGAGTCGAAGTTCCGCCTCGTTCACATCGCTGCCCGGCGGGCCGAGCAGCTCGTCCAGGGCGCGCGCCCCAAGATCGAAAGCAAACACGCGAAGGTGACCCGCGTCGCGCTCGAAGAGGTGAACCTCGACCTCGTGCGCTGGCAGCTGTCGTCCCCCGAACCGGCCGTCGAGGAGATCCCGGCCGTCGATCTGCTCCCGACCGAGTGATCTTCGGGTGACCCCCGCGCGGCCCCCCGGCTCCGACGCGCTCCGGGAAACCCTCGCCTACTATCGCGACCTCGGCGTGGCGGAGCTGTACCTCGAAGGGTCCGAAGAGCACCAGAAGACTTCTGTGAAGAGCGAGATGGGAGAAGAAGACGCCGCCCTGCTCCAACCTCTCGCTCTCGAAGTGTCCGGCTGCGTCAAATGCCGGCTCTGCAAGACCCGCAAGCAGACCGTGTTCGCCGACGGCTCGCCTCGCGCCCGGATCATGTTCATCGGCGAGGCTCCGGGGGCCGACGAGGACGCGCAGGGCCTGCCGTTCGTCGGGCGCGTGGGCCAGCTCCTCACGCGGATGATCGAACACGGCATGGGGCTGCCCCGCTCGTCCGTCTACATCGCGAACGTCCTGAAGTGCCGTCCGCCCGAGAACCGGAATCCGGAGCCCGACGAGATCGCCTCTTGCCGCGGCTACCTCGAGAGGCAGATCGATCTCGTGAAGCCGGAGGTGCTCGTCGCCCTCGGCAAGTTCGCCGCGCACTTCCTGCTGGAAACCGAGGAGGGCATCACGCGCCTCCGCGGCAAGTGGGGGAGCTATCGCGGCATTCCCGTGATGCCCACTCTCCATCCGTCGTACCTTCTTCGCCAGCCGGCCCAGAAGAAGGAAGCGTGGGAGGATCTGCTGGCGGTGCTCGCGAGGCTCGGGATCGACGCACCGGTACGGAAGGGGAAGCAGCCGTGAGCGCTCGCATTCGGTACGTCCTCTTTGTCCTCGCCGTCGCCGGCGCGACCGCCGCCGCCGCCCTCTTCCTGTCGAGGCCGGCCGCGAAACAGGCGAAGCCGCTCGCGAAGGCGCCGAATGACGAGGCGCGCGGTCTCGACGCGTCGGGCCGGACGAAGGCCGAACGGCGCGCCGTCGAGCAGGCCCTCGAGACCTTCAAGAAGGACGGGCTCCTCGTGAGGGCGGCCGAGGACGGCGACTCTGCAGAATCGGACGAACGCCGGGACCTCGAGGAGGTCTACGGGGGTTATCACTCCTTCTTCGTCCGCGGGGATCTCGACGGCGATGGCCGGCTGGACTTCGCGCAAGCGTTCGTGGAAAAGGGGTCCGGCGGCCCCTGGTTCCACGTGGCGGTGTTCTTCGGCGCGGGCGACGGCACGTTCCAGCCGCCGATCTGGGTCGAGCGCGCGATCTCCCTCGGCTCTGGCGACCTCACGATCGAGCGCTCGCTCCTCATCATCACGCCCGACCTCGGGCTGGATCCGACGCGCCGCTGGCGCTGGCAGCCCGCGGAAAAGCGTTTCGTCGATGCCGACGAGGCGTCGCAACGGAACGACCCCGCGGACGACGGCGTGCCTGACGAGACCCCTGATCAGAAGCCGAGGGCGCGCGTCTGACGCGCGTCGCGCTTCTCCTTCCCAACCGCTTTCCCGGACTGCCGAGCTACCGGGTGCCGGAGGACGTCGGACCTCTGATCCCCGGCGCGCGTGTCGCCGCGCCCTTTGGAAGCGCCCTCGCGACCGGCATCGTCGCGTCCCTCGACCCGCCGCCCGCTCCGGAGGGCACGGTGGAGCGCGACGTCGTGGCGGCCCTCGACGACACGCCGTTTCTCTCGGAGCGTCTCGTCGAGGTCCTCGTCCGCGCGGCCGCCTATTACCTCGTCCCACCGGGTGAACTCCTCCGTGCTGCGGTACCCGCCCGGCTGCTCACGGCGGGCGAAGCCGTCTACGTGCCGGCGCCTGGCGCCGTCGGCGCGGGAAGCGAAGGCCTCACCGGAGAGATTCTCGCCGTCCTTCTCGAGAGGGGAGAGGCCCGCCTCTCCGATCTCGTCGAACGCGTCGGGCGGAAGGGCCTCCCGTCCGCGCTCAAGCACCTCGTCGCCGGGGGCCTCGTGCGGATCCGCTCCGAGCGTCTCCGCGCGGCAGCGGCTCCGTCCGACCGGGCCTGGGTCGCGCGACCGGCGCCGGCCGACCACCCAGCCTTCTCGCGCGCGCCGAAGCGCCGCGCCTTGCACGCCCGGCTCCTCGCCCTCGGCCGGCCTGCCTCGGTCGCGGAGGTGCGTGAAGCGGGCGGCACCGCTGCCGTGGTTTCCGCCCTCGCGAAGGCGGGCCTCGTCTCTTTCATCGAGACGGAACGCCGCGCGGACATCGGCCGACACGTCGGAGGCGCAGGTTTGGACCGGAGGCCGGTCCCCACCGAAGCGCAGCGGACGGCGATCGGAACGATTTCCGAGAGCGTTCGCGCGCGCACGCCGGGGGAATTCCTGCTCGACGGAGTGACGGGTAGCGGAAAGACAGAGGTGTACCTTGCGGCGCTCGAATCCGCACGGGACATTGGCAGGCGCGGAATCCTTCTCGTGCCGGAGATCGCGCTCGCGCCGGCCCTCGTGAGACGGCTCGTGGCGCGTTTCGGCGACCGGATCTCGCTTCTCCACAGCGGGCTCTCGGACGGCGAGCGCGCCGCCGAATGGGAGCGTGCGCGCCGGGGCGACGTCGACGCCGTCGTGGGCCCTCGTTCGGCCGTCTTCGCGCCGCTGCCGGAGCTCGGCCTCATCGTCGTCGACGAGGCGCACGACGCCGCCTACAAGCAGGGAGAGTCGCCGCGCTACGACGCCCGGGCCGTGGCGCGCGTTCGCGCCCGCGAGGAAGGTGCCACGCTCGTCCTGGGCTCGGCCACGCCTTCGATGGAACAGGAGCGCGCCGCGCGCGAGGGCCGTCTGCCGCGCCTCGCGCTGCCGGACCGGCCCGGAGCCCGCCCGCGGGCGAAAGTCGAGGTCGTCGATCTCCGGGAGGAGAAGGCCAGGGAAGGCGATCACGGACGCATCCTGCTGGCTGACCGGACCGCGGAAATCCTCACGGCGTGTTTCGAAAGGGGAGAGCAGGCCATTCTCCTCCTCAACCGGCGGGGGTTCTCGCCCAGCTTGCTCTGCCGCGCGTGCGGTGAGGATTTTCGCTGCGCGAACTGCTCGGTCGCCCGGACGTATCACCGCCGGCACGAACGCCTCCTCTGCCACTACTGCGGCGACGACATCCGCCGCCCGGCGGCCTGCCCGAAGTGCGGCGCGGACGCGCTCCAGCCGATCGGGTTCGGCACGGAACGTCTCGCCGACAGATTCGAAGAGCGTTTCCCGGGAATCTCATACGCGGTTCTCGACCGCGACGCCGCGGCGCGACGCGGCGGCGCCGCGGGAGTTCTCCAGGATTTCGAGGCGGGGCGCGCGCAGGCGCTCCTCGGGACGCAGATGGTCGCGAAGGGACACGACTTCCCGAATGCGACGGCCGTGGCCGTCCTGGACGCCGACGCGCTCCTTTCCTTCCCGGACTTCCGCTCGGCCGAGCGGACGTTTCAGCTCGTGACGCAGGCCGCGGGGCGGGTCGGCCGGGGCGAGAGGCCGGGGCTCGTCGCCGTCCAGACGTCCCGGCCCGGCCACGAGGCGATTCGCGCCGCCGTGAAGCAGGACCATCCCGCGTTCGCCGAGGCCGAGCTGCGTTTCCGGAAAGCGTTCCGCTATCCGCCTTACACGCATCTCCTCCTCGCGCTCTTCGCGGACGTCGAGTTGCCGAAGGCCCATCGCGAGGCGGGCGCGGCCTTCGCGGCCCTCGCGTCGGCGGACGTCGCCCGGGAGATCCGCATCCTGGGGCCCGCTCCGGCGCCGCTCGAGCGCCTGAAGGGCCTCTGGCGCTACCACCTCGTCATCAAGGCGGAGCGCCGCGAGGCCATCGCCGAGGCCGGCCGCCTCCTCGCGGCGTTGCCTCAGCCGCCGCGCCTCGACGTCGACCCGCAGAACCTGCTGTAGGCAATCGCCGGCGGCGGACACTTCCCGGCAGACGATGGTCAGCTATCCGGGAGCCTGCCTGAAGACCCTTCGGGACGGCGGGGTCGGCCGCTTGAAGCAGGCCGAATGGCTTTCGATGTACGCCCTCGCCCGGTTTCCCCGCCCCCGGCTTTTCGCACATCGCGTTCAGTCCGACACGGCTCGCGGCGAAAACGCCGCGAAGGCATCTCTGGAATCCTTCGACGAATCGACGGCGCTTCGCGACCTGATCCGGCTGGAAGACCCGACCTGCTATCACAAGGCCGTGCCTCCCGCGCGCGCGCCCCGCCTCGTCCTTCAGCTCCTCTGGGGCAGCGGAGATTTCGTCGCGCCGGGATTCTCGAGGCGACTCAGCGAGGATCCGGCCGCCGAAGCGACAGGGTCAGGTACGGATTCAGCGGGGTTCCGGCCAGCCACGTGAATCCTGGATTCGCCGTGAGCGCATAGAAGGCCGCCATCGGAGCGCGCCCGAGGCGGCCGTACCAGTGGCCTCCGACCTGGTTGAAGCGCAGACGGCGATGCGGCGAGCGGACGGAAACGCGAAACGCCGGATCGAGACTCCCCGCGAGCGCGGCAATTTCCCCTACCTTCGGAAGAAATCCTTCGGCTACCGAATGCCAGCGGGCGCCGCCCGCGCTCGCCCCGTGCCAGAAGTCGATCGGGAAGGCCCCGTTCGGAAAGTCGAGGTAGAGCGTCCCGCCCGGCCCGAGCCCTCGCGCGAGCCCCGCCAGAAAGGCCCGGCGTCTCTCGTCGCGGTCGGGGAGGGGCGCGACTTCGTAGAACCCGGGTCCGCCGCGCTCCGCGACGCCGATGTGCTCGAGGACCCCCGAGGAGATCACGGCGTCGAAGTACCCGTCCGGAAACGGCAGCGTCAGGCCGTCCGCGACGACGAGTCGATCCCGCCTCGCGCGCGCCCCCCACTGCCACTTCCGAAACGCCGAGAGGTCGTGCCCCCACGCGTCGAAGCCGGCGCCCAGGAGGACGTCCACCGCCTCGCCGTTGCCGCAACCCGAATCGAGGACGCGCCGGGCGCCGGCCGCGCGGAGGACGGGCAGGTAATAGTCCTCGATGCGACGCCCCTCGTTTTCGTTCGCCATTCCCCGCCGGACTTCCTCCGAAAGCGCGTTCGGGTCCGGATGGTCGTCGAAGTACCGGCCTTCGGCGAAGTCGGCGATGCCGTCGTCGATTGGAAACCGGCGACCGCACGACACGCATGTCAATGCGGATGCAGACGAGGAGAACGCCGAGTGGCAGGCTGGACAGACAAGCCCCGAGGCCGAAGTTTCGATCTCTTCCATTCTCAGAATTTCTTCATCTTGCTCTTCGGAGCTTGCCCCGAAACGCCGCCGCCGTCGAGCGACGGGAGGGGGCCTCTGCTACAGTCTCCTCATGGCGAACGAGGCTCAATTCGAGGAGCCGATCCAGCGCGTGCGGCGACGGCTCGGGGAGCTGAAGGGCTTCGCGGAGTCTCCGGCCCGGGATCGGGAAGTCGAGAAGCTCGAAGGAAAGCTCAAGAAGCTCTCCCGCGAGGTTTACGAGAACCTGACGCCCTGGCAAAAGACCCTGGTCGCGCGGCATCCGAACCGCCCGTTCACGCTCGACTACGTGCGCGTCCTGATCCGAGACTTCGTGGAGTGGCACGGCGACCGCGCGTTCGCGGACGACCCGGCGATCGTCGCCGGCTTCGGGTTCCTCGGCGCGCGCGCCGTGGCCGTGATCGGCCACCAGAAGGGCCGCGACACGAAGGAGAAGATCCGGCGCAATTTCGGGATGCCGCGCCCCGAGGGTTATCGCAAGGCGCTCCGGGTCATGAAACTGGCCGCGAAGTTCCGCAAGCCCGTCCTCACGTTCATCGACACGCCGGGGGCGTTCCCCGGTCTCGAAAGCGAAGAGAGAGGCGTCTCGGAGGCCATCGCGCGGAATCTCCTGGAGATGTCCGTGCTCGAGACCCCGATCGTCACGACGGTCATCGGGGAGGGCGGCTCGGGCGGCGCGCTCGGGATCGGAATCGCCGACGCCGTCCTCATGCTCGAGCATTCGGTCTACTCGGTGATCTCGCCCGAGGGGTGCGCCGCGATCCTCTGGAAAGACCAGTCCCGCGCGCAGGAGGCCGCCGAGGCCCTCCGTCTGACGGCCGCGGACTGCAAGGCCCTCGGCGTCATCGACGAGGTGCTGCCCGAGCCTTCGGGCGGCGCCCACGCCGACCCGGTCGCGGTCATCGACACCGTCGGGCGCGCGATCGAAGGGCGGCTCGAGCGCCTCGCGCACCTCCCGCTCGAAAAGCTGCTCGAAGCGCGCTACGCGAAGTTCCGCGCGATGGGGGCCTGGGAGAACGCGTGAACGTCCGGGCGCGCGCGCCGCGCCTCGTGCGGCGCCACCTCAGGCCCCAGCGCCCGGACGCGGCGAACCGCCTCACCCGGGAGCTCGGCCTGCCCGCGCCCGCGGCCCGCGTCCTCGCGGCGCGGGGCTTCGAGGACGTCGACGCGGCGCGCACGCATCTCGCGCCCGCTCCCGACGCCCTGCACGATCCCTTCTCGATGGCGGGCCTGCCCGCCGCCGTGGAGCTCCTCGCGGCGACGGCCCGCCGCGGAGGCCGCATCGTCGTCTTCGGCGACTACGACTGCGACGGCGTTGGCGCGCTCGCGATTCTCACGACGGCGCTCCGGAAGCTGGGCGCAGACGCGCGGCCCTTCATTCCGCACCGGCTCCAGGACGGGTACGGCCTCAGGGCCCCGACTCTCCGGCGCGCGCTCGAAGAGCACGAGCCGGAGGGAATCGTCACGGTCGACTGCGGCATCACCGCGGTCGAGACCGTTGCCGAGGCCACGAGCCGCGGCGTCTACGTCATCGTCACGGATCATCACCTCCCTCCGGCCGCGCTGCCGGACGGCGCGGTGCTCGTGGATCCGAAGCTCCCCGGTTGCCGGTATCCCTTCAAGGAGCTGTGCGGCGCCGGCATCGCCTGGAAGCTGGCCGAGGCACTTTTCATCCACTCCGGCGAGCGGGTGGGCGTGGATGCCACGGGCCGCCGTCGCTGGCTCGCCTCGTTCGCGAAGATCGCGGCGCTCTCGACGGTGGCCGACATGGTGCCTCTCACCGGGGAGAACAGGGTGCTCGTCGCGTGGGGGCTTGCGGGACTCGCGGACCCCCGCGCGCCCGGCCTCGCGGCTCTCCTGAGGCGAGCCGGCGTTCCCGCCGGGCGCGCGCCCTCGACGCGCGAGGTCGCGTTCCGCATCGCGCCCCGCCTGAACGCCATGGGACGCCTCGACCACGCGGCGCGCGCCTTCGAGCTCCTGACGACCGCCGACGCCGCCCGGGCGGAGGTGCTCGCCGGCGAGATCGAGGCGGCGAACGACGAGCGCCGCACGGTCCAGGAGCGAGTCGTAGACGTCGTGCTGGCGCGGCTCGCCGGCGGATTCGACGCGGCGCGGGACGCCATCGTGATCGAGGCGGGGGACGCCGCCGACGGCTGGCACCGCGGCGTCCTGGGAATCGCCGCGTCCCGTGTCGCGAAGGAGCTGGCCCGGCCCGTGCTGCTCCTCGCCCGCGAGGGAGACGTCGTATCGGGCAGTGGCCGCAGCTACGGAAAGACCCCGCTCTTCGAGCGTCTCGCCCCGGTGGCGCGACGCTATACGACGGAGTTCGGAGGCCATGCCGCCGCGCTCGGCCTCACGCTGCCGGCCGCGTCCTTCGAGGCTTTTCGCGACGACCTGCGCGCCGCCTTCGCCGAGGCGCGCGACGAAGAGGAGTGGGCCGAGGAGCTCTTCGTGGACACCGAAGTCGAGGCCCCCGAGGCCAACGGCGCTCTCGCGAGCGCCCTCGAGCGTTTCGAGCCGCACGGACAGGAGAATCCCAGGCCCCTTCTCGGGTTCCGCGGCCTCGAGTGGGACGGCAGAGGCCGCGCCGTCGGCGAACGGGGTCTGCGCGTCTCTCTCGCGTCGAACGGGCGGCGCCTCGAAGCCGTGGGCTGGACGCTCGCCGACATCCCACCGGCCGCTCGCCCCGGACGCGTGGACGTGGCCGCGAACCTCGCGATCGACTCCTACACGGGCCGCCCCTCGCTGACCGTCGTCGACCTCGCGCCGGCGGCGCCATGACGCGCTTCCGGCGGATCGCCCGCGCCGCGGTCCTCGCCCTCGCCGCCGGCTTCACGCTCCTCGTCGTCCTCTCGTACCGCAAGCCCGGAGCCCGGACGGAGGGCGCCCTCGATCCGGTCGCCGACACGTTGCTGAAGGAATCCGGAGGGAAGCGCGACACGATGCGCTTCCGGGACTTTGAGTACCTCGAGACGCGGGCCTCCGAAGGCCGGTATCGCGTTCGCGCCACGGAGGCCGTCAGGTTCGAGGAAAAGGGGGAGAAGATCTTTCGCCTCAAGGACGTCGTGTTCGAGTCGCGGGAGGGCGCAGGCGAACGGGTGATCTCGGTGCGCGCGCCGCGCGCGGAGATGATCGAGGGCTCGCGGGCCTTCCGCATTTTCGACGGCGTGAAGATCGAGGGCGAGGAGACGAGTCTCGCGGCCGCCTCGTTCCGCTACGATCCCGC
>DASVJU010000046.1:0-2866 GCA_036385755.1 Thermoanaerobaculia bacterium
CACCTGCCGCGGCGCGGGCAGGTGCCCGTCGTCCACTTCGCCTCGGGCTCGTCGCACCTGATCGATTCGTTCGCCCGGATGCCCGTCGACGTCCTCTCGATCGACTGGAAGCTCCCTCTCGACGAGGCGCGCAGGCGCGCGAACGGCAAGGCGCTGCAGGGCAACGTCGATCCCGGCCTCCTCCTCGGAACGCCGGAGGGTGTAAGGGACGCCGTCACTGCCGCCCGCCGGGCGGCGGGCCCGCTGGGCCACATCTTGAACCTCGGCCACGGCATCCTGCCGCCCACGCCGATCGAGAACGTCGCCGCGTTCGTCGCGGCGGCGCGCACGCCGCTCGGCTGAGCGCCTTCGTTTCGGCGCTCGTCCCCCCTCACGGACGCTTTGTGCTTGTGACAGACGGCACAAGGCATGCTAGATGTGGCTTCCGGAGGTCGCGCCACCCGTGATCTCGTTCGTCACGCTCATCCTCGGGATCGCCCTCGGCGTGCGGCCCATCGAGGTGCAGGCGGACTCCACCGTCTCGACCGTCGAGTTCCGGCTCGACGGGCGTCTTCTCAGCGTCCTCACGGCCCCGCCGTGGAAGTTGGTCGTCGATTTCGGCGCCCCGATGCCGCACGAGCTCGTCGCGGTCGCCCGGGGCGGCGACGGCGCCGAGATCGGCCGGGCCGTGCAGCGCCTCAACGTCCCCCGTTCGATCGCGGAGGCGACGCTCAGCCTCCTGGCCGGAACCGGGGGACGCGGCCGCGCCGCTCGCCTGACATGGGAGAGCGCCCTGAGCGAGAGGCCCGAGCGCGTCGAGCTGACGCTGGACGGCCAGCCGCTCGCTCCGGGTGACCTCGCCCGGATCGCGCTCCCCGACTTCCGGCCGGCGGACGTCCACGTGCTGAGAGCCGTCCTCGACTTCAAGGAGGGCACCCAGGCCACGGCGGAGCTTCTCGTCGGCGGCGTGAAGCGGGAGGCGCCGAACGGCCCCGAGACGCTGCGCGGCGAGACGCAGGCCGAGCTGACGGCCGTGCCCGTCGTTTTTTCGGGCCGCGCGCCGAAAGAATCCGAAATGGAGGAGTGGTTCCTCGCGAACGGGAAGCCCGTGCGCGTCGAGGCGGTCGAGGAAAGTCCCGGCGAATTCGTCGTCGTGAAGGACGAGCGGGCGAGCTCGTGGCTGTCCGATCTCCGCGCCTCGGCTTACCACGCGTCGTACTGGTACAAGGTCCCGCTCGGGAAGGGACAGCGACTGCGCTTCTGCTGGCCGGGGACGCGGCCGCCGGGCGAAGTGGCGCCCGGGTACGATGTGTTTCTGTACTCGACCGACTACGTCGCACCCCGCGACGCGCACCGGCACATCGTCGACTTGCGCCAGCTTCTCATCGAAGTCGAGCCGCCCGAGTTCCACAGCCCGACGCGCCTCGCCGACGCCGTCGGCGCGGCCGCTCTCCTGGCGGCCGCAGGGAACCGCCCGCGGGCGGTCCTCCTCCTCGTGGCGGGGCCCGACGACGAGAGCGCGATGCCGGTCGAGTGGGTGCGCGGGTATCTCCGCGCTCTGCGCGTGCCTCTCTTCGTGTGGGCGAAGAACAGGAAGATCGCGTCCGCGTGGGGCAAGGTCGAAGTCCTCGCGACGCCCGAGAACCTGAAGGATGCCGTCGCGCGAATGGCCCGGGCGGTCGAGCGCCAGCGGATCGTATGGCTCGAGGGCAGCCACCTGCCACAAGCGGTCTCGCTCTCGCCGAAGGCCCGGAGAGTCACGCTCGTCGACTGAGCGCGCCCGCGGCGCCTGATGCAGATGCACGAACGAGACGCCGTCGCGACGAGTGCTAACCTCGCGCCCGTGAGCGCCATTCCGATCCGTCTCGGCGGCGAGACGCTCCCCATGACGACGGAGCTGCTCGAGAAGTACAACGTCCAGGGTCCCCGGTACACGTCCTATCCGACGGCCCCCGAGTGGACCGACCTGACGCCCGCCGACACCGAAGCCGTCTGCGCGCGCGCGAACGCAAAAGAGTCGCCGGTCTCCCTGTACGTCCACCTCCCGTTCTGCGACGAGCAGTGCTGGTTCTGCGGCTGCTTCATGAAGGTCGTCCCGAAGAGAGACCGCGCCGGCGAGACGCGCGACGAGATCGAGCCCTACCTCGCGGACCTCCACCGCGAGATCGACCTCCTCGCGGCGCGCATCGACCGGACGCGCTCCGTGAAGCAGATCCACTGGGGAGGCGGCACCCCCACCTACCTCACGCCAAAGCAGGCGGATCTCCTCGCGCAGCATCTCCTCGAGACGTTCCGGCCCGCCCCCGACGCCGAGGTCTCGGTCGAAGTGGATCCGCGCGTGACGTCGAAAGGGCACCTCGCGGTCCTCCGGAACCGGGGGTTCAACCGCGTGTCGATGGGCGTCCAGGACTTCGACCCCGAGGTGCAGGAGCTCGTGAACCGCGTCCAGCCCTTCGATATGACGAAGGCCCTCGTCGACGCCGCGCGCGCGCTCGGCTACCGCTCGGTGAACCTCGACATGATCTACGGCCTCCCCGGCCAGAAGCGCGCCGGGTTCGAAAAGAGCGTCGAGCAGATTCTCTCGCTGCGCCCGGACCGCGTCGCGATGTATTCCTACGCCCACGTCCCGTGGCTCAAGCGGCCGCAGCGCGTTCTCGCGGCGCATCTGCCGGAAGGCACCGAGAAGTTCGCGATCTTCGTCTCCGGCATCGAACGATTCGTCGCGGCCGGCTACGTCTACATCGGGATGGACCACTTCGCGCTGCCCCACGACGAGATCGTGAAGGCGCAGAAGGACCGCACGCTCCACCGCAACTTTCAGGGCTACACGACGCACGCGGGGTGCGACCTCTACGGGCTCGGCGTCTCGGCGATCGGCTCGATCGAC
>DASVJU010000047.1:0-14788 GCA_036385755.1 Thermoanaerobaculia bacterium
AGACGGCGCGTCGATTCCGATCGAGGAACGCGACGGGAGTGAGGTCGTCGCGCTGCCGCTCCCGGGAGGTCGCACGGCGTCTCTCGCGCCCGAGGGAGTCGGCGCCCTCTATCCCGCCTTCGACGTGACGCCGGCCGCCCTGGTCGACGCCATCGTGACGGAGGGCGGGGTTTCCGAGCCTCCGCACGCCCGGGCTCTCGCGCGGCTTGGCCCGCGATGACGGAGAACGGAGGGGACGTCGGGATCGTCCTCGCTCTCGAGACCTCGTGCGACGAGACGGCGGTCGCGCTCCTGGACGGCGCGGGGCGCGTCCTTTCGTCCCGCATCGCCTCGCAGGAAGACGCGCATCGCCTCTTCGGCGGCGTCGTCCCCGAGATCGCGGCGCGCGCGCATCTCGAGAGCCTGCCACCGCTCCTCGATGCGGCGCTCGCGGACGCCGGGGTGGCGCTGACGGACGTCTCCGCCGTCGCAGCCACGGCGGGACCGGGCCTCGTGAGCGCGCTTCTCGTCGGACTCTCCGAGGGCAAGGGGCTCGCGCTTGGGCTGGGCGTGCCCTTCGTCCCCGTGAATCACATCGAGGGGCACGCGCTTTCCCCGTTTCTGTCGATGGACGGCGGCCCGGCGGCGCCGGTGCCCGAGGAGTTCTCGGCGCTCGTGGTCTCGGGCGGCCACACGCACGTTTTTGCCTTCTCGGGCCGAGGGATCGAGCGGCTCGCGCGGACGCGCGATGACGCGGCGGGCGAGGCCTTCGACAAGGTCGCGAAGATGGCGGGTCTGGGCTATCCGGGCGGGCCGGCCGTGGACCGGCTGGCGCGGCGCGGCGCTGCGGGACGCTCCTTCGCCGTCGCGCATTTCAAGGACGGCTCTTCGGACTTCAGCTTCTCGGGCCTGAAGACGGCGGCGAGGGAGCGGCTCCTCGCGCTCGGCCTCATGCCCGCCCTGGGGACTCCGGGCGGCCGCCGTGCGCTCTCCGAGGAAGACGCGCCGCCGGGACTCTGCGATCTGATGGCCGACGTCGAGGAGGCGATCGTCGCGCAGCTCCTCGACCGTCTTTCCCGGCTCGCCGAGACGAGGTTCATGGACGTTCTCACCGTCTCGGGCGGCGTCGCGGCGAACACGCTCGTGAGGGAGCGCATTCCCGCCTGGGGGAGGTCGCGCGGAGTGGACGTGAGGGTGGCCCGGCGGTCTCTCACCGGCGACAATGCCGTGATGATCGCGTTCGCGGGGCTGAGGCGGCTCGTCGCGGGGCGCCTCGGGGAGGGGCTCGGCGCGGTGGCGCGCTCGCGATGGCCGCTCGAGACGGTAGAATAGGCGGCTCGCGCGCGGCCGGCCGGTCGCGCGTCACCTTCATCACCAGGAGCCATGACCGACTCTTCGCGTATCCGCAATTTCTCGATCATCGCCCACATCGACCATGGGAAGACGACGCTTTCCGACCGGATCCTCGAGCTCACGGGTGCCCTGACGGCCCGCGAGATGACCGAGCAGGTCCTCGACGACAACCCGATCGAGAAAGAGCGCGGCATCACGATCAAGGCCCGCTCGGTCACGCTGAAATACCGCGCCGAGGATGGGCAGGACTACACGCTGAACCTCATCGACACGCCGGGGCACGTGGACTTCACGTACGAGGTGTCGCGCTCGCTGGCCGCGTGCGAAGGGGCGGTCCTCGTCGTCGACGCGACCCAGGGTGTCGAGGCCCAAACCCTCGCGAACGCATACCTCGCGATCCACAACAACCTGACGATCATCCCGTGCATCAACAAGGTCGACCTGCCCTCGGCCGTGCCCGAGATGGCCCGCGAACAGATCGAGGACGTCATCGGGATCCCCGCGCGGCACGCCGTGCTCACGTCCGGCAAGGTCGGGACGGGAGTCCACGACCTCCTCGAGCAGATCGTGCACGACATCCCGGCCCCGAAAGGCGAAGCCACCGCGCCGCTCAAGGCGCTCCTCTTCGACTCGTGGTTCGACCTGTACCGCGGCGTCACGTGCCTCATGAGGGTCCACGAGGGGACGATCCGCCCCGGCATGAAGATCCGGATGATGGGGACGGGCCTCGGCGGCGAGGTGCAGGAGGTCGGGATCTTCAACCCGAAGCCGCAGGTCGTCCCCGAGCTTTCCGTCGGCGAGGTCGGCTATGTCATCGCCGGCATCAAGGACCTCCACGCCGCGAAGATCGGCGACACCGTCACGGAGAGCGAACGTCCCACCGCCGCGGCGCTGCCCGGCTTTTTGGACGTCAAGCCGATGGTCTTCGCGTCGATCTTCCCGACCGAGACGGACGCGTACGAAGACCTGCGCGACGCGATGGAAAAGCTCCGCCTCAATGACGCGTCGTTCACGTTCGAACCCGAGTCGTCGACGGCGCTCGGGTTCGGCTTCCGCTGCGGCTACCTCGGCCTCCTCCACATGGAGATCATCCAGGAGCGGCTCGAGCGCGAGTTCAATCTTTCGCTCATCACGACGGCGCCGTCCGTTCCCTACCTCGTGAAGACGATGCGCGGGCAGGAGCTCGAGATCTCGAATCCCGTGAAGCTTCCCGAGGTCCAGCTCATCGACGAGATCAAGGAGCCGTACATCCTCGCGACGATCATCACGAAGGACGAGTTTCTGGGCGGCATCCTCGCGCTCGCGGAGGAGCGGCGGGGCACGCAGGTCTCCCTCGAGTACGCGGGCACGCAGCGCGCCGTCCTCAAGTACGAGCTCCCGCTAAACGAGGTCATCCTCGACTTCTACGACAAGCTGAAGTCCCTCTCGCGCGGCTACGCGTCGTTCGACTATCAGCTCATCGACTACCGGCCCGGCGACCTCGTGAAGCTCGACATTCTCATCAACGGCGAACCCGTGGACGCCCTCGCGTTCATCGTCCACCGCGACAAGTCGCAGACGAAGGGCCGCGGCCTCGTGGAAAAGATGAAGGAGATGATCCCGCAGCAGATGTTCGAGGTCGTCATTCAGGCCGCGATCGGCTCGAAGATCCTCGCTCGTTCGACCGTGAGGGCGCTGCGCAAGAACGTGATCGCGAAGTGTTACGGCGGCGACATCACGCGCAAGAAGAAGCTCCTCGAGAAACAGAAGGAAGGCAAGCGGCGCATGAAGAAGGTCGGCCGGGTCGACCTCCCGCAGGAGGCCTTCCTCGCCGTCCTGAAGGTCGACTGATGACGCGTTTGACGCGCCTCGTGGAGACCGCGGAGGCCGTTCTCGTGGCCGCGGCGATCGCCCTCGCCTTCAAAGGGTTCGTCTTCCAGATCTATCACGTGCCGAGCGCCTCGATGGAAGACACGGTGCTCACGGGCGACTACGTCCTCGTGAACAAGTTCGCGTACGGAGCGCATGCCGGCCCGTGGCGCGTGTTTCTGCCGTATCGCGACCTGACGCGGGGAGACGTCGTCGTTTTCCGGTTTCCGCCCGATCCGGAGCGCGATTTCGTGAAGCGGGTCGTCGGCCTGCCGGGAGACCGGATCGCCGTCGAGGCGAAGAGACTCGTGGTGAACGGACGGGTCGTGACCGAGCCCTGGGTCGTGCATCGCGACGCGAGAACGTTCGGTGACGATGCGCCTCCGGCCCTGAAGGTTCGCGACCACCTCTCACCGCTCGGGATCGGGGAGCGCCGGTTCTTCGCGCTGGGAGACAACCGGGACGAATCGCAGGACTCGCGGTTCTGGGGTTCGGTGCCCCTGGCACATCTCGAGGGCCGCGCCGCCTTCGTCGTCTGGTCCGTGCGCGAGGGTCCGCGAGCATTTTCGGGGCGTGGAGCGGCGTTACGCCGTTTGATCGATACCGCGCTAAACTTTTTATCCCGGACTCGCTGGGAAAGAAGCTTTCACCCGATTCACTAGAGCGCGCGGTCGCGCCGGAAGGAGAACACGATGCGGCAAGCCGCCAGAGGGTCCCGGAGGGGAGAGGGAGCCTTCGGGCTCGTCGTCGGGCTCGTCGTCCTGTTCGTCGTCGTCGTCGCGTGCGTACGGATCCTTCCCCTGCACATCCACGGGAACGACGTCCTGGATGCGATGAACGAAGCGGCGAACTTCGGAGGACTGAAGGGCCCCGAGAAGCTCCAGATGGACATCTACATGCGCGCGCAGGGCGCGAGGGTGCCCCTCAAACTCGAGGCGATCCGTGTGGAGCGCAGCGGCCAGTACATCGCGATCTCGGCCCAGTACGAGCAGACGGCCGACATCTTCGGGTACAAGTACGTGTACAAGTTCGACAAGCGGGTCGAAAAGCCCGTCTTCTAGAGTGTGCCGGGCGGAACCCGGGGCGACGACGCGTTGCGTCGCCCCTCCGGGCCCCCCTCCGCGCCAGCTTTGAGG
Source organism: Thermoanaerobaculia bacterium (assembly GCA_036385755.1). Lineage (GTDB taxonomy): Bacteria > Acidobacteriota > Thermoanaerobaculia > UBA5066 > UBA5066 > Fen-183. Next base: position 4,317 of record DASVJU010000047.1, read on the forward strand.
GAACATGGGACGGCGCGAGGAAGAGAGCGAGAAAGATGCGCTCACTGAGGTCCGCCTAGACGTGTGGCTGGACGTCTCCTGCCTCTTTCCGACGCGGTCGCAGGCGGCCGCGGCGTGCACGGGGGGCAAGGTGCATGTAAACGGTCATGCCGCCGCGGCACACAAGCTGCTGCGCGTCCACGACCGGCTCGAGGTCACGTTCAAGCGTGATCGGCGGACGTTCGTCGTGAAGGACCTCGCGGAAAGGAGCCTTCCGAAAGCCCGGGCCCGTCTCCTTTACGAAGAAACGACGCCGCCGCTCTCTCCCGAGGTTCTGGAGGCGCGACGCCTCGAGCGCCTCCTCGCGCCGCGCCGGGACGAGAAGGGCGGCAAGCTCTCCAAGAAGGAGCGCCGCGACCGGGACAAGGCGCGCGGGTGGTGAGGGCGAGGAACGGCACGGCCGGCGGAGGCGGCGGGTTCTGGAAGGGCCGGATCCCCGGCCTGCGTCTCTACGAAGCGATCGTCGTCGCGAACTTCGCCGGCGTCCTCTGGCTCCTCCGCAAGCGGGCCCTCGTCGGTCTCGGCACCGCGCGCGTCGTGCGCGAATGCGCCGCCTTCGCGATCTCGGCGTCGATCTTCCTGCTCGTGGCCCTCGTCCTCCGAAGCCTCCTGGCGGGGCGGCAGGCGCCGCGCCGGGCGTGGATTCGTCTCTACGCCGCCCTTCGCCCGCTCTCGCTTCTCGATCTCGCGCGCTTTCTCCTCGTCATGAGCCTCACGTCCTTCGCGTACAGCTGGCTCAAGGTGGCCCTGCCGCTCCTCCGGCAGGACGTTCTCTTCGACGACGTTCTCTATCGCGTCGAGACGGCCCTGCACTTCGGGGTGAACCCGGGACGATTCCTGCAGGGGCTCTTCCCGTACACCTCGCTGTGGCAGGGGCTCGACAGGTGGTACGGGGCGTTCATCTACACGGTCGTGGGCGGCATGGCCTGGTTCGTGTCCGTTCTTTCGCCGCGCGAGCGGGCGCGATTCCTGATGGGGTTCGCGCTTCTCTGGATCCTCGGGGCGTGGTGGTACTTCGCGATGCCGTCCCTCGGCCCGTGTTTCGTCCTCAAGGACGACTACGCCGGCGTGAGGGCCGCGATGCCCACCCAGTCGGCCGTCATGGACGTTCTCTACGACCACTTCGGGCGCGTCCGGGCTTTCCACCGGCATCCGGAGGGTACGGACATCTATCCGTACCTAGGCATTGCGGCGATGCCGTCCCTTCACGTGGCGGCGCAGGCCTTCCTCGCCTTTTTCGCGCGGCGGCGATCGCGGACCCTGTTCCTTCTCTACGCCGCCGCGACGGCGATCACGAGTTTCGCGGCCGTGGTCAGCGGCTGGCACTACGCCATCGACGTCTACGCCGGGCTTCTTCTCGCGTGGGGATGCGTCCACCTCGGCGAGCGCCTCGGTTGAGCGCGTAACATCGATCCGGGATGCGCATCATTCTCTTCACCGGCAAGGGCGGGGTCGGCAAGACGACCGTGGCCGCCGCGACGGGACTCGACCTCGCGGCGCGCGGCCTCAAGACGCTCGTCATGTCCGTGGACGCGGCCCACTCGCTCGCAGACGCGTTCGACCGCGACGTCGCCCTCACCGACCACGGGCACGGGACGCCCATCGCCGTCTCAGAGAACCTCTGGATCCAGGAGGTCGACGTCACCGAGGAGATCGGTCGCCACTGGAAGGACATCTCCGGTTACATCACGACGCTCCTCGCGGTCACGGGCGTGGAGGAAGTGCTCGCCGAGGAGCTGGCGATCTTCCCGGGGATGGAGGAAGTGTCGGCGCTTCTCTACGTCAACCAGTACGCGCGCGAGAAGGCGTTCGACGTCCTCATCCTCGACTGCGCGCCTACGGGGGAGTCTCTCCGGTTCGTCTCGCTCCCGCCGACCCTCGACTGGTACATGAAGAAGCTCTTCCGGCTCGAGCGGTCGATTCTCAAGGTCGCGCGCCCCGTCGCGAGGAAGATGACCGACCTCCCGCTCCCGCCCGACCGCTACTTCGACAACGTACAGTCGCTCGCGCAGAAGCTCGAAGGCGTGGACGCGCTCCTCAAGGAACCGAGGACGACGACCGTGCGCCTCGTGACGAACGCGGAAAAAATCGTCATCAAGGAGACTCAGCGCGCCTTCATGTACTTCGGCCTCTACGGGTTCACCGTGGACGCCGTCATCGTGAACCGGCTCTTGCCGGACGGGGTCCACGATCCGTTCTTCGACAAGTGGCGGAAGACCCAGGCGCAGTTTCTCGAGGAGGCGCGCGGCTACTTCGATCCCGTGCCGATCTTCACGCTGCCGCTCCGGGACGACCAGGTGCTCGGCGCAGCCGCCCTCGCCGCCCTGGGACGGGATCTCTGGGGCGCGAAGAACCCCGCCGATTCCTTCCGCTCGGACCCGCCCTACCGCTATGCGAAGAAGAACGGGAAGTACGTCCTCACCCTGGACCTGCCGTTCGTCGACAAGCACGAAGTCGACCTCGCGATGGCCTCGGGAGACCTCGTCGTTCGGATCGGGAACGTGCGCCACCACGTCCCGGTGCCGCGCATGCTCGCGGGCTTCTCGCCCGCCGGCGCGAAGGTGGAGGATGGACGGCTCACGGTACGCTTCGCACGCCCGGAGGGACTCTGATGGCGAGGAGAACGAAAAAGAAGGATCCGCTCGAGAATGATTTCGGCCCGGGTGAGGTTCCGCGCGCGTCCTCGGGACCCATTCCGGGGCTCGCCTGCGCGGGCGACGGCTGTCTCTTCAAGCCCGCGGCCGACCTCGTGGCAAAGTTCTCTTTGCGTCTCGCGCGGGGGCACGGGAGCTCGCTCTCCCGCGCCGCGACCTCGGGCATCGAGTTCATGAAGGCTCTCCGCGACTTCCTCGACGAGGAGATCGCCCTCGCCGAGCGCGCCGCGGGCGCGGGTGGGAAAGCGTCCCGCTACGAAAAGATAAGGGTGGACTGATGCGTCCGTTCGCCCATCGGCTGATCCCGGGTCTCTCTGCCGCTGGGCTCGCCGTGCTGCTCGCCGCCTGCCCCGCGACGAAGGATCCCACCGGACCAAACGGGGAGGCAACGCCGACGCCGACGCCCACGGCCGTGAGCACACCGCCTCCGTTCGGTACGCCCTCCGTTTCGACTCCGACTCCCACCGTCGCATTCACCGGGACGCCGCCGACCGCCACGCCAACGCCGGGTCTCGGTGCGACGATCGTCACGTTCACGCCGACGCCCGCGCCGCCGACCGCAACGCCGGCTCCGGGCACGCCGACGGCGACACCGGTTCCGGGCACGCCGACCGCGACGCCGGTTCCGCCGACTCCGACTCCGACACCCTTCGCGGGCACGCCGACCGCGACGCCGTTCGGGGGAATACCGACGGCCACTCCGCTGCCGACGGCCACCGGTACGCCCTGACGCTCAGGGCGCCTTCGCGGCCGAAATCGCCGCCGTCATCTCGGCCACGACGGCGCGCGCGGCGGCCGCGGGGTCGGGCGCGCCCGTGATCGGGCGGCCCACGACGAGGAGGTCCGCGCCCGCGCGGATCGCTTCGGCCGGCGTCGCCACGCGTTTCTGGTCGCCCAGGGCCGCTCCCGGGGGGCGCACTCCGGGGACGACGAGGAAAAAGTCCTTCCCGCAGGCCCCGCGGATCGCGGCGATCTCGTCCGGCGAGCACACGACGCCGTCGAGGCCAGCCTCGCGCGCGAGCACCGCGAGGCGGAGGGCAGCCTCGCGCGGAGACCCGGTGAGCCCGACCGCGTGAAGAGAGGCAGCGTCGAGGGACGTTAGAACCGTCACCGCGATGAGCTTCGGCGCGGGAAGGCCCGCCTTCGCGGCCGCGGCGCGGGCCTCTTCGGCGAACGCCTTCATCATTTCAGTCCCGCCCGCGGCATGGCAGTTCACGATCGCGGCGCCCGTGCGGGCCGCCGCGGCGGCGGCGCGGCCCACGGTGTTCGGGATGTCGTGGAGTTTCAGGTCGAGAAAGACGCCGGCCCCGGCGTGAACGACCTCCCGTACCAGGGAAGGTCCCTCGGCGACGAACGCTTCGAGCCCCAGCTTCAGGAGACCGGCTTCGGGCGCGACACGGCGCGCCATCGTGAGAAGTTGGGCGCGGTCGGGCAGGTCCAGCGCGACCGCGAGCCGTCCGCGCGCGGTCGCGTCGGTCCGGCTCATGAGAAGAAATGGTCGGGCCGGGGCCGCGTCCTGAGGGTCCCGACGAGATCGGAGGCGCGCGCGACTCCGTGATCGGAGCACCAGGTGGACAGCTCGCCCACGAGACGGCCCGCGAGGGAAGGATCGCGGAAGTTCGCGGTGCCGATCTGGATGGCGTTTGCGCCGGCGATGAGGAACTCGACGACGTGCTCGACGGTCTCGATCCCCCCCATCCCGAAGATCGGCACCTTCGGCAGCGCCTTCCTCACTTCCCAGACCATGCGCAGGGCGACGGGGCGGATCGCGGGTCCCGAAAGGCCGCCGGTCGTGAAACCGATCTTCGGCTCGCGGCGCGTAACGTCGATCGCGAGGCCGACGAGCGTGTTGATCAGGGAAAGCGCGTCCGCCCCGGCGTCGACGGCCGCGCGCGCGGAGGCCACGATGTCCGTCACGTTCGGCGAGAGCTTGACGATGAGCGGATGACCCGTCGCCGCGCGGATCCTTTTCACGAGGCCGGCGAGCGCGTCGGGGTTGTTCCCGAAGATCATGCCGCCCTTGACGACGTTCGGGCAGGAGACGTTCATCTCGATCGCGGCGATGCGGCGATCGGCGCCGATGCGCTCGACGACCGCCACGTAATCGTCCTCCGTGTCTCCCCACACGTTTGCGATCACGGTCGCGCCGAGGCGCGCGAGCTCGGGAAGCTTGTCGGCGAGGAAGGCGTCCACGCCGACGTTCTGGAGACCGATCGCATTCAGCATTCCCGCATCCGTCTCGCAGATGCGAGGCGGCGGATTGCCGTGGCACGGGCGGCGCGAGAGTCCCTTGACGGAGATCGCGCCGAGAGCCGACAGGTCGAGGTATTCGGCGAACTCGAGGCCATAGCCGAACGTGCCCGAGGCCGTTCCGATCGGGTTCTTGAGGCGCAGCCGGCCGAAGGCCGTGGAAAGGTCGACGGTCATGACGCCTTTTCGGTCACAGCCGGGTCCAGTCGATCCGGTCGGGCGCGACGCACGGCCCCTCCTTGCAGATCGTCGCGAAGCGGCCGTCGGCCATCGGAACGACGCAGCCGAGGCAGACGCCGAAGCCGCAAGCCATCTCGGACTCCATCGCAAAAGAGCCTTCGAGCTCCGCGTCCGCGAGGAGTGAGGCGAGCGCGCGGAACATGGGCACGGGGCCGCAGGCATAGGCGCGGCGGTAACGCGAGCCCCCGGCGAGCGCGTGCGTGAAAAGGTCCGTGACGAGGCCCCGCCGTCCGAGCGAGCCGTCGTCCGTCGCGTAGCGGCAACGGTGGGAGCCGAGGAACCGCTCGAACTCGGCCCGCTTCAGGATGTCGTGCTCGTTGCGTCCGCCGTAGAACAGGTCGGCGACGATCCCGCGCGCAGCGAGCGTCCGGGCAAGCAGCACGAGGGGCGCGAGGCCGATCCCGCCGGCGATGAGGGCGACGCGGTCCGTGGGGAGGAGGTCGTCGATGGGAAACGGCACGCCGAGCGGGCCGAGGACCGGGAGCGGCGTCCCTTCGGCGAAGCGAGCGAGCGCGGCCGTCCCGACGCCTACGACCTTGACGACGAACTCGAGCGCGGGAACACCCGCCACCGAGGTGACGTCCGCGATCGAGAACGCGCGCCGGAGATACGGGCGCAGCCCCTCGCCGGCCTGAATCATCGCGAAGTGTCCCGGTTCCGTCGCCGGGCCGATCGAACCCGCAGACAAAAACAGCGAGTAGTGCTGTTCGTCGTAGTGGGTCGTCCTGAGGACGCGGAGGGATTCGTTGACGGCCATCGGGAAGAGGGCGAGACTCGCCGGGCGCGGATTATGAGCGAGGGCCGACCGGCGTACCACCTTCCTCTCGGGGGCGCGCTCATCGGCCTCGCGGCGGGCGACGTGCTGCTGGGCCTGAATCCGGAACTTCTGCAATTCCTTCCGGCGGCCCGCCTCCTCTCGGTCGCGGCCGCTGCAGGCGCGCTTCTCGCCTTGCCGCTCGCCTTCGTGCCGCGCGCGCGACGCTCTTCACGCGCGGGCGCGGCCTGGAGCGCCGCGCTGCTCGCGGCAGTCGGCGTGTTTGTCGAGTTCCAGCGGCAGGCGCTCCACGACTTCGTGCCCTCCGGAGCCCGACGTGTCCTGGTCGCGACGGCGGTGGCTGCGTTTCTCTCGGCGGCCCTTCTCGCGGCCCGCGCCCTGCGCGGCGGGCTCAACGCCGGGACGCTTTCGATCCCGATCGCCCTTTTCTTGCTCGCGCCGGTCGTGGGCCGGCGCGAGCCGGAGCGCCCGTCGCGCGGGATCACGACCGCGCCGCTCCGCGCGCCGCGGCAAAATCTCCTCGTCGTCGGGTTCGAGGGGGCTTCGTGGGACCTCCTCACCGCCTATGCGTCCGAAGGGGCGATGCCGGTCGTCGCTCGGCTCCTGCGCGATGGGGCGGCCGGCCCGCTCGCCCCGCTCTCTCCCTACGACAGGGCGGCGCTCTGGACCACGGCCGCCACGGGTAAACGGCCGCTGAAGCACGGCATCGTGTCGTCGCGTCGTTGGGAGACGCCGGGCGGAACGCTCCGGCTGCTTCCCGTCCTGCCCGGTTCGGCCGTGCCGGGAGGCTCTCGCCCGTCGCCGGATGCGGCGGCGGGGCGCCGCAGCCTGACGTTCTGGGAGATTCTCGCCTCCCGGGGCCACGAGGCAGCCGTCCTCGGCTGGCCCGCGTCGTCGCCGGCCCGGGAGGGACTCGTCCTCTGGGCAAGTGATGCCTTCTTCGACGGAGACACGGCCGAGAGTGCGGCGCTCCCCGCCACGGCCGCCGGGCGCGCGCGCCTCTTCCGCGTCTCGCCCGACGGACTCGACCGCCCCCTTGCGCGCGCGCTCGTTCCGGACGGTCTTGCCGCGGGTGAGGCGCGGCTCTCTCCCCTGCGCGGTGCCGCGCGTGATCTCACGGTCACCGGGGCCGCCCTCGCGGCGATCCCGGGCGGCCCGCGAAACGTCTCGGCCGTCGTTCTCGCGGGTCTCGCGGAGGTGAGCGGCCTTTTCGGAGCCGCGGGCGATGCGCGTTACTGGGGGCTTTCCGTCCCGGAGGCGGAGGCGCGGGCCGCCGCGCTCCGGGCCTACTACAGGTTTCTCGACGACCTGCTCGGAGAGATTTTGGAACGTGAAGGCCGGGACCGCACGATCTGCCTCTTCGCACCCGTCTCATGGGGCCCTCCGTCGACGCTCGAAGCCGTCCTTCGCTTCTTGCGCGGAAAATCGCCCGCGGCGAGCCCCGATGCCGCGCGCGATGGCTTCGTGCTTTTCGCGGGAGCCGGCGTGAGGTCGGGCGTTCGCCTCACGTCCGCGAACGTCCTCGATCTGGCGCCGACGCTGCTCGTCCTCGCCGGCGAACCCCTTGCCAGGGACATGGACGGGCGCGTCCTCGCCGAGGTGTTCGACGAGCGGTTTACGGAGTCGGCGAGCGTACCGATCGTGTCGACGTTTGAGGCGGCGGGACCGCAATGAACGAAGCGGGGAAAGGAACGCGCGTCGCCCTCGTCGCTCTCGGCGCGCTCGGCGTTTTCCTGCGCGTGGTCAGGGCGGGAGACTGGCCGGCGGGACCGTGGATCGACGAGCTCTACTTCCTGCGTGCCGCGCGCCTTTCGGCCGCCGAGGGCTTCCGGTCCGTTTTCGGCACGACGCCGATGCACCCGCCGGACTTCCTCTTCTCGAGCGGGTGGCGTTACTACCCGAGCAACCTCTTTCTCTGGCCGCTCGCTGCCGCCGACCGGCTCGCGGGCGGGGGCATGCCCTCGGTTCGGCTCATTGCGCTCGGCTCAGGCGTCCTCCTGTTCCTCGCGTCGCTCGCGCTCGCGACAGAGGCCACGCGTGAACGGCCGCGCGCGCTTCTGCCGGCGGCCGTCCTTCTCGCGACGTCACTCTGGCTTCTGACGCAGGCGAGATGGGCGTGCGATGTCGTCCTTACGTCGGCCGTCGTGACGGGCGCCGCCGCGGCAGGCTTGAGAGCCTGGAGGCGCTCGTCTCCCGCGTGGGCAGTCGTGTCCGGCGCCCTGTTCGGGCTCGGGGCGGCGGGATACGTCTCGGCGCGTCTTGCCCTTGCGCTGCCGGCGGCCGTGTTCTTCGCCGCCTGGCTGAAGGGTCATCGCGCTGCGCGCCGCCTGGCGCTCTTCGCGCTTCTCGCGGAGGTCGTCGTCATCGCGCCCCTGGGGCTCGCCTATGCGCGGCAGCCGGAGCGCCTGACGGCGCACGTGAGGGATCTCTCGATCCTGTCCCGGCCCGCGGGGGAAGCGGGGCAGGCCTTTCTTGCGAACGTCCGCGACTACGCGGCGCTTTTCTTTGTGCGTGGGGATGTCCTCCCCCGGCACGGCGACCCCGACCGTCCCGTCATCCTGGCGGGTGTAGGGGCCCTCCTCGTGGCGGGCGCCGCGATCGGCATCGCGCGCGCCGGCGTCGAACGCGTCTTCCTCCTCCCCATCGCCGTTTTTCTGGCGGGCGGACTCCTCGCGCGCGATACGGAAAGCGCGAACGCGAGCCGGGTCTCTCTCGCGGCGCCTTTTGTCCTCACGCTCGCGGCGCTCGGGGGAGCCGCTCTCGTGGAGTCGCTGCCTGCGCGCGCTCGGCGCGCCGGCGGCGCGGCCCTTCTCGGCGTCGTTTTCGTGACGGCCCTTCTCGACGTCTCGGGCTTCGTCCGCTGGGTCGCCGGGCCACACGTCGTGAACAGCTTCGGCGTCGCGGAGCGACGCCTCACCGAGGCAATCGAGACGGAGCGGCGCCGCTCTGTCTCCGAGATCCTCGTGCACCCGGTTCGTGCCGCCCGGAGCGTGTACCTCGTCGACGTTCTTCTGGGCCGGCCGAACGACGGCGGACGGCATGCGGTGAGGATCGGGACGGCGGGCGTCGAGACGGCCTGGACGCGCGTTCCGCAAGGCGACGTAATCTTCGCGGCGGACGGATCTCCCGAGGTCCGAAGGACGATGGCGAGCCTGGGCGGCACGCTCGTCGCGCACGCGGATCCGGAGGACGGCGGGTTGCCGTGGGCGCTCTACCGGATCCCGCGTGAGGCGGCCGCGCCCGCGGCCGAGCATGCTCTGGACGGGTTGCCCAGGGTGCCCGCGCCGGGCGGGAACTTCCTCGCACCCGAGGACGGCCTCTACTCCTTTGCAACGCGAGGCGGAATGCGGGTGGTCTTCGATGGTCGCGTCCTCTTCGACGGGAACTCGGGGGGCTACGCCGCTCTGCGCCTCGCGAAGGGCCGGCATCTCCTCGCCGCAGAGCGGCGCCGAGCCGCGGCCGGTCTCCTCGTCGTGGCGCCGGACGGTTTCGCCCTCCCGATGGGAGACCTGGATCCGCCCTAGGGTTTCTCGCCCACCACGCCGATCTCGACTCCGCGCGCCGCGTCGAAAACGTGAGCGCCGCGCGGAGGCACGCCATCCAGCCGGATCGTCAGTCCGCCCGCACCGACGAGCGGAATGCGCAGGACGCTCGCGGTGGAGGCGGAGCCGGTCCGGATCAGGACGGGCAAGGCGGCTGACCGGAGGCGGAACACCAATCGCCCCTGAGGGCCGGGAACGAGCGCCAGGTCGCCGTCGAAGTGCAGGTGCCGGAGCGCGAGGGGATCGACGAGGAGAGGGGAGCGCGGAGGCGAAAGCAGCAGGATGCGGCCCTTTCGATCGACCCGCCGGACGTCGCCGGACGCCTGAAGGGCGGCGCACGCATCGAGAGCTTCCCGGCGGCGGCCGGGAGGCAGGGCGGTGAGATCGACTTCGATGGCCGCGGCACCGAGCTCGCGGTAGATCGCGAGCGTCTCGGCGGGGGGCCTCGTCTGGCTGACGCCGTCGAGCCAGAGATGAATCGGGGTCGGAAAGGACTGAAACCCATTCAGCACGCGACGCCCGTGGAAGAGCTGCTCGACCCACGCGCGCTCGGACGTTTTGCGCTCGAAGGGATAGACGGCGACGATGGAGTCGCGATCGAGCGAAACGAGGATGTCCTGGAACGGCGACGGACCCGGAAGGGCCGAGGCGGCGATCGGCTGCGGCCAGATGTCGATCGCGAGCAGGAGCGTCAAGAGGGCAATGACGCTTCGTCCGACGAGAGAAGGACGGAAGTGCCGGGCACAGGCCGCGAGCGAGAGAACGGCGCACGCCGCGATCGCGAGGCCGAACCATTGGTCCCACCGGAAGAGGCCTCGCATCGAGGAGAAGACGGGAACGTGCATGAGAAGCCGCCAGGGGCCCGGAAAAAGGGGACGGCCAAGAACGTGAACCGAGGGGCCGAGCGCGAAAAGGAACGTCACGCCCGCAATCGCCGCCCAGAGGCGAAGGTCGGTCTCGGGAGAGTCCTTG
>DASVJU010000048.1:0-2472 GCA_036385755.1 Thermoanaerobaculia bacterium
TACGCGAACGCGGCGAAGGCGGACCTCGTGGGCGTCTCGGCCGGCACGCTCGAGCGATACGGAGCCGTGTCCGAGGAGACCGCGCGCGAAATGGCGCTGGGCGCCCGGAAGAGGTTCGGCGCGACCGTCGGGCTCGCGACGACGGGGATCGCGGGCCCGGGGGGCGGCACGCCGGAGAAGCCCGTCGGAACGATTCACATCGCCCTCGACGCGGAGGACGGGACGCGGGTCCACAAGCGGCTCCTCCTGCCGGGCGATCGCGCGCTCGTCCGGCGCTGGACGACGTCGACGGCGCTCGGGATGCTCCGCAAGCATCTTCTCGGTCTCCCGGACGGAGGGCGAAGGTGACGCGTGAGCTCGTCGCTCTCGCCTCGGCATATCTGATCGGGTCGATCTCGTTCGCGATCGTTCTCGTACGCGTCTTCCGGGGCGTGGACGTGAGGGGCGAGGGCTCGGGCAACGCGGGCGCCACGAACGTGCTCCGCACTTCCGGGAAGAGGCTGGCCGTCCTCACGGCGCTCCTCGACGTCGGAAAGGGCGCCGTCGCGGTGCTTCTCATGCAGAGTCTCACGTACGACGCCCGGTGGCTGGGCGGGGCCGCGTGCGCCGTGGTCCTCGGGCACGTCTTCCCGATCTGGTTCGGATTCCGGGGCGGCAAGGGCGTCGCGACGGCCATCGGCGGGTTTTCCGTCCTGAGCCCTCTGGCGGTGCTCGCCGTCATAGGCGTCTTCCTCGTCGTCGTGGCCGCGACGCGTTTCGTTTCGCTGGGCTCGATCACCGCGGCGTGCCTCCTCCCGCTCGCGTTGAGGCTTCTTTTCCACGCGCCCGACGCGGAAGTCGTCGCGGCCTCGGCCACGACGATTCTTCTCGTCGTTTCCCATCGCGCGAACATTCGGCGGCTGCTCGGCGGGACCGAACGCCGGCTGGGACAGAGGGACTCGTGACCCGTATCGCCATCGTGGGCACGGGCGCGTGGGGAACCGCTCTCGCGGTCCATGGCGCGAACGCCGGTCTCGAAGTGACGCTTCTCGGCCGCCGGCCCGACGTCGTCGCGCGCCTCACCCGGACGCGCGCCCATCCTGCGCTCCTCGGAGCTCCGCCGATTCCGTCGCGCGTGACGATCACGACGGACGCGCGAGAGGCGTTCGAGGGGGCGGCCGCCGTTCTCTGGTCCGTGTCGGTGCAGGCGACGGAGAAGGAGCTCGAAAGGCTCTCCTCCTTGCTGCCGGGTACGCCTCTCGTCGCGACGTCCAAGGGCCTCGAGATCGGATCGCGCCGGAGGACCACCGAAATCATGTCCTTCGTCACCGGGCGGACGGCCGGCCTCGCCGCGCTCTCCGGCCCCACCTTTGCGGCCGAGGTGGCGCGCGGTCTTCCGGCGGTGGCCGTCGTCGCGAGCGCGGATCCCGAGGTCGCCACGGCCCTCCAGGCATTGCTGTCCTCGCCCACGCTGCGGCTCTATCGTTCGGCCGACGTCCTGGGAGTCGAGATCGCCGGTTCGACGAAGAACGTCGTCGCGATCGCCGCCGGCCTCGTGGACGGCCTGCGCCTCGGGCACAACATCCGGGCGGCCCTCCTGACGCGCGCCCTCGCCGAGATCCGGCGGCTCGGGACGCGCCTCGGGGGAATCCCCGAGACGTTCTACGGCCTCGCGGGCGTCGGGGACCTCATCCTCACCGCCACCGGGGACCTCTCGCGCAACCGCCGCGTCGGTCTCGCCCTGGCGTCCGGAAAGTCGCTCACGGACGCGGTCGCCGCGCTGGGCGGCGAGGTGGCCGAGGGCGTCGCGACGACGCCGGTGCTTCTCGAACTCGCGGAAGAGGCGGGTGTCGAGATGCCGATTGCCGCGATGGTGGCGTCCATTCTCTCGGGCCGGACGACGCCGACGGATGCCGTCCGGAACCTGATGACGCGTGCGCTCAAGGAGGAGAAGGTCTGAGCGAGAATCGGGCCTCCGTGACCGTACGCGCGCCCGCCCCGGGCTCGCAGATCGTCGTGCCGAAGGGACTCGGCCTGTCATACGTCCGCGTGGAGGCGGCGGGCGACGAACCTCGTCCGGAGAGGGGTCTCGTGGACGTCGCGGTTCTCGACATGCATCACGGTTACGCGAACCTCGGGCACGCCTCGATCGTGGAGAGTCTCCTCAACTACGCGCACGACGCGCGCCAGAAGCATCCCGGGGCCCCGGCGGTCCGCGTCGTGAGCTACGACGTGCGTCAGGGGCTCGCCATTCCGTCCTCTCCCGCCCGATTTTCGATCGTCGTGGGTTCGGGCGGTCCGGGAGCCCTCGACCCGCGCGAAAACGACGGCGTCTCGACGAGCTCGCAGGGCATTCTCGAAAATCCCGGCTGGGAGGCGCCGCTGTTTCGCTTCTTCGACGGCGTCCTCGCGAGCCCCGCAACGGCAATGCTCGGCATCTGTCATTCGTTTGGTGTCCTCGCGCGGTGGGCGGGCGTCGCCCGCGCGGCCTTG
>DASVJU010000049.1:0-6700 GCA_036385755.1 Thermoanaerobaculia bacterium
GCCGTCTCCCGTCTTCGTCACGTGGCGAAAGGACGGGCGGCCTCGGGGCCGGAGTGGGAGCATCGAGGCGAAGCACGCGCTCGCCGCCGCCGTCGAGGAGCATGCGGTCGCTGCGCTCTTGCACGATCCGAGAATTCCACCTGTGACTGCCAGGGAGCTGCCGCGCCACGTGCCCGAGATTTCCGTCCTCTTCACCGTCGAAGAAATCTTCTTTCCCTCTGAAATTCCCGGTGCCGAGAGTCTCCTGCCCGGCACGCACGGAGTGGTCGCTGAAAAGGGGAGAAGGCGCGGCGTCGTCCTGCCCCAGGATGCCGCACCATTCGGCTGGGACGCCGCGCGCATGCTGTCCCAGGCCTGTCTCAGGGCGGGGCTGCCGGAGGAGAGCTGGAAGGCCGCGAGCCCTCCCCGCCTCCTCCGGTTCACCGCGGACGTCTTCTGAAGGCGCCTACTTCTCGATCGAGAGGAGCTCGACGTCGAAAACGAGAGTCGCGCCGCCCTTGATCTTCGGCGGACGGCCCTCGTCGCCGTAGGCGAGCTCGGACGGGCAGACGAGACGAGCCTTCCCGCCTTCCTTCATGAGCTGGAGCCCCTGAGTCCAGCAGGGGATGACGCCGGTCAGGGGAAACGTCACGGGCTCCCCGCGCTCGATGGAGCTGTCGAAGACGGTTCCATCGGCGAGCGCGCCCCTGTAGTGGACCTTGACCTTGTCCGTCGGCTTCGGGACGGCTCCCGTGCCGGCCTTCACTTCCTTGTAGACGAAGCCGGTCGGCTGCTTGACGGCGCCGGGCTGCACGGCTTCCTTCGCGATGAAGGCCGCGCCGGCCTTCTTCTCGCCGGCGGCCGCCGCACCGAGGCGGCTCTTCGCGAAATCCTGCAGCTTCGGGCCGTAAACCGCGAGGTCCACCTTCGGGGCGCGGCCGAGGACGCCGTCGGTCATGCCCTCCTGGATGGAGGCCAGCTCCGCGGCTGTCAGCTTGAGCGGCGCCAGGTTCTGGCTCATCACGAGTCCGATCGCGTAGAGCGTCCTGGCGCTCTCGGTCGCGGGAGGAGCACCGGCCGCCTTTGCCGGAGCTGCCTTGGCGGCGGCTGGCTTGGCGGGAGCTTGCGCGGTCTCCTCGGCAAGAACGGGAGACGCGAAGGACAGGAGAAGGACGGAGGCGATCAGAGTGCGCCGCATGGGGTGAGTTCCTCGCTTTTCGCTTGATGACGGCCCGAAGGTCGCGGCCGAAGCGGGGATTCTATCCCGGGGGTGCTGCGGGGCGCGTCAGAACGTGGAGGAGAACCCCCACGGCGACGGCCGCGTTGAGGGATTCGACACGGCCCAGGAGAGGAATCGTCACGCGATGATCGAGGGCCGCCGCGAGCTCCGGCGAGATTCCGTGGCCTTCCGAACCGATGACGAGGGCGATCGGGCGGACTGAAGCCAGCGCCTCGGGCGCGATGCCGGCGTGGGCGTCGGCGCCGGCCAGCGCGATCCCGTACCGGCGCGCCCAGGCGACCGTCTCACCTGCCGCGACGCGTGCGGCGACGGGCAATCGGAACGCGCTGCCCGCGGACGCGCGTAGCGCGCGCGGGGAGAAGGGCCACGCACAACCGGGCGTCAGGAGCACGGCCGCGGCGCCGAACGCTTCACCGCTCCGGAAGATCGCTCCCACGTTCGCGGGGTCCTGAACATCGTCCAGGACTAGAAAGAGGGGAGAAGAGGAAGACGAAGATTTCTTAGAAGGTAATAGGGGAGAGAGCGAGGCCAGTGTGCGGTTGGGCGGCGGCGCCAGCGCGACGACACCGCGCGTCGAGGGAAGATCGGAGAGCCTTCGGAGCACCCGGGCGCTGACCTCCGTAACCCGCGGCGCAGGCGCTTTCGCGAGCGCACCGCCTTCCCCTCTTATCCTTCTAAGAAAATCCTTCTCTTCCTCTCGTTCTTCGTCCAAACCCTTCTGAAGAAAAATCTCCTCGATCTGCACGCCCGCGTCGAGCGCGTCCTCGATCATTCTCCTGCTCTCGAGGAGCATGAATTCGCCGCTCGCGGCGGCCTTCACGGCTACGGCGATTCGGGGATTCGAGGGAGCGTCGATCCGTGTGGTCATGAAGGCCTCCCAGAATACCGTCCCTCCGGCGGCCGTGCTTAAATCCGCGTCGCATGAAGAGTGAACTTCCGGCTGCTGCCGCCGCCGTCGCTGCGAAGGCGACGCCGCTCGCGGCGCTCTGGACGTTCCCGTCCATCCTTTTCTCGGCGTTCCTCGTCGCGTGGGGGTCCGAGGCCGCGCAGTTTCTCGTCTCCCAGGGCCTGGCGCTCGCGATGCTCGCGTGGCTCCAGACCCTCCCCGAGTTCGCCGTCGAGGCCGTGATCGCGTGGGAGGCCGGCCGCGACCCCGCGAAGCTCCATCTCGCGATCGCGAACTTCACGGGCTCGATCCGCCTGCTGGTCGGACTGGGCTGGCCGCTCGTCTACTTCGTGGCCGCGTTCTTCGCCCGGCGGACCGGAAAGAGGAAGACCTGGATCGCCATCACGTTCGACGACGAGCACGCCATCGAGATCATCGGCCTCCTTCCCCCGCTCGTCTGGTTCACCGTCATCTGGTGGAAGGGCTCGCTCGGCCTCTTCGACGCCGCGGTCCTCACCCTCTGTTACGCGGGCTATCTCGCCGCGCTCCTCCGCGTTCCTCCGCGCGCGGGCGACGTCGAGGAGATGGAGGACCTGCCCGCCGTCTCGCGGTGGGCGCTCGCCCAGGGGCCCGGGCGGCGCGGCTGGGCGATCGCGGGGATCTTCCTCGTGGGGGGCGCGATCCTCGTCGTGTCGGCGCACTCCTTCGTCGAGTCGATGCTCGCGCTCGCGATCGCGGCGGGCGTCTCGCCGTTCGTTTTCGTGCAGTGGGTCGCGCCGTTTCTTTCCGAGTTTCCCGAGAAGCTCTCCGCCTTCAACTGGGCGCGACAGATCACGAAGGCGCCGATGGCGGTCATGAATCTCGTCTCGTCGACGATCAATCAGTGGTCGATTCTCTCCGCCCTCATCCCGGTCATCTATTCGATCTCGAAGGGCAGCCCGTCGGCGATCGTGTTCGACGCGCACCAGCGCGAGGAAATCCTCCTGACGCTCCTTCAGAGCTTCCTCGGCTGGCTCCTTCTCGTGAACCTCGACCTGCGCGCGTTCGAGGCGGGCATCCTGTTCGTGTTTTGGTTGGTTCAGTTCGCCCTGCCCTCGACCCGAGGCGTGATGATCTTCGTCTACGCGGGCTGGTGCTTTGTGGAGATGGCGATGATCGCAATCGGGAAGAGAAAACCTCTGGCGTTTGCGGCCGCCTGGCGCGTCCTGAGGCGCCGGTGAGATTCGCCGGCCGCGCCTCGCGTGTCGCCGGGTCGGCGACGCTCGCCGTGCTGAAAGCCGCCGGCGCCCTGCGCTCCCGGGGTGTCGACGTCGTCGACTTTGGCGCCGGGGAGCCGGACTTTGCGACACCGGCGTTCGTGAAGCGCGCCGCCATCGACGCGATCGACGCCGATTTCACGAAGTACACCGACGCGTCCGGCATCCCGGCGCTGCGCGAGGCCATCGCCGCGGGCTATCGGACCGCGTGGAACGCGCCGTACACGGCCTCGGAGATCCTCGTGACGGCCGGCGGCAAGCAGGCCCTCCACACCGCGTGTCTCGCGCTCTTCGAGGAAGGAGACGAGGTCCTCGTCCCGTCCCCCTACTGGGTGTCGTTTCCCGAGATGGTGACGTTGACGGGCGCGAAGAGCGTGTTCGTGCCGACGAAGGCCGCGTCCGGCTTCCGCCTCACCGCGGCCGACGTGGCGCGCGCCGCGACGCCCGCGACCCGGGGCCTCATCGTGAACACGCCGAACAATCCGACGGGAGCGGTGATGGAGCCCGCGGAAATCGAAGGAGTCATCCGGCTCGCGGCTTCGCGCGGGTGGACGGTGCTCTTCGACGAGTGCTATGACCGGCTTGTGTTCGAGGGCCGGCATCTCTCGGCGGCGTCGCTCGCCCGCGAGTTCCCCGAGACGATTCTCGTGGTCGGAACGCTGTCGAAAACCTACGCCATGACGGGCTGGCGCGTCGGCTTCGCGGCCGGGCCGAAGCCCCTCATCGAACTGATGGGCCGCATCGTAGGCCACGCGACGTCGAACGTCTGCTCCATCACGCAGCAGGCCGCCCTCGCCGCGCTCACGCGGCCCGACGAGGCGGGGCCAGCGGTCGAGGGCATGCTGAGAGAGTACGCGCGCCGGAGGGAGTTCCTGATCCCCGCCCTCAACGCGCTGCCGGGTGTGACGTGCTTCCCGCCGGGAGGCGCCTTCTATGCGTTTCCGGACGTATCGGCCCACTACGGGCGCGTGCTCGGGGGAGTCCCGATCACCGGGTCCCAGAGCTTCGCGCAGGCGCTCCTCGACACTGTCGCCGTGGCCGTGACTCCGGGCATCGCCTTCGGCGAGGACCGCTGCGTGCGCCTCTCGTTCGCGACGTCGCGCGCGAGAATCGAAGAGGGACTCTCCCGCCTCGCGCGCGTGCTCGCCTCCTAGCGGTAGCGGACGTCCCCCGGCGTCGTCGGCGGGGCCGTCTCCTCGAGCGTGACGCGGTCGCGTCCCGCCTTCTTCGCCGCGTAGAGCGCCGCGTCCGCGCGGGCGACGAGCGAGTCGTACGTGGCGTTCGCGAAGAGACCCTGGTGAACGGCCACGCCGGCCGAGATCGTGATCGGCCGCGCGATCCGAGGCGGTCCGAGCGCCGCAACCGCCGAGCGGATGCGATCCAGCGCGGGCAAAGCCGCCTCGGCGTCGGCCTCCACGAAGAGGACGATGAATTCCTCGCCTCCGTAGCGGCCCGCCGCGTCGATCCCGCGGACCGTCCGCGCGATAGAGCGCGCGACGGCCGTGAGGGCGGCATCCCCGGCGGGATGACCGTGCCGGTCGTTGAAGGTCTTGAAGTGATCGAGGTCGAGCATCGCGAGCGCGAGGCTTCTGCCCGTCCGCCCCGCGCGTGCGATCTCGGCCTGCGCTCGCTCCTCGAAGGCCGCCCGGTTTAGGAGGCCGGTGAGCGGGTCCGTCGTGGCGCGCGTGAACAGGCGCCTCTCCTGCTCGGCGACGCGGGGAAGGAGCAGCGCCGTGAAGACGACGAAACCGACTCCAAGGGGCGGAACGACGGGTGTCGCGACGAGAACCTGCCTCCGGGAGGCGAGCTCGGCGGCTCCCGCCAGGGCGAGCACGCTGAAGGCCGCGAAAAGGAAGGCGCGCGTCCCCCGGCCGCCGCGCGCGAGAACCGCGAGGAAGGCGGCGGCCACGAGCGGAAGACTCACGCCGAGACCGATCTCGACGCGCGGACGCGTCGCACCTTCGAAGAGGAGGGGAGCCGCGAGCAGCGTGGCGACCCCGAACGCGAGGACGGCGTAGAGGGCGAGTCGCCGCCGGCCGCGCGAAATTCCGAGAAGCGTCAGCGCGAGAATCCCGAACGACGCGGCCGTCAGGGCGAAGAGGAGCGTCGCGAACTGCGCCTTCGAGATCCACATATTGGTACGGCCGATTATCGGCTGTCTCGTGGCGCTGTATCTCGGCCTCGCGAGGTGATTGATTCTCCGAACTGGTTCGGATAAATTCACTCCACAGGACAATTCCGGTCACGCATCTGCGTGCCTTCGCGTTGCCCGGTGGCGAATACGCGGGAGGGGTTCTTGAGCAGAGCTTCGAAAGGCGGGAAATCCAGGACGTCGTCGATTCTGAAGACCGCGGGGCTTGCGGCGGTCGCACTCGGCCTACTCCTCATGTTCGTCGAGCGCTCCAATCAGGCGCGCGCCCAGAGCGGCTCGTTCCGCGGGATTCCGCCGACGGGTCAGCAGGATGTGTGGCGCCGTGTCACCCAGGTTCGCTCCCGCGTCCCCAACTCTCAGTCGCCCCCGAACTGCAACGAGACAGCCCTCAAACTCCTTGTGAATCAGGATCCGACGGGTTTCGTCGCGAACGGATCGACCGAGACGTACACGCTCACGTTGTCGAACACGAGCACCAATCCGCCAACGACGAAAGCTTGTGACGCCGACGCGATCACGATTACATTCTATTGTCCGGCGTCGGACGGAACGCCGGACTTGACGAACCCGATCACGGTCGCGTCGGGTTTTTCGTCCCCTTCCGAGACGAGCCACACATTTGTTCCGTCGATCGGGTGCCTGATCAACGTGAACAACGGCGTTCTCGTCGCAACGGCCCGGGTGGACTTCAACGGCACCGTGCACACGTCGCCGCTGTTCGACGACTCGGTCTCCGGCAGCAAGACGATCACAGTCGCGATTCTCGCTCCGACGCCGACGGCCACGGCCACGGTGACGGCGACGAGTACGCCCACCCAGACGCCGACGATCACGCCCACCTCGACGGACACCGCGACGCCGACGGCCACGGCCACGGTGACGGCGACGAGCACGCCCACCCAGACGCCGACGATCACGCCGACCTCGACGAGTACCGCGACGCCGACGGCCACGCCCTCGGTGACCCCGACGAGTACGTCCACTCAGACGCCCACGGTCACACCGACATCGACGGCAACGAGCACGTTCACCCAGACACCGACGGGCACTCAGGTCGCGACCAACACGCCGACCGTCACCCCGACAAATACGTCGACCGTCACGCCGACGAATACGCCGACGAGCACGCCGACGGGTACTCCCACGGGCACACCGGCGGGCACGTCTACGAGCACACCGACCCCGAC
>DASVJU010000050.1:0-1685 GCA_036385755.1 Thermoanaerobaculia bacterium
CACGAAGTCCCTCGCGCCGGGCGAATGGGCTCAGTTCAACCAGCCGCTCGCCTCGCGGGGTGTGACGGCCGGCTCGGCGAAGATCGAGAAGCTGTCGGGCTCGTCGCGTTTCGTCACATACGGCGTGCTGAACGACCAGACGAACTCCGACGGCAGCTACATCCCGATGAACCTGCCATGAGCGCCGAGTGAGGTCGCGGATGCCAGCGGGGCGGGAACGACGAGCGCCTCCCCGGCCGGTGCCCTGATCACGAGTAGAGCATCTGCATCCGCGTCCCGGGCCGGACCCGGATGAGACAATCAGGCGCCATGGAGAACCCGGCGGTGCCGGCGCTGGACGTCCACGAGGGCCTCGGTTTCGGGACGCTCGAGACCGTTTTCGAGGCGCTCGGCCGGGCCTTGATCGTTCTCGACGCCGACTTCCGGATCATCCGCGCGAGCCACACGCTCGACGAGATCGCCGGCCGCGGGATGGTCGCCTCCGTGATCGGCAAGCCGATCGAAGAACTCGTCGGAGCGAAGCTCTTCGGCCCCATGGACACGCTTCGCGAGGCCCTGACGAACGGCCGGCGCGAGGAAGGGCGGCGCGCGGTCCTCCGCTGCGGCGCGACGAGCGCCCGTCTCGTCTCGCTGACGGCGGCCGTCGTCCCGCTCCACGTCTCGAACCACTGCGACCCTCGGGCGCGCTACCTCGTCGTCGTGCGGCCGGCCGAGGACGAGGACTCGCTTCTCCAGAGCATGATCGCGTCGCACGGCCTCGTCGCGCGGTCGCCCGCGATGCTCAAGATCGTCCACCTCGTCGAATCGCTCCATAGGAGCAGCGCGACGGTCCTCATCACGGGGGAGAGCGGGACAGGCAAGGAAGTGATCGCGCGCGCTCTCCATTCGAGCTCGGCGCAGTGCACGGGGCCGTTCGTCGCCGTGAACTGCGGCGCGCTTCCCGCGGACCTCCTCGAGAGCGAGCTGTTCGGCCACGTGAAGGGCGCCTTCACGGGCGCGGTTCGCGACCGAGTCGGCCGGTTCGAGCTCGCGCGCGGAGGGACGGTCTTCCTCGACGAAGTGGGCGACATCCCGCTCCACCTGCAGGTCAAGCTTCTGCGCGTCTTGCAGGAGCGGCAGTTCGAGCGCGTCGGCGAGAACAAGACCCGGGCCGTCGACGCGCGGATCATCGCGGCGACGAACCAGGACCTCCACGGCGCGATCCACGCGGGACGCTTCCGCGAAGACCTCTACTACCGGCTGCGCGTCGTCCCGATCCACATCCCGCCGCTCCGCGAGAGGCCCGAGGACATCGCCCTGATCGCGCAGCACCTCCTCGCGCACATCGGCGGCCGCGCGGGCCGCGCGCTCATCCTCTCGCCCGACACGCTCGAGGCGCTCAAGGCCTATTCGTGGCCCGGCAACGTCCGCGAGCTGGAAAACGCCCTCGAGTACGCCGTCGCGCTCTGTACGGGCCAGACGATTCAGATCGAGGACCTGCCCGAGGAAGTCCGCGCCGCCGGAGCGGCGGAGCCGCCCCGCGCGGCCGCTCCCGCGGCCCCGAGCGCGCGACCCGCGGACGCGGGCGCCGACCCCGAGCGCGCCCGCATCCTCGAGGCGCTCGAGGTCCAGCACTGGAACCGCCAGAAGGCGGCGGAGGCCCTCGGCCTTTCCCGCAGCACTCTCTGGAGACGGATGCGCGACCT
>DASVJU010000051.1:0-1797 GCA_036385755.1 Thermoanaerobaculia bacterium
CGCAGAATCTCGCGGCAGCTCACCGCATACCCGGTCGGGAAGTTCAGGATGGACTGCCACGAGAGCTCGTGCCGGTACCGCGCCGCGAGCTTCCTCCCCCAGAGGCTGCGGAACTTCCTTCGGCTTTCCTGGAAGAGCGTCTCGAAGGTCTTCGGCTGGTCCGCGGTCGAGCCGTGCTCGTGGTGGACGAGTGTGACGCCGCCGCAGACGACCGTCCGGAAGCCCGCTTCCCGTGCCCGCAGGCAATAGTCCGTGTCCTCGAAGTACGACCGGAAGTTCTCCGAGAGCCCGCCGATCCTCGCGAGGACCTCGCGCTTCAAATACGCGCACGCGAACACGATTCCCTCGACGTCGCGCGTCCGGGCGAACTGGCTCACGTCCGTCTCGAGAGCGCCGATCTGCTGTCCCCAGAACGTGTCCGGAAGCATGGTGGTTCCGGCGTGAAGGAGGCGACCGTCCGGGAGGACGAGGCGGCAGCCGACGATCCCGACGTCGGGCGCCGCGTGGGCCGCCTCCCGGAGAGCGTCCAGCCAGCCGTCCTGGTGGATCTCGACGTCGTTGTTCAGGAGGACGACGTCGGCGTCCGGCGGCGCGGCCGCGATTCCCGCGTTGTTCCCGCGCACGTAGCCGAGATTCGCGGCGTTCGTGACGACGCGGATCCACGGGATCTCGCGCAAGCGCTCCGGCGTCTCGTCCGTCGAGCCGTTGTCGACGACGAGGACGTCCGCGTTCGCAAGGTCCGTGTGTGCCTTCAGGGTCTCGAGGCAGCGGCGCGTGAGGTCCCAGCGGTTCCAGCAGAGGACGACGATCGCCGCCCGGCGGGGCGTCAAGCGCCCTCCCGCGGCGAGAGGCGCCGCCAGAGCAACTCCATCTCGGACGCGACATCGACGCGCGTCAGCTCGCTCGTCTCGTCCCGCTTCTCGAGCCGGAATGCGGGATCGGGGCTCGCCTCGCCGCCTCGCGCGAGCGCGAGCGCCGTCTCGAGGGGCAGCGCGGAGATCGTCACGGCCTGGCGCGCCGAGAGCTCTCGCACGAGGGCACGCAGCTCCTCGGCTTCCTTTTGCAGGCGCTCCAGCTCCGGGGCGCCGTTCACCACTTCCGGCCCACGAGGCCGCGGAGCCACTGGGCGGCGCGCCACGGCAGCGACGCCTTGACGGCCGCGACGTATGCCTCGGCCTCCTCGGCGCGATTCCGGGTGGCGAGGCGGTCGACCTCGAGCTCGGCCACGCGGTAGGCGAGCCGTCTGGTCTCGTCCTCGAGGCGCTTCACGGCGGCAAGGGCCATCTCGCGCTCGTGGCGAGCCTTCTCGACGCGGGCCGAGACCCAGTCTTCGTCGGGAACGTGGAGCGTCACGGCACGAGTATAGGAGGCCCGGTGCCGCCGAAGCCCATGACGGTAGACTGCGGAAATCCGCATGACAGAGACGCTCCCGATCTACGACTCCGCGCGCCGCGGCCTCCGGTTCGTCGAGGAGGCGCAGGACCTCTGGCGCTACCGTCATCTCGTCCTCGAGCTCGTCCGGCGGGACATCAAAGTGCGGTACAAGCGGTCGGTCCTCGGAATCGGCTGGACCATGCTGAGCCCGCTTCTACAGATGATCTCGATGACCTGGGTCTTCTCGGTCGTCATCAAGCAGGACAGCCGGAACTATCCCGTCTATTTCCTCTCGGGATTCGTTTTCTGGACCTTCTTCTCCCAGGCGACCGGCTTCGCGGCGTCGCAGACCGTCGACGCCAGCGAGATGGGAAAGCGGATCTTCGTGCCGCGCTCCGCATTCGTCCTCTCGGCCGTCGGCGG
>DASVJU010000052.1:0-1860 GCA_036385755.1 Thermoanaerobaculia bacterium
ATGGCGGCGGCCCTTCGGGAGAAAGACCCCGAAACCGCTGCGGTCGCTTCGGACGTCGAGAAGTTGATCGCCCTCAACTTCGATCGCGTGCGCCGGCTCGCGCTGCTCGAAGCCTAGAGGAGGCGAAAGAGACTCTCCGAACGGCCGCGCCCCGCTCGCGGTCAGCCCTTCAACGCTTCCGGAGCGTTCGCTTTGATGACCTCGAGGAGTTTTTCGCGGAAGGGGTCCTGCATCTCCTCGATGTCCTCGGCATTCACGACTTCCTCGAACGCGTTCAAGCCGGAGATCTCCGTGCTCTCGATGAGGACGTCGTCCGGGGGGCGCACCGTTCGCACGCTCGAGGAAATGCACGTGACCGGAAGATCACCGAGGCCCGGGAGCTTCTCCGTGACGACGGGAAAACGGAGCGCCTCGAAAACCGCGAGAAGCCCCGGCTGCTTCGCGAGCACGATATCCAGGACGAGTGCATGCAGGATGACATTCTTGACCTGTGAGGCGTCGGGGATCTTCGCGGCCATCAACTCCCTGAGGCGGGTGGGGGCGAGCCCCGAGTACGTGAGGATCCACTTGAGCGGCTGCGTCACGGTGACGGTCATGCTTTCCGAGCCCGACTTCGCGACGTGCGGATACTCGAGAGGGACCAGCTCGACGTTGGAGCTCAGGATCTCGATCGGGGGATTCAGTTCCTTCGAGAGACCGTACGGCCGCGCGGCGGCGACCGCTTCGTATCGGCTGCGCAGGTCGCGGAACGCCGTGTCCGAGCCCTTGACCTCACCCTTGGCGCTGCCCTCGACGAAATCGCCGAGGACCGTGCGCGGGCGGAGCAGGAGCGTCACGGTACTCAGATGCTCCTTGAGCTCCGAGCGGAGCGATTCGGCGATCGCCCGCGTCAGCTTCCGGAGCGACCGGAGTCTCTGGAGATCGTACCCTTGGTCCATCTGAAATGAATCCTCCGTCTGGTCGCGGGACGCCTCAGGCGTCTCCGCCTTCCCCGGTCTTCTCGGTTTCGACGATTTCAAGCAGGCGCGCGCGCCGCGGGTCGACCATTCCGGCGACGTTCGTCACGCGTACGATCTCCTCCGTCGCGTCCACGCCCGAGAGGTCGGTGCTTTCCAGGATGACGTCGTCGGGCGGGCGCTCCGTTTTCACCGCCGACGTGATCAGCGTCAACGGAAGATCTCCGAACTCCGGCATCGTCTCGGTCTTGGCGGGAAAATGCAGCGCCTCGAGAAGACCGCGCAGGCCGGGCTTGCGCTCCAGGACGACGTGCAGGAGGAGATGGTGCGTCAGAACCCTCTGAAGCTCGTCGCGCGAGCGATTCGGGTCCGCGATGAGGGAACGAAGCCGAGCAAGGGAGAAGCCCGCGTAGGTCACGATCCAGGTCAGCGGAGCCGTGACCATCACCCTCTTGCTCTGGCGCTCCGAACGCGCGACGAACGGGTAGTCCAGGGGGAGGATCTCGAGCGCCGAGGTATTGATCGGGAGAGGCGGCGTCAGGCCGATTCCGAGGTTGTAGGGTTTTTTCTTCGCGACCGTTTCGTAGAGGCTTTCGAGGTCGCGAAAGGCGCGATCGGCCCCCTTGACGGCCTCCTTGAGCGAGATGTTCGCTTTCGCGTACTTCCGGGCATCCTGAAGATCCTTCTGCGTCGGGGGGGCCGCCGCATCCCGCTTGACGGACAGTTCCGATCCGCGGCCCCATCTGTCGGGACCGAGCTGACCGCGCGGACCCGCTTCGGCCACCGGCTTCGCCGACAACATGCTCTTCTGTACGTAGTCGCCGAAGACGGTCTCGGCGTGGAAAAGCGGAGTCAATGTCTCGAGAAGCGTCTCGAGCTGCGACCGCAGATGCGTCGACACGGG
>DASVJU010000053.1:0-2289 GCA_036385755.1 Thermoanaerobaculia bacterium
TTCCTCGACCTCCTCATCGAACGAGGAATGGCGCACGAGAAGGAGTACGTCGAATCCATCTCGGCCGCGGGCGACGAGGTCCTCGATCTCGGCGATCTTGCCTTCCGTTCTCCGTCCGAAGCGGCCGACCTCACCCTCGCTGCCATGCGCAAGGGTGTGCCCGCCATCGCTCAGGGCTTTCTGCGCAGCGGCGAGTGGTCGGGAATCCCCGACGTCCTCCGCCGCGTCGAAACGCCCAGCCTCTTCGGCCCGTGGTCGTACGAGGTCTACGACACGAAGCTCGCGATGGAAACGCGCGGCACGGCGATCCTTCAGCTGTCTCTCTACTCGGACCTTCTCGCCGGCGTCCAGAAGCTCGTGCCCGAGATGTTCCACGTCGTCACCCCGAAACCCGTCGATCCGGTCCAGTCGTTCCGCGTCGCGGACTTCGCGGCGTACTACCGGTCCGTGCGCAGGAACCTGACGGCCGCGGTCGCGCAGGACCCCGCTTCGCTTGCGCTCGCGAACTATCCCGAGCACGTCGACCACTGCGACGTCTGCCGCTGGTTCAGCCTGTGCAACAAGCGGCGCCGCGGCGACGACCGCCTCTCGTTCGTGGCGGGGCTCTCGCGGCTCCACTCGCGCGAGCTCGAGGCCCAGTCCATCACCACCCTCGAAATGCTGGGCGATCTGGCCCTCCCGCTTTCCTTCAAGCCTCACAGGGGCTCGAGGGAATCGATCGAGCGCGTCGCCCACCAGGCGCGCCTCCAGCTCGCGCTTCGCCGCACCGGCAAGAACGTCCACGAGCTGCTGCAGCCCATCGAAGCGGGCCGCGGCCTCGCGAAGCTGCCGCTGCCGTCACCGGGCGACGTCTTTCTCGACCTCGAAGGCGATCACTTCGCCCGCGAGGGCGGGCGCGAATACCTCTTCGGCTTCACCATCGTCGATGCAGCGGGGAAGACGCGCCACGTCAAGCTCTGGGCCCACTCGGACGCCGAAGAGAAGGCCGCCTTCGAGAAGACCGTCGACGAGATCTTCGCCTCGTGGGCCGCCCACCCCGGCATGCACGTGTACCACTACGCGCATTACGAACCCACCGCCTTCAAGAAGCTCATGGGCCGCCACATCACGAGGGAGACCGAGATCGACAAGATGCTGCGCGCCGGCCTCTTCGTCGACCTCTTCTCCGTCGTGAGGCAGGGGCTCAGGGCCAGCGTCGAGAAGTACTCCATCAAGGACCTCGAAAAGTTCTACGGCTTCAAGCGCCTCGCCGTCCTTGCCGAGGCCGGCGCCGCCCGGCAGATCATCGAGCGCGCGCTGGAAGCGGAAAAGCCCGAGGCGATCCCGCCCGAGCTGCGCACGCTCGTCGAGGACTACAACCAGGAAGACTGCGTCTCCGCCCTTCAGCTTCGGGGCTGGCTGGAAACGCTGCGCCACGAGCTGGAGGAAGGCGGCACCCCCGTCCCGCGCCCGCTCCCCGTGGAAGGCGAGGCCTCCGAGAAGGTTCAGGAGCGCAAGGCCGAGATCCAGAAGGCGATGGACGCGCTCCTCGCCGGCGTCCCCGAGGAGAAGAGCGCCAGAAGCCCCGACCAGCAGGCGCGCTGGCTGCTGGCCCACATGCTCGAGTTCCACCGCCGCGAAGACAAGGTCACGTGGTGGGAGTTCTACCGGCTGCGCGACCTCGTCGACGAGGACGACCTTCTCGACGAACGCGCCGTCGTCACCGGGCTGGCGTTCGTGCACCGAACGCCCCCGAAGGGCAAGGCAAAGGCGCCGATCGACCGCTACACGTTTCCGGCGCAGGAGTTCGAGGCGCGCGAAGGCGACGAGCTGTTCACGAACGACGGCAAGACGCTGGGCACCATAAGCGCCATCGACAACGCCGCGCGCTGGGTCGACGTCAAGAAGCGGCTCGACAGGGCCGACGACCATCCGCACGCGGCCTTCGTCCACTCGCACGTGCGGTCCGACGTCATCGCAGGAGCCCTCCTACGCCTCGCGGGCAACCTCAGTGGCCCGGCAAAGGAGCTTCTTCTCGCGAACGCTCCCCGTCTGAAAGACGGCGCATTCGCCCGGCGCGATGGCGAGAGCAGCCTCGACTTCGCCAAGCGCACCGTCCTCGCCCTCGATCACTCCATCCTTCCCATCCAGGGACCGCCGGGAGCGGGGAAGACCTACACCGGCGCGCGGATGATCGTCGAATGCGTTCGGAAGGGCATGAAGGTCGGCATCACGGCCGTCAGCCACAAGGTCGTCCGGAACCTGCTCGATGCGGCTCTCACCGCCGCCGCCGAAGAGAGAGTGACCCTT
>DASVJU010000054.1:0-1555 GCA_036385755.1 Thermoanaerobaculia bacterium
CGGAGAGGGCCGCTCGCCGGGCGGCAACGCGGCGGGCGCGAGCCCGGCGTCCGGGAGGAACGGGGCGTCGACGATGCGCTCTCCCCGCGCGTCGTAGAGCGCGGCGCCCCGCGCGTTCAACTCGCGGAGAAGGCGCGTGACGGGCGCATCCGAAACGAGCGCGAGGGCGGGGTCCGGCTTCTCCGCGAGGCGGTCCGCGACCGTGCGCGTCTCCGCAGTCAGGCGCCGGAGGCTTTCGCCGGCGCCCCATGCCGCCGTGTTCCGGAGCACGACGACGGCCGTCCCGGCGAGAAAAAGGAGCGTCGCGAGCCCGCCCACGATCACGATGCGCACCTCGCGCTCGAACCCGCGATCCGTCACGGCAGAAGCCTCGGAACCCAGGGCAGCCCCCCCGCGATCGCGTCCCACGCCGGACGACCGGCCACGAACGCCACGAGAGCGCCGCACGCGAGAAAGACGCCGAACGGCACGTCGACCCGCGCCAGAAGCACGAGGAGCCCGGCCGGCGTCGCCTCGGCACGCGCCGCGAAAACCCGGAAGAAGTCGGCTCCGTCGTCGAGCGCGAGGCGGCCGTGCGCGGCCGGCTCGCCCCGCCGGGCCCGTCTCCGCGCGAGCCGGACGAACGCGAGGAGGCGGCCGGCCGTCGGGATGTCCGCGCCCAGCCGCATTCCATCGGCGGCGGCTCCCGGAATCTCGCGGAAGCGCGCCGAGGCCGAAAGGACGCGGCCGTCCTCCCCGACGAGGAGCCCGGCCCGCGCCGCCACGGCGCGAGCAGCCGAGGACGACGCACGCGCGCGGCGCACCTCGAGGGACCAGCGGAGCACACGGAAGAGCGTCGCGCCGCCCGCGACGACCGTGCCCGCGAGCGAAGCGAAAAAGAGTGTGAGGAACACGCCCGCGGGCCCGGTGAACGCGCCCGCCATCGCGAGCATCTTCACGTCGCCTCCGCCCATCCCCTCCTGGCCGCGCAGCCTCTTGTACACGCGGCGCACCCCTTCGAGAAAAAACGCGCCGAGGAGCGCCCCGAGGACCGCCTCGACGAAATGGCTCCCGGCCAAGGACCTCACGAGACCGCTGTCCGAGACCGCGACAGCCCGGTCGCGGAGCGCGGCGAGGACGAGGCCGAGCACGAGAGTCGCGAGCGTCACCTCGTCGGGCAGCGTGCGCGCCTCGAGGTCGGTGGCCGCGAGGATCACGCAGGCCGCCGCGAGAAGGGCCGCCGAGGCAGCGATGAGCGTGGGCCCGTAGAGCAAGCCGGCCCCGAGGAAAAGCAGCGCCACGAGCACCTCGACGAGCGGGTAACGGACCGCGATGCGTGCGCGGCAGCGGCGGCAACGGCCCCGGAGAAGCAGCCAGGACACGAGCGGAACGTTGTCGAAGAACGCGACAGGCGCTCCGCAGGTCGGGCAGTGCGAGCCGGGGTGGACGACCGAAAGCCCGCGCGGAAGGCGGTGGATGCAGACGTTTGCGAAAGAGCCCACGATCGCTCCCGTCGCGAAGAACAGGCCCAGGAGGACGCCGTCGAAGGCGTTCACGCGCGTCTCCCCCCCCCCGC
>DASVJU010000055.1:0-5932 GCA_036385755.1 Thermoanaerobaculia bacterium
GTCGACGCGAAACACGTGGAAGCCGTGCGGTGTCGCCAGCGCGGCGCTCGTTTTCCCGGCGGAAAGGCTCCACACCGCCCTCTCGAACTCGCGGGGGAGGTCCGCGCGCCCGAGCAGGCCCAGAGGGCCGCCGGACGCCGCGTTCGGCGCGACGCTCGAGGTACGCGAAACGTCTTCCCAGCTCGCGCCCTCGGCAAGGTGTTTCACCGCGGCGTCGGCGTCCTCCCGCGTCCGGAAAAGGAGCTGCGACACGCGCACCAGAGCGGGTCTCTTGTATCGCTCGGGATGGGCGTCGTACTCCTTCCTGAAGTCCGCTTCCTGAAGCGTCTCGAGCCCGGCGGCGCGCGTGAGGAACGCGCGGCGCTTCTCCCTGGGGGTCGTGCCGGGAACCGGCGGCTCGGCCGCTTCCACGGACCGCGCGAGAAGCACTTCGTCGAGGTACTGGTCGAGAAGACTCGAGAGGACGCGCGGCGAGACGTTCTTGGGGTCCTCGCTCGTCGCCGTCTTCACCCACGTCATGAACGCGTCCAGCGTGACCGGCTGATCGCCCGCCATCGCGACCGTTTCCGGACGCGCCACGCCGAGCGGACCGCTTTTCTGCGCGCACCCCCCCGCGACGAGAGCCGCGGCAGTCACGACGGCGGCCACGGCGCGCCTCATGCCGCCCCCAGGAGGAGCGAGCCCCACGCGCCGGGCAGCGCCACGAGGACCTTCGGGCGCGCGAGCTCGAGGAGAGCGCGCGCCGCGCGCTCCGAGACCCCCGCTCCGTCGGCTCCGACTCCGGCGAACGCCCTCGGAAGCCGGAAAGCGTCCGGGCCGGACGCGAAGAGATCGCCCGCTTTCAGGGCCGCGACCACCCGTTCAGGGTCGAGGCCGTGCACCTTCTCGAGGGTGGCGGCCAGCTCCTCGCCGCGCCGCTGGACGGCCTTGACGCCGAGGGCGCGCGCGAGGAGCCGGAGCCGGGCGACCTCGAGGAGACGCTCGAAGGCCGGGGGTGGCGCACCGTACCGGTCGCCCGCCATCGCGGCTTCACGCTGCAGCGTCTCGGCGTCGGACGCGGCCGCGATCTTCTTGTAGAGCGCCATGCGGAGGCTCTCCTCGGGAATCCACGCCGCCGGCAGCGCGAGCGGCAGCCCGAGCTGGAGCGTGACGTCGCGCGTCTCGGGCACCGGCTCGCCCTTGATCGCGGCCATCGCCTCTTCGAGCAGGTTCACGTAGGTCTCGAATCCCACGGACTCGATGTGCCCCGACTGCTCGCCGCCGAGGAGGTTCCCGGCGCCCCGGATCTCCAGGTCCTTCGCCGCGATGCGGAAGCCCGCGCCGAGATCCGAGAACTCCTGGATGGCCCGCAGACGCCGGCGCGCGTCGTCCGAAAGCGGCATGCCCGGCGGCACGAGCAGCCAGCAGGAGGCGGCCTTGTCGCTCCGGCCGACGCGCCCGCGCAGCTGATAGAGCTGCGAGAGGCCGTACAGGTCGGCGCGGTCGATGAGCATCGTGTTCGCGGACGGGATGTCGAGGCCGTTCTCGACGATCGTCGTCGCGAGAAGGACGTCCGCCGCGCGCGTCACGAACGCGCGCATCGCGCGCTCGAGCTCGCCCTCGGACATCTGCCCGTGCGCCGTCACGACGCGGACGTCGGGGACGAGATCCGCCAGCTTCTCGCGCCAGAAGCCGAGCGAGTCGATGCGGTTGTGGACGACGTACACCTGCCCGCCGCGGTCCACCTCGGCGCGAATCGCGCCCTTGATGACGTCGTCGTCCACGGGCACGACGTGCGTCGCGATCGCGAGCCGGTCTTTCGGAGGGGTCTCGATGACGGAGAGGTCCCTGATGCCGGCAAGTGAGAGGTGGAGCGACCGGGGAATGGGCGTCGCCGACATCGAGAGGACGTCCACCGACGAGCGCCACTCCTTGATGCGCTCTTTCTGCGCGACGCCGAAGCGCTGCTCCTCGTCCACGACGAGGAGGCCGAGGTCCCTGAACGCGACGTCCTTGCTGAGCAGCCGGTGCGTTCCCACGACGACGTCGAGCGTTCCTTCTTGGAGGCGTCTGATCAGCTCCTTCTGGTCGTCCTTCCCGCGGAATCGCGACAGGATGTCGATGGAGACGGGGAACGCCGCGAACCGCCGCTTCAGCGTCCGGAGATGCTGGTCCGCGAGAATCGTCGTCGGCGCGAGGAGGGCGGCCTGCTTGCCGTCCAGCACGCACTTGAAAATCGCGCGCATCCCGACCTCGGTCTTTCCGTAGCCGACGTCTCCGCACAGGAGGCGGTCCATCGGTTTGTCGGACTCCATGTCCCGCTTGACGTCGCGGATCGCGGCCGCCTGATCGGAGGTCTCCGTGTATTCGAACGCCTCCTCGAACTCCTTCTGCCATGGCGAGTCCTTCGAGAACGCGTGGCCGGGCGCGGCCGCGCGCCGCGCGTAGAGCTTCAGAAGCTGGTCGGCGATGTCCTTGACGGCCTTCCGCACCGACGACTTCCGCTTTTCCCAGCCGAGGCCGCCCAGCTTGTCGAGCGCGGGCGCCTGTCCGTCGCCGGCCGACGCGTATTTCTGGATGAGATCCAGCCTCTCGACGGGCACGAGCAGCTTCGCGTCGCCGGCGTAGCGGAGGTCCACCATCTCGCGCGTCAGACCCGCGTCTTCGATGCGCGCGAGGCCCGCGAACCTCCCGAGGCCGTAGTCGCGGTGCACGACGACGTCCCCGACCTTCAGGTCGCGGAGGTCCGACAGGAACGCTTCCGACGCGGACTTCCGGCGCGGCGACGACGAGCGCGGCTCGCCGAAGAGGTCCGTCGCCGTGAGCAGCAGGACGCCTGCGGGCCGGAAGAGGAACCCCGAGCGGGGTCCGCCCGAAACGACGCGGCACGCACCGGGCGCGAGGGGCGAAACCACGTCTTCGCCCTTTCCCTGATGCTCGATCTCGTATTCGTCGAGGAGGCGCTCCACGTGCTCGCGCTCGCCCTTCGTCTGAGCGGCGAGGAGAACGGCGAGTCCGTCCTTCCGCGCGCGAGAGACCTCCTTCACGACGTCCGGCAGCCGGTCCTCGAAGGACAGGACCGACTCCGCCCCGATCGCAATCGTGTCGCCGGCCGGAACGGCGGGCGCGAGGGCGACGAGCGCACGCTTTTCGAGCTCGGCCGTCAAACGATCGGCATCGGCGGCGAGGCGCGCCGGATCCGGCACGACGCGTCCGGCCTTGCGTGCCTTCTCGTAGTCGAGGCGCAGCACGTCGGCCGCGCGCACCAGCTCCGCCGCGACGGCGTCTGCGTCGTCGACGGCGAGGATGAAGTTGCCCGCGTGGTCGAGGACGTGGGATTGCGCGCCGAGGAGGAGAGGCAACAGCTCCTCGAGGCCGTCGTTCCGGCGCGCGAGCGAGAGGTCGCGCGGCACCGGCGGGTCGTCGTCCGCCGTGCGGCAGTCCGCGAGGACGCGCAGCGCCGCCTCGCGCGTCGCGCGCGTGTCGGGCGCGAGCGCCATCGGCGGGAGCGACACCAGGGAAAGCGCGCCCGTCGAGCGCTGCGTATCCGGGTCGAAGGAGCGGATCGACGCGATCGCGTTCAGGTCGAACTCCACCCGGACCGGCTCGGCGAGATGGGGCGGGAAGACGTCGAGAAGGCCGCCGCGCACCGCGAGATCGCCGGTCTCCGTCACGAGGTCCGCGCGCGTGTAGCCCTCGTCGAGAAGGGCCTCGGCGACGCGCGCGGGCAGGACGTCGTCCCCCACGGCCAGACGGCGCGTACGCCTCCGGAAATCGTCCGCCGGCGGGAGGCGTCTGAGGAGCGCGCGCGCGGGGACGACGAGCACCTCCACCGAGCCCTCCGCGAGGCGCGTCAGCGTCCCGAATTCCTCGCGTCTGACCTTCAGCGACGGCGCGATCTGCTGATAGGGCGACAGCGCCGGCGCGGGAAAGAACGCCACGCGCTCCTCGCCGAGAACGCTTGCCGCATCGCGCGCGAAGGCCGCCGCGTCGCGCTCGTGGGCGAACACCACGGTCCATTTCAGGCCGAGCGGCGCCCCCACGGCCTCGAGGAGGTAAGGCAGCAGGCCCGGCGGCGCCCCCGACAGAGACACGCTTCCCGTCGACGTTCCGAGGACCCCCGCCTCGATCCGCCCGGAAAGACGCTGCACCGCGGGCGCGGCGGCAAGCGTCTTGAGAAGCGGATCCCTCCGCCGCGTCACCCGGCGGATTATGGCCGCGCCCGTCCTAATGCGCCTTAACTATTGTGACCACAAGGCTCTGGCTTCAGTTTGACGTCCGTGAAGTTGATCCGGATTGTCTGGTTTTCTCTCCTCGTCCTCCCGCTGGGCGCGGCGCCCCGGCTCCGGGCCGAGGCCTCGTCGCGCAACGACGAAGTCGAGACGTGCCTCTCTTGTCACGGAGACAAGGACGCGTCTTTCAAGCTCCCGAGCGGCGAGACGCAGTCGCTCTTCGTGCCGCGGGACGTCTTCGAGAAGTCCGTCCACGGAGCGAGGCAGGGCTGCATTGGCTGCCATCCCTCTCAGGCCGAAGTCCCGCATCCTTCGCTCACGGCGAAGGACAAGGCGGCGTTCTCGGCGGGCTTCAAGGATCTCTGCAAGACCTGCCATTTCGAGAACTACACGAAGGCCCTCGACGGCGTGCACTACAAGATTCTCGCCGCGGGCGGTAGCGCGCCGTTCTGCGTGGATTGCCACGGCGCGCACGACATCTCCCCCCCGAAGGTGCCGCGCACGAAGGTCTCCGAGACGTGCGGGGGCTGTCATTCGGACATGGCCGAGACGTACGCGAAGAGCGTCCACGGGCAAGCGCTTCTCGCCGGCAACCAGGACGTGCCGGTCTGCACCGACTGCCACCACGCGCACGACATCGCGGACCCGCGCACGAAGGACTGGCGCCTCACCACGATCGATCTCTGCGCGAAGTGCCACACGAACAAGACGCTGATGGCCAAGTACGGACTCTCGACGAACGTCGTCTCGTCCTACCTCTCGGACTTTCACGGCATGAGCGCGAGGCTCGCGACCTCGGGCGAGAAGCCGAAGACCGTCACGGCGCTCTGCATCGACTGCCACGGCACGCACGACATCACGAAGGCAGGGGCCGGCGACTCGCAGGTGCTGAAGGCGAACCTCCAGAAGACCTGCGCGAAGTGCCACGCGGGCGCGACGCAGAACTTTCCCGCCGCGTGGCTTTCGCACTACGAGCCGAGCATGAAGAAGGCGCCTCTCGTCTGGGCGGTCGGCGTCTTCTACAAGATCTTCATCCCCTTCATCATCGGAGGCCTCTGCCTTCAGATCCTCCTCCACCTCTGGCGCGTGCTGGTGAACAGATGACCGAATACGCGATCCGTTTCACGAAGAGGCAGCGCCTCGAGCACTTCATCGTGATGACGACTTTCGTCCTTCTCGCGGTCACGGGTTTTCCCCAGAAGTTCTTCGAGACCGGCTGGGCGCGCGGCATCGTGAACCTAATCGGAGGGCTCGTTCACCTCCGCTTCGTCCATCGCGTCTCCGGAATCCTCTTCTCGCTCTTCACGCTATGGCACATCGGCGTGAGCGTGATCCTCTCGCTCGAGCGGCGGATGAAGCTCACGATGCTGCCGAACCGCAAGGACTTCACGGACGCGGTCCAGCAGCTCCGCTACGACCTCGGCCTCGTCGAGTCGCAGCCGGCCTTCGATCGCTTCGACTACCGGCAGAAGTTCGAGTACTGGGGCCTCGTCCTCGGCGGCCTCGTCATGATCTCGACGGGTCTCGTCCTCTACTTCCCGATGCTCGTGACGCGCTTCCTGCCGGGGGAGCTGATTCCCATGTCGAAGGTCGCGCACAGCAACGAGGGCCTGATGGCGTTCCTCGTCGTCATCACCTGGCACATCTACAACGCCCACCTGGCGCCCGGCATCTTCCCGTTCGACCCGGCCATCTTCACGGGCAAGATCAGCAAGGAGCGG
>DASVJU010000056.1:0-2506 GCA_036385755.1 Thermoanaerobaculia bacterium
GTGGCACGAGCTGCACGTCAGGCGCTCGTGGCCCCGAAGCGCATGGTTCCTATCGAGCGGCGTCTGCTTTACGGGAAGGGCGACGCCGTCGAGCTTGCGGATGAGGATCCAATCGGAGGGAGGAGAAGAGGAAGAGAAAGAGAAGGAGGAAGATTTTCTTAGAAGGTTAATAAGGGGAGTGTCCCGGCGGCCCAGGCGGGTCGGTGCAACGGGCGGACTGTCTCCTCTCTTCCCCTTTCTAAGCAAATCTTCATTCCGAATCTCTCTCTTTCGAATCTCGAGACTGATCTCGTCCTTGACCATCCGCCAAGGAACCTCGCCGCCATCCCGCACCGGTCCATGGCAGGCCTCGCACGTGATTTCGACCTGCTCTTCCTTGTGTTCGCGGGCGATCCCGTCGCCCATGAGGTCGGTATGGAGGTGGCAGTCGATGCACGACATCCCCGCCGCCTGGTGGACGTCGGGCGGGACGCGGCACGCGGGGCGTCCGTCGTGGAGAGCCGTTGGCGCCGCGCACGCGGCGCTCGGGCCCGACGCCTGCGCGGGCTCGATCTCCGCCAGGCCCTGATACGAGAGCGCGATCCTGAGGCTCCGGCTGTGGCAGCCGAGGCAGCGATCGTCGCCGACGCGCGCGTCGACGGGCGGGTGAGCGCGCGGCGGCGCGGCCGGGAGCCGCCGCGCGACGTGGCACGCGGAGCAGCCCGAGCCGTTGCCGTGAATCGCGTCGTCACGGTTCGCCCTGCGCGCCCCGAGGTGGCAGCCGGCGCAAAGCTTCCGGAGGTGACTCTGCGCGGCCGTGGGGTTGGCGGCGCGGACGACGTCGGCCATCGTCGCCTCTCCATCCTGTGAGGCGACCTCGCCGAAGGCGAAGCGGTCGACGGAGACGATGCCGGCGTTCCGCGTCATCGGCGACGAGGCCACGTGCGCCGCCTCGCGCGCGTGACAGTCCTCGCGCCCGCACGTCTCGCGCACCGTCGCGAGGGCGCCGGGCTCCCTCTCGAGGCCCTCGTGCGCGCGCTCTTTCGAGAAGGCGAGCGGATTGCCGAGGTGACACGACGCGCAGCCGAGCGCGGCCCGCGCGTGGGCGCCACCGGGATCCTCGGACGCCTTCGCGTGGCACGTCACGCAGCGCTCGACGCGGCCGCCGGCGCGGTCCCCGCCGGTGCCGATCGCCCGCGCGCGCCGCGCCTCGCGGCTCCAGCCGACGAGAAGGCCGAGGAGCGCGGCGCAGAGGGCCGCGACGAACGCGAACGTCCGGAACATCAGACCTGCCTCACCGTGCGGAGAGCAAGACCCGGACCGTGAAGAAGACGTACGCCGCGCACGCTGCGGCGAGCGCCGCGAGAAGGGCCCGCCGGGCGCGGCCTTCCGCGTGGCGGACGAATCCGAGGAGGAGAACGAAGGCGAGAGGGAGGAGCCAGCCCGCCGCGGGCGGGAGGGAGACGAGCGCGCCCTGGAGGCCGAGCAGCGACCACGGGCCGAGGAGGTGCGCGGGCGCGGCGGCCGGAGGCGCCCCGAGCGGCAACGGGACCGTTCCCGCGAAGGCGAGGGAGACGAGGGCGGCGAGGACCGTCCCGCGCGTGTCCGGGATGACGCGACCGCCGTGCTCGGCCGTGAAGAGCCAGAGGAGGAGCGTGAACGTCCCCGCGTGGTGCAGCGCGGCGGGACCGAGATCGCCCGGGACCGATCCGAGAAAGAGGCGCGCGAGCTCGGCGCCTGCGAGCGGGATCGACTCGAGGATGCGTCTCCAGATCGCGAGGGCGGCGAGAGCTTCGGCGTCCCCTCGCAGGACGAAGCCGCCGAGGAGCGCCGCGACCGTGACGGGGAGGAGCAGGACCGAGCGCCACCAGACGCCGGCCGGCAGCTGGCGCTCGGTGCGCGCCGCGAGAATCTGAACGGCGTGCGCGGCCGTCGCCGCGAGAACGCAATAGCTGGAATAGGCGTGCAGGCTGCGCAGGAAGAATCCCCACGCGAGACCGCCCTGGATCCTCTCGAGGCTCTCCCAGGCCGCCGCGGGCGTATAAAACGGGACGAGTGCGATCCCGCTCAGGACGCTCACGGCGAGGAAGCCGAAGGAGAGGCGCCCGAAGCCTCCAGAGGGGGCGCCTGTCCGCGCCGCGGGCGCGTCCGTCAGAGGCGGGCGATCCACGCGTCCCCGCGCTTGACGAGCGGCACGCGCCGGAGCGCGGCGCGCGCCGGCCCGGCGACGGGGCTTCCGTTTCCGTCGTATCGGCTCCCGTGACACGGGCAGCCAAAGCCTCCCGGAGCCGCCGCAACACGGCAGCCGAGGTGCGTGCATGCGAGGGACAGCGCGACCGGGGCCTCGGCGCTCCCGGTCACGAAGAGCTCGCCGACGACCGCGCCGCCCGAGGCGGCCGCGCGCGCGACCACCGCGCCGTCCAGCGCGACCTCGAGGACGGGCGGCGCAGCGGATCTCAGGGCGCGGAAGAGGACGAGGCCGGAGGCCACGGCCAAAGCACGTCCCGTCCACGTCCAGAGGGCGCCG
>DASVJU010000057.1:0-8773 GCA_036385755.1 Thermoanaerobaculia bacterium
GTGATCTTGTCGGCCGCGCCCGTGACCACGAGGTACGGGACCTTGTACTTTTCCGCCACGCCCGCGACGGCGTACGAGCACTGGCTCGTGTACTCGCCGACGACGATCGGGTACTTGTTCGTCCCGATGAACTTCTCGACGATCGCCGTGGCGGTTTCGGGCTTGCCGCCGGAGTCCTGGATGTCGAGGACGAGCTTGACGCCCTTCACGCCGCCCTTGGCGTTGATCTCCTCGACGGCCATCTCGTAGGCCTGTTTCTCCATTTCGCCGAATTTAGCCTCGGCGCCGGTCAGGGGAAGGGGCACGCCGACGGTAAACGTCTTGCCCTGGGCGAGCAGCGGCGAGGCGGCGAGGCCTGCGACGAGGAGCGCGAGCGTCGCCAGTTGCATCGGGCGTGGTTTCGTCATCATCCACCTCCGTTGAGCCGTTTGTTCGTAGACGCGCATATTTGGCGCGTTGCCCCGTAACCTTGCGATGATTCGGATGAACTAATCTCGGCAGAGGGGGTTTCATGCTGTCCACAAAGCGTATCGCGATCATCGGATCCGGAACGATGGGACGGACCATCGCCTCCGGACTCCTCAAGTCCGGCCGGGTGAAGCCGAAGCAGGTCCGGGCCACGGCCCGCACGAGGGCGAGCGCCGAGAAGGTCGCGGCGGAGCTGTCCGTGACCTGCACCACCGCGAATGCGGAAGCGGCCGCGGGAGCCGACCTCGTGATCCTCTGCGTCAAGCCGAAGGACGTCGCGAAGGCCGTCGAGAGCCTCGGACGGGGCGGAAAGCGGCCTCTCGTTCTTTCGATCGCCGCCGGCATCAGCACCGGGTTTCTGGAGGGTCTGTTCGGGGACGACACACCGGTCCTCCGGGCGATGCCGAATACGCCCTGCCTGATCGGCAAGGGCATGACCGTGCTCGCGAAAGGCAGCCACGCGACCGATGCGCACATCGCGCTCGCGACCGAGGTCTTCGCTCCCCTCGGCCGCGTTCTCGAGCTCGAAGAGAAGCACATGGACACGGTGACGGGCCTCTCGGCGAGCGGCCCGGCCTTCGTCTACATCATCATCGAGGCGCTCGCGGACGGCGGTGTCATGCGGGGCCTGCCGCGGAGCGTGGCGACGACCCTCGTGGCCCAGATGACGCTGGGGGCCGCGGAGATGGTCCTGACCACCGGGCGGCATCCCGCCGCTCTCAAGGACGACGTGACGACGCCCGCCGGCTGCACGATCGCGGGAATCCTCGCGCTCGAGGACGGCCGGATACGGTCCGTGCTGGCACGAGGCGTCGAGACCGCGGCGCGCGTGGCAGGGGAGCTCGGGAAATAGACCGCCAGTCGGTGCTCGATCAGTCGGTCTCGACCGCCACGTCCGCCCAGGACTTCGAGAGCTCGGCGCGAAGCGCCTCGGGCGCGGGGCCCTCGACGCGCATCACGAGCTCCCGCTTCCCCGCCGGAACCTTCGAGGTGGACGTGAGAATCGAGAAAATCGTCCCGCCCTGCGCGCGCACGGCGTCCGCGACCTCGCGAATGCTGCCCGCGCGGTCGGGGATCACGAAATTCACGCGCATGCGTTTTTTCCCGGCGCCCGTGATGTCGACGAGCGCCCTGAAGACGTCGCCTTCGGTCAGGATGCCGACGAGCGTCCCCCTGGCGTCGAGCACCGGCAGGCCTTCGATGCGCTTCTCGAGCATGACCTGCGCGGCCCGCTCGATCGGCGTGTCGGGTGTCACCGTGACGGGCTTTTTCGTCATGATGTCGCCGATCTTCAGCTTGTCGAGGACCGCGTGGAGCTCCCAGATGTCGAGCGTCGTCGCGCGGGAGGGGGAGACGTCCTTGAGGTCGCGGTCGGACACGATTCCGACGAGCTTCCCGCCGCCGTTGACGATCGGAATCCTGCGGATCCGTTTTTCCTTCATGAGGTGAATCGCGGTCGAGATCGAATCGGACGCCTGGAGAGTAATGACCTTCGGGGACATCCATTTCGAGACGCGCATCGGCGAACCTCCGTCAACGCCGCGATTCAACCCGGATTCACCGGGCGGAGCGATGATTCCCCTGAATCAGGTCCCGGGTCTCGAGGGGCGCACGGCGTCGAGGCCCGGCCGGGCGGCGCCGAGGCCGAGCGTGATCTCGAGATCTTCGGCGGAGACCGGCCTGCCGAACAGGAAGCCCTGGACGTCCGCGCAACCCATGCCCTCGAGGAGGGCCGCCTGTTCCTCCGTCTCCACGCCCTCGGCGGTGACCTCGAGGCCGAGGTTGCTGGCGATCGCGATGATCGTGGCCACGATCGCCTTGTCTTTCTCGTCCCGGGCCATGCCGGCCACGAAGGACTGGTCGATCTTCAGGCGCCGGATCGGAAAGTGCTTCAGGTAGTTCAGCGACGAATGGCCGGTTCCAAAGTCGTCCATCGAGATGTGGACGCCGAGGTCGTTCAGCTCGGAGAGGACGCGGCCTGTGTGCGTCACGTCCTGCATCGCGATCGACTCCGTGATCTCCAGCTCGAGGAAGGCCGGAGAGAGTCCCGCCTCCTCGACGATGCGGCGCACGGAGGCGGCGAAATCGCGCTGATGAAACTGGCGCGCCGACACGTTCACGGACATGCGGAGGCTCGAAGCGCCGCGCGCGTGCCACGCCACGAGCTGCTCGCAGGAGCGGCGGAGCACCCACTCGCCCAAGCGGGTGATGAGGCCGACATCCTCGGCGAGAGGGATAAACTCGCGCGGCGACAGGACCCCTTTCTCGGGGTGCTGCCAGCGGACGAGCGCTTCCACGCCGATCGGCACGCGGGTCGCGAGGCGCAGGATCGGCTGGTAGTGGAGGATGAACTCGCCGCGTGGCAGAGCGTGCCTGAGTCCGCTCTCCATCGCCGCGCGCTCCTGCGACTGCTCCTGCATCTTCTGCGTGAAGAACTGGAAGCTGTTGCGGCCCGTCTCCTTCGCGCGGTACATCGCGGTGTCGACGTTGGCGACGAGCATCTCGGCGTTCTCGCCGTCACCCGGGTAGAGGCCGATGCCGATGGACGCCTCGACGAAGAGCTCGCGTTTCAGGATCAGGAATGGCTCGGAAATCACCTGCAGGATCTTCCGCGCCATCGTCGCCGCGTCTGCCTCGCGCCCGATTCCGTTCAGGAGAAGCAGGAACTCGTCTCCGCCCACGCGCGCCACCGTGTCATCCGAGCGGATGCAGCGCCGGATGCGGTCGGCCGCCTTCACGAGAAGTTCGTCACCCGCCGAGTGCCCGAGCGTGTCGTTGACACGCTTGAAGTGGTCGAGGTCGAGGAACATGACCGCGAGGGATTGGCGCCGCCGGTGTGCATGGAGGATCGCGAGGGAGAGCCGGTCGTTGAAGAGCACCCGATTCGGCAGATCGGTGAGGGCGTCGTGGTTCGCCTGATGCCAGCGCTGCTGCTCGGCGCGCTTGCGGTCGGTGATGTCGATGAGGCTGCCCTCCATCACCGCCGCGCCGCCCCCCTCGGGTTCGAGGAGGCTCTCGTTCGCGAGCACCCACACCGTCGTGCCGTCGCGGCGTTTCAGGCAGAGCTCGAAATTGACGAGCACCCGCTGGCGCGCCAGCCGCGCCAGGAAGGACTCGCGGTCCGAGGGGTCGGCGTAGAGGTCCAGAGCGGAGACCTTCAGGACGTCATCGCGGGAGGAATAACCGAGGATGCGCGCGAATGCGGAATTACAGTCGAGAATCCGGCCGTCCAGAGTGGTCCGGAAGAGGCCGGCGAGATTCCGCTCGAAGAGGAGCCGGTACCTCTGCTCGGACGAACGGAGGGCGTCGTCGCGGCGGTGCAGGAGGCGCGCGATCAGAGCCGAGGCGCCGACCGCGAGGGCGCCCAGGAGCAACGTCATCGCGAGGATGGCGGCGATCAGCCGGCTGCGCACCCAGCGGGTCGCCTGAAGCACCGTTGCCGAAAAAGCGTCCTCGATGACGGTGGCGCGATCGTTGAGCCGGTCGATTTCCTTCGCGAAGCCCGCATGAAGGTCGGGCGGAACCGGGGACGGGATCTCGTGGATGCGCGCCCCGAGCTCGAGCATCTCGTCGACGAGCTGGTCCGCGCGCTCCCAGACCTGGATCGCCCGGGAAAAGACCGAGACGTCGTGGAACCGCAGGAAGAGGCGGATCATCTCGTCCACGTCGGCGCCGCCATTGCGCCCCTCGAGGAAGCCTGCCTGGGCGGCCGCCCGGTCCGGCCGGGGCTGCTCCAGGGCCTGCCGGGCCTTCCGGTCTCCGAGCGGCACGCCGAGACGGCCTGCGAAACGCCTGTAGTCGGATTCGTCCCCGGTCTCGAGGTATCGCGAGAGGGCGAGGGAGGCGTCCTTCTGGCCCTTGGCCCAGTGGGACTCGGCGCTCACGAACGATTGCAGGCCGGCGAGGACGTTCAGTCCGAAAGCGCCGACGGCCACGAGCGCAACGATCACGATGAGGAAGAGGGCGACGAGGATCGCAATCCAACGCGTGATCGGGAGAGGGGGCTTGACGACCTTCTTCGGACCGGAGCGAGGCTTCGACGCGTTCTCGCTTTCCGAGTTGGACACGAGGGATTATAGGGCGCGCGGGCCCGCTGGCGCCTCGCCGATGTTGAGGCCCATCGTGCCGAGGAGCCGGCTCTCGTATCGTGCCCCGTC
Source organism: Thermoanaerobaculia bacterium (assembly GCA_036385755.1). Lineage (GTDB taxonomy): Bacteria > Acidobacteriota > Thermoanaerobaculia > UBA5066 > UBA5066 > Fen-183. Next base: position 4,626 of record DASVJU010000057.1, read on the forward strand.
CAGACCCGCCTTCTGCATCAGCATTCGCACGCCCCGTTGGGCCGGGTAACGCTCCAGCGACTCGGGGATGTAGAGGTAGGTCTCGGGATCTCCGTGGAAGAGCCATCCCATGAGGGGCATGACGGTGCGGAGGAAGGCCTGATACAACGCACCTGCCACGGGGTTGTCCGGCTTCCCGAAGTCGAGGACGACGACGCGGCCCCGGGGCGCGAGAACGCGGCGCATTTCGCGCAGGGCGGCGAGGGGGTCGGCGATGTTCCGGAGGCCGTAACCCACGGTCACGGCATCGAAGGCGCCGTCCCGGAACGGAAGGCGCAGGGCGTCTCCCTGCGCGAATCCGCTCCGGCTGCGCGTCTCGAGACGGCGCCGCGTCGCGACCCCGAGCATGGGAAGCGTGAAGTCGACGCCCGTGACGAAGGAGCCCGGGAGCGCCTTTCCCTCGGCGAGAAACGAGAGGTCTCCCGTGCCGCAGCACAGGTCGAGGATCCGGGCCGGGCCGGTACGCCCGGCGAGCGCGAGCCGGATCGTGTCCTTCTTCCACTTCCGATGGAGCCCAAAGCTCATGACGTCGTTCACGAGGTCGTAGCGCGCCGCGAGGCGCGAGAACATCTCCCGCACTCTGGGCCCACGCTGGTCGTCATAAGAGAGATACTTGTTCGTCACGGGGCGATTGTAGGTGGAGCGGTTTCTCTGGGACGGTCCGGCGCGCGCCGAGCGCACCCTCGTCCTCGCGCACGGCGCGGGGGCGCCGATGGACTCGGCCTTCATGAACGCGATCGCCCGAGGGGTGGGCGCGGCGGGCACCAGGGTCGCGCGTTTCGAGTTCCCATACATGCGCGCCCGGCGCGACGAGGGCCGCCGCAGACCGCCGGACCGCGAGCCTGTGCTGCGCGCGAGCTGGCTGGAGGCGATCGCGGAGGCCGCGGGGAAGAAGGGCGCGTCGTCCGTCGCGATCGGCGGCAAGTCGATGGGCGGCCGCATCGCGAGCATGGTCGCCGACGAGGCGGAAGTCGCAGGGCTCGTTTGCCTCGGGTACCCGTTCCATCCGCCGGGCCAGCCCAAGAAACTTCGCGTCGCGCACCTCGAGCAGCTGAAGACGCCGGCGCTGATCCTCCAGGGCGAACGCGACGCCTTTGGCACCAAAGACGAGGTTTCGCGCTATTCCCTTTCAAAGAATCTTCGTGTTCTCTTCCTCCCGGACGGCGACCACTCGTTCAAGCCGCGCGTCTCGTCCGGCCGGACGGAGGATCAGAACCTCTCGGACGCGATCGCACTCGTCACCGGGTTTCTCGAGTCTCTCCGATTCTCATGACCCACGCCCTGTTGTCGGGGTAGCCCGCGCGGTTCGCGGCCGCGCGAAACCGTCCCGGAGGCTCGAACGGGGGTTCGTCCGTGAGGACGATCGTCCCCCAGTGCATCGCGACGAGCGTGGTCGCGCGGACCTCGCGCCCGAGAGCGACGGCCTCCTCCGGATCGCAGTGCACGGCATGCATGATCGAGGCGGGCTCGTACGCGCCGATCGGCACGAGGGCGAGATCGAACGGGCCGATTCGGCGACCGATCTCCTCGAAGACGGGTCCGTGGCCCGTATCGCCGGCGAAGAAGATCTTTCGCGTGCGGGACGCGATCGCCCACGAGGCCCAGAGCGTCTTGTTCCGGTCGAATGGCGTCCGTCCGGAAAAGTGATTCGCGGGAAGCGCCGCGAGAACGAGATCGTCGCCGAGGCGGGTCTCTTCCCACCATCCGAGCTCGCGCACGTCCCGGTAGCCCCGCCGCCGGAAAAACGCGCCGAGACCCTTCGGAACCACTGCCGTGATCCTTTCTTTCGAAGAAAGTCCTTCGATGGTCCTGGCGTCCAGGTGATCGTAGTGGTTGTGAGAGATCACGATCGCGTCGATCCTCGGGAGGGCCGCGATCGGCAGTCCGGGACGGACGTAGCGTCTGGGCCCGAGCGCGGCGAAAGGGCTCGCGCGCTCCGACAGGAATGGATCGGTCAGGATCGTTCGGCCGGCCGTCCTCAGGAGGAAAGACGCGTGGCCGAGCCACGTGAGCGATTCGGGCCCCGCGGCCTTTAGGCGCTCACGGGCCTCGTCGGGCGGGACGACATGGCCGGAGGGCACGACCGGCGGGTGGCGATCTCGGGCGCGCCGGAGAAAGAACGGCGCAAATTCCGCGAGACCCGCAGACTGGGGGAGGCTTCCCGAGAGGTTTCGAAACCGCACGCCGGGATCAGGATAGCGGAGGCCGCGCGGTAGCATTCCCCGGTGCCGATCGCGCTCCTGATGGCCCTCCTGGCCGGACCACCTGCTCCCGCTCTCGCGCCTGCGTTCGACGGTGCGGCCGCCCAGCGGTTCGCAGACCTTGCCCTCTCGTGCGTGGGCCGGGAGTATCCGAACAAGATCGCGCACACGCTCGAGAGCGACGAGGACGCGAGGCCCCCGCGCCTCCTGACCCCCGTTTTCTACGGCTGCTACGACTGGCACTCCGCCGTCCACGCCCACTGGCTGCTGGCCCGGCTCGCCCGAACGTTTCCCGAAGCTCCCTTCGCCGGAAAGGCCAGGGCGGCCCTCGGAAAGAGCTTCACGCCTGCGAACGTCGCCGGTGAGGTGCGATACCTGACCGGCCCGGGGCGCGCGACGTTCGAGCGGCCCTACGGCCTCGCATGGCTGCTTCAGCTCAGCGCGGAGCTTCGGGACTGGGACGAGCCCGAGCCCCGGCGCTGGGCGGCGACGGTGAAACCGCTCGAGGAAGCCGCGGCGACCAGGCTCCGCGAATGGATCCCGAAGCTCTCGTACCCGATCCGCGAGGGCGAGCATGCACAGACGGCGTTCGCCTTCGGGCTCGTCCTCGACTGGGGGAAAGCCACCGGGAACGAGGACATGGTCGCCCTTCTCGAGAAGCGGGTCCGGGAGCTCTATGTGAACGATCGAGCCTGTCCGCTCTCGTACGAGCCCTCGGGGCAGGATTTCCTCTCGCCATGTCTCGCGGAGGCCGACCTCATGCGCCGTGTCCTCCCGCCCGAGCGCTTCGCCGGATGGCTCGAGGCCTTTCTCCCGTCGATCCCGGGGGAGAGATCCGCCGCGTGGCTGCCCGCAGGGGTCACGACCGATCCCTCCGACGGAAAGCTCGCGCACCTGGATGGTTTGAATCTCAGCCGCGCCTGGATGCTGGAAGGGATCGCCTCGGGGCTTCCGCCGAAGGATTCACGGCTGCCCGCTCTTCACGCCGCCGCCGCCGCGCACCGGGAGTGCGGGCTCGCGGCCGTCACGGGCGCGCACTACGAGGGTGGCCACTGGCTGGGCACGTTCGCCGTCTACCTCACGACCGGACGCGGACTCCGATGACCCCCCGTCAATCTTCCAGGTCCTGCCGGAAGACCGGTTGTGCGGGATCCACGCGACCGTCGAGGACGGCCGCGAGCAGGCGTTCGTAGGCCCCTGTCGCCTCCGGGAGCGACGGGTAGCCGCGTTCCCATTGCAGCGTACCGCCGCCCGAGTAGACGAGCGTGAAATACCGGCCGGAGGCGTACTCGAGCTCGACCATGGCGGCCGGCCTGTCGGGATCGCCCGCCTGACCGAGTACGTCCATCAGTGCGACGGACCACCGTCGCCCCTTGGGGTCGACGACGACCCGACGCTCGAGGTACTGCCAGTCGTCCAGGCTCCAGCTCGGCATCGGCAATTCAGGATCCGGTTGGGGCGTGATCCGCTGTCGGGGCGATTGCGAGCAGCTCGTCGAGCGCGCGTGCCACCTGCGCACCGGTAAACGGCTTCGGAATCAGGAGGACACGGCCTGCCTGCCGCGACCGAAGGCTTGCGTCCGCCGCCTCCGGCGTATCGCTGATGATCACGACCGGAAGGTCGGCATGAACCGGCTCGTCTCGTACCATATCGAAGAGCGATTCGCTCATGTCGAAGGCGGAACAATCGAGCACGAGCGCGTCGGCGCGCTCATCGAGGAGGCGCTGGCCAATCGACACGGCGTAGCCGGTGGCGACGACTTCGTAACCGTGATCGCGGAGCGCGAAGGTCAGCAGTTCGGCGATTTCAGGCGTGTCGTCGACGAGCAGAATGCGTCGGGGCGCGTTCACTTCTTGCCGGAGCCGGCGCCCGGCAGGCGCTTCTTCGGCCCCGCGGAGGGCTCCAGGT